>NZ_CP162023.1:1549784-1859740 GCF_041320275.1 Mumia sp. Pv4-285 | reverse complement strand
GTCGCACGGTGGCGCGGCTCGTACAGCCAGGTGACGATGCCGGACCACACCACCATGACGCCGATCAGCACCCAGGCTGCGCCGGGATGCTCGAAGTCGCGCCAGCGCGCGGCGTTGACGCCGACGGCGTAGACCAGCGTGACCGCTCGGAGGACCGTCAGCACCCGGAAGAACTGGTCGTCGACCTGCTGCGCGGCGCGCGTGATGCGGTCCATCTCGCCGTCCCTACGACGCCTTGGGAAGCTCGCGGACCTCGGGGTCGGCCGGGTTCTCGGGCTCGGGCTTGCGCGAGCGGGACGCGTACGTGTCGACGTACTCCTGTCCTGACAGGCGCATGATCTCGTACATGATCTCGTCGGTGATCGCCCGCAGGACGTAACGGTCGTCGGCCATGCCCTCGTACCGGCTGAAGTCGAGCGGCGTGCCGAAGCGGACCGACGGGCGGGTGTAGCGGCCGAAGATCTTGCCGGGCGGCGCCACCACGTTGGTGCCGGTCACCGCGACCGGGATGACCTGCACCCCGGACTCGAGCGCCAGTCGGGCGACGCCCGTGCGGCCTCGGTAGAGACGGCCGTCCGGCGACCGGGTGCCCTCGGGGTAGATGCCGCACACCTCGCCCTTGTTGAGGAGGCGGAGCTGGGTGAGGATCGCTCCCTCGGAGGCACGCCCACCCGTACGGTCGATCGGCACCTGCCCGGTCCCGGAGAAGAAGTTCTTCTGGAACCATCCCTTGATGCCGGGCGTGGTGAAGTACTCGGCCTTCGCGACGAAGGTGACACGCCTCGGGACGACGAGCGGCATGAAGAGCCAGTCGCTGTACGAGAGGTGGTTGCTCGCGAGGATCACCGGCCCCGTGGTCGGGACGTTCTCGTTCCCCGTGGCCTCGGGGCGGAAGATCAACCGCAGCACCGGGCCGAGGATCACGAACTTGAGCAGCCAGTAGAGCAAGAGATCTCCTCCTCGATCAGCGAAAGCGTACAGCGCCTGGCGCCCGGCGCTGTACGGACGGCCGGGGCCTGGGCGAAGATGGGGCCATGCCCGACTCCTCCCCGATCCATCCGCTCGCGCACCCGATGTCCGCCGACGGCGGCCGTACGGGGGTGCTCCTCGTCCACGGCTTCACCGGCTCACCTGCCTCGATGTCGCCGTGGGGGCACGCGCTCGCCGAGCAGGGCATGACCGTACGGGTGCCCCGGCTCCCCGGTCACGGCACCACCTGGCGCGAGATGAACACCACACGCTGGGAGGACTGGTACGCCGAGGCCGACCGCGCGCTGACCGAGCTCCGGGCGCGCTGCGACCACGTGGCGGTCGCCGGGCTCTCGATGGGTGGAGCGCTGTCGCTGCGGCTGGCGGAGCAGCGCCCGTCCGACGTCGACGCCCTGGTCCTGGTCAACCCTGCGGTCAACCTGGTCGACCGTCGCCTCGCCGCGCTCCCGGTGCTCCGGCACGTCGTGGCGTCGCTGCCGGGCATCGGCAACGACATCAAGAGGACCGGCGTCGAGGAGTCCGGCTACGACCGGACGCCGCTGCATGCGCTCTGGTCGCAGACCCGGCTGTGGGCCGACGTCCGCGCCAATCTGCACCGGGTCTCGCAGCCGTTGCTCCTGTTCCGGTCGACGGAGGACCACGTGGTCGACCCGTCGTCGGCGCGGATCATCCTGGCGGGCGTCTCGTCGGCGGTCGCGATCGAGACGATCCTCCACGACAGCTACCACGTGGCCACGATCGACAACGACGCCGAGCGGATCTGGACCGAGTCGGCGGAGTTCATCGCCCGGCACACCGCCGGCTCCACCCGAGAAGGCGACCCGGCCCGATGAGCGGCACACCGACGTCGGACGACGAGGAGTTCGAGCGCATCGTCGCCGGGCTCGAGCTGTCCGTCCCCGAGCCCCTTCCGGACCGCGACACCCCTGCCGACCCGCCGGGCGCGCCGGACCCTCACGACCTGCTCGCTCAGCACGGCACGTTCCAGCCCCGCTGGTCCGACCCGGTCCCCGACGACGGCGATGACGAGTGGGGCGAGGGCGACTTCGTCCCGCCTGACCCCGGCCCGCTCCCGCACGGCGACCGGTGGAGCCGCCTCGCCTGGGGCGGCCTCCTCGGCGTCCCCGCGCTGCTGTTCGTCCTCGCCATCAGCGGTGCTCCCGTGCCAGGGGTCGTGCCGGCGCTCGCGGTCGTCGGATTCGTGGTGGCGCTGGTCGTGCTGCTGGTGCGTCGCGGCGACCACGACCGCGGCGACGACCCCGACCACGGCGCGGTCATCTGACGCGGACGCGACCACCTGGAGCGCGTCAGAGCGTGAACGCCTCGCGGAACCGCATCAGCGCGACGTCGGAGTCGCCCGACGCCCACGCCTCCATCGCCACCACACCCTCGTAGCCGGCATCGGCGAGCGCGCGGGCGACGTACGACCAGCGCACCTCGCCGGTGCCCGGCTCGCAGCGGCCGGGGACGTCGGCGACCTGGACCTCCCCGAGGTACGGCGCAGCCTCGCGTACCAGCTCGACGAGGTTCCCCTCGCCGATCTGCGCGTGGTAGAGGTCGAGGTTCATCCGCAGGCTCGGGCTGCCGACAGCCCGGACGAGGGCGAGCGTGTCTGCGGCCCGGGCGAACGGGGTGCCGGGGTGGTCGACGGCGGTGTTGAGGTTCTCGAGGACGTACGTCACGCCCTCCTGCTCGGCCAGCGCGGCGAGGCGCTCCAGGGTCCGCAGCGCCGCCAGCCACATGTCGCCCGTCACGACCTCCACGGGCCGCACGGGGATGCCGCCCTCGCCGAGACCCGTGCCGTGGACGTTGAGGGTCGGGCACGCGATCCGGTCGGCGAAGGCGATCGACTCGGCTGCCGTCCGGAGCAGGTCGTCGGCCCCCGCCTCGGTCACGAGGTCACCGGTGACGTAGCCCGTCATCGACGTGAAGCGTGCCTCGGTCGCGACGAGGGCGTCGGCGTCCTTGGTCGTCCAGTCCCAGATCTCCACCGCGAAGCCCGCCTCGTGGAGGCGACGGACGCGCTCGAGGTGAGGCAGGTCGAGGTGGACCATCTCGGAGCACACCGCGAGCGTGAAGGTCACGCGGCGACCCCCACGTCGACCCCCACGCGGGAGCCGGTCTGCATCGACGCGATGCAGGCCTCGGCCACCGCGAACGCCGCGCGCGCGTCGTCACCGGTGACGGACGGTGCGCGCCCCTCCCCCACCGCGTCGACGAACTCGTCGAACTCCGCGGCGTACGCGTCACCGAGCAGGGCGACGTCGCTGTGGGTCGTGCGCGCCAGGCGCCCCGCGGAGGCGTGCAGCCGCATCGACGAGCTCGCGCCGTCGCCCGCGGTGACCATGCCGTGCGAGCCGAGCACCTCGGCGCGGACGTCGTACCCGTACGCGGCGGCGAAGCACGCCTCCGCGGTCGCGATCGCCCCGTTGTCGTAGCGGATCACGACGACCGCCGAGTCCAGCAGCCCCGACGGCCGGAACTCCGGCGCGACCAGGGCGTCGGCGGTCGCGAGCACGTCGACTGCTCGTGCACCGGGGTTCAGCCACGCCAGCGTGTCGAAGTCGTGGATCAGGGTCTGCGTGAAGATCGTCCACGGCGGCACCGCACCGGGATCGGGCGGGCCGTCGCCGGGGTCGCGCGTGAGCGAGCGGAGCATGCGTACCGAGCCGACCGCTCCGTCGGCAATCGCGTCGCGCGCCTCGCGGAAGTCGCGGGCGAACCGTCGGTTGAACCCCACCTGGAACGCCACGCCCGCCGAGGCCGTCGCGGCCCGGGCGGCGTCGATCTCCGCCAACGACATGCCGGCCGGCTTCTCGCAGAACACGTGCTTGCCCGCCTCAGCGGCGGCGACCACCAGCGCGGAGTGCGATGTCGACGAGGCAGCGACGACGACCGCGTCGACGTCGTCCGCCCCGAAGATCGCGTCGGGCGTCGTCACGCCGCGCGCCCCCAGCGGCCCGGCCAGCGCCTCGGCGGCACCCGGGCGGGGGTCGGCGACGGCGACCAGGTCAGCGCCGTGGACGCGTTCGGCGAGCGTGCGCGCGTGCGCCGCACCGATGCGTCCGGCACCCACCAGCCCGATCCTCACCCTGCTCATCGGACGCCCTCGTCGTAGAGGGACGGCCGGTCGACCGGCGAGACCGCGTGGCGTTCGCCGCTGTGGAGCGCCGCGACGCCCGCCTCGGCCACCACGTTGGCGAGATAGCCGTCCCAGGCGCTGGGGCCCTCGGCTCCACCGGCGAGCGCCGCGCGCGACCATGCGAGGAGCTCGACCCGGTACGCGTCGGCGAAGTGGGCGACGAAGTCGGAGCTGACCTCCACCCCGTCCGTGCCGGCCGACCGGAGGCTGACCGGCACCGCGGGTGCGAGCGAGGCGGTCCCCGCCGTGCCGACGACCTCGCACCGTACGTCGTACCCGTAGGCGGCGTTCACGAACACCTCCACCGTGGCGAGGATCCCGGAGGCCATCTCGATCACGGCCAGCTGCGGGTCCGGCAGCCCGTCGGCTACCGGTGACGTCACACGGATGCCGACGATGCGGTCGTCGAGGAGCCACGGGACCGTGTCGAGCTCGTGGATCATCGAGCCGGTCACGATCGAGGCGCCGGTGGAGCCGGGGCCGGACGCAGCGTTGCGGTGGACGTTGTGCACCATGCGAGGCTCGCCGAGCAGCCCCGCGCGGAGGGTCCGCTTGAGCCGGGCGTAACCCGGGTCGTACCGGCGCATGAACCCGACCTGGACGAGCCTGCGGCCACCGGCGACCTCGGCCTCGACGACACGCAGCGCGTCGTCCGCCGTCACCGCGAGCGGCTTCTCGCACAGCACCGGCTTGCCCGCCGCGAGGCAGGCGAGGACGAGCGCCGCATGGGTGGAGTCCGGGGAGGCCACGACGACGGCGTCGACGTCGGCCGAGTGCACGAGCCCCTCGGCCGACTCGGCCACGCGCCCTCCGGCGAGCTCGGCGACCTGCTTGGCGCGGTCGGTGTCCCGGTCGAAGACCTCGGTCACCCGGGTCGACGGGACGGCCTCCGACAGCGTGCGGACGTGGTCCGCACCCATCGCGCCGACCCCGACGACCCCGACCCTCAGTTCGGCGCTCACAGGCTCACCCACCGGCGCTCGGCGACCGACGTCCCGAGCGCCTCAACGGTCTCCGCGGCGACGACCGCGTCGTGCAGCGTCGCGCCGTACGGCTTGCCGTCGGCGATCGACCGGACGAGCCGCTCGGCCTCGATCACCTTGAGGTCGTCGTAGCCCATCGCGATGCCCGTCCCCGGCTGGAAGGCTCCGAGCTCGCCGTCGCGCGGCGTCGAGAACCACGTCGCGTACGAGGCGTCCTGGTAGTCCTGGTCGAGGCACACCCGCAGCTCCCCCATCCGTCGGAAGTCCCAGGCCAGCGCCCCGCTGGTGCCGTGCACCTCGATGCCGTACGTGCACTGCTCCCCCACCGACGCGCGGCTGGAGACGAGCGTGCCGCGCGCCCCGCCCGCGAAGCGCAGCAGCGCCCCGACGTAGTCCTCGTTCTCCACGTCGAGCAGCGGGCCCTCGCCGCCGCGAGAGAAGTGCGAGGCGGCGCCGACCGCCGGCGGTCGCTGTGCCACGAACCGTGCGTCGTCGGCCACCAGCTCGGCGATCTCGCCGACGACGTACCGGGCGAGGTCCGCCGCGTGGCTGACGAGGTCGCCCAGCACCCCGGATCCGGCGTACGCGTTCTGGAACCGCCACGAGAGCGCACCCTGCGGGTGGGCCGCGTAGTCGGAGCAGAACCGGACGTCGACGTGGGTCACCGTGCCGAGACGGCCGCTCCCGACGAGCTCGCGCGCGCGCTCGACGGCCGGCGCGTTGCGGTAGTTGAAGCCGACCGCCGACTGCACTCCAGCGGCCTGCACCGCGGCGGCGACGGCGCGCGTCTCCGCCGCGCTGCGCCCCACCGGCTTCTCGATCCACAGGTGCTTGCCCGCCTCGGCGACGGCGACGCCGATCTCGGCGTGGACGTAGTTCGGGCCGGTCACGGACACGACGTCCACGTCGTCACGGTCCAGCAGGTCGTGCCAGTCGGTGTAGGTGTGGGCGAACCCGTACGCGGTCGCCCCGCGGGCGATCCGGTCGTCGTCGGCGGGATCCGCGACGGCGACGAGACGTGGCCGCAGCGGCGCGGCCGGGTAGTGGTGGAGGAGGCGAGCGTACGCCCGGGTGTGGGCCTCGCCCATCCACCCGAGGCCGACGACCCCGACGCCGAGGTCCCCCGTCATCCCCGGGTTCCTCCGTCCGGCTGCGAGCCGGCGTCCATCGCCGCCTCGACGCCCGCCGCGTCCGCCTCCATCTCCTGGGCGATCGTCGAGTCGGCGCCGAGGTCGCGGCTGAGCTCGTGGCTCAGCGCCTCCAGCTCGGCCCCGCCGGCCATCATCGCGGTGAGCTCGTCGAGCGTCATCTCCGCCTTCGGGAAGTCGCCCATGCTGCGACCGCGACGCAGCAGCACGAAGCGGTCGCCGACCGGGTACGCGTGGTGCGGGTTGTGCGTGATGAAGACGACGCCCAGGCCACGCTCGCGGGCCTTCGCGATGTACTTCAGGACCACTCCCGACTGCTTGACGCCGAGAGCAGCGGTGGGCTCGTCGAGGATCAGCACGCGCGCGCCGAAGTAGACCGCTCGGGCGATCGCGACGCACTGGCGCTCACCGCCCGACAGCGTCCCGATCGGCTGGTCGACGTCGCGCAGGTCGATGCCCATGCCGGCGAGCTCGCTCTTGGTGATGCGCTTCATGGCGTCGATGTCGAGGCGCCGCAGCGGGCCGGCCCCCTTCGTCGGCTCCGACCCGAGGAAGAAGTTGCGCCACACCGGCATCAGCGGCACGACCGCCAGGTCCTGGTAGACCGTGGCGATGCCGAGGCTGAGCGCGGCCCTCGGGCTCGAGAACTGGCGCGCGATGCCGTCGATGAGCAGCGTCCCCTCGCTGTGCTCGTGAGCACCGGCGAGGATCTTGATGAACGTCGACTTGCCGGCACCGTTGTCGCCGAGGATGCACGTCACCTCGCCGGCCTTCACCGTCGTCGTGACGTCGCTGAGCGCGATGACGTTGCCGTAGCGCTTGCCGATGTCCTTGACCTCGATGATCGGGGTCCCTGGGGGCGGCGGCGCGCTCGTGCTGACGTCGTCCGCCTTCTGGTCCTTGCTCGCAGCGCTCATCGTGCGTTCTCCGCCCTCTTGCGAACCCAGTTGTTGATCAGGCAGGCCCCGAGGAGCATCACGCCGAGGACCGCCTTCAGCCAGTTGCTGTCCCACCCGGAGTACGGGATGCCCTGGTTGACCATCCCGTAGATCAGGGCGCCGAGCGCGGCGCCGATCGCCGAGCCGTACCCGCCCGTGAGCAGGCAGCCGCCGACGACGGCGCAGATGATGTAGATGAACTCCTGGCCGATGCCCGTGTTGCTCTGCACGGTGGACGTACGGAACAGCACGAGCATGCCCACGATCCAGCCGGCGAAGGCCGTGGTCATGAAGAGGCCGATCTTCGTCCGGAACACCGGGACGCCGACCTGGCGTGAGGCCGCCTGCGCGCCGCCGACCGCGAAGATCCAGTTGCCCGCCCGGGTCCGCAGCAGCACCCACGACGCGATGATCGTGACGGCGATCCACCAGATCACCGAGACGTGGATGGTGGCGCCCCCGACCGAGAAGGTCGATCCGAAGATCTTCTGCGGCTGGTCGTAGTAGGGGACGTTCGACATCCCCTGGATCGCGACCTGGCCGATGATCAGCTTGACCAGCGCGAGGTCGATGCCCTGGAGGACGAAGAACGTGCCGAGCGTGACGATGAAGCTCGGCAGACCCGTCTTCATGACCATGAAGCCGTTGAGGGCACCGACCGCGAGCGCGAGCACCAGCGCCAGCAGGATCGCGACCCAGATGTTCACGCCCCAGTGCGTCGTCATCACCCCGACCGTCAGCCCCGTGAACCCGGTCATGACACCGGCGGAGAGGTCGAACTCGCCGCCGATCATGAGGAGCGAGACGGCGACCGCCATGATCCCGATCGTCGACGACGTCTGGAGCCACGTGCTCGCGCCGGCCGGCGTGGCGAACGTCTCCGTGGTCAGCGCGAAGAAGAGGAAGACCACCAGCGCCGCGATCAGGGCGCCGATCTCGGGGCGCTTCAGGAGCCGCGCGAGCGGCCCCGTCGTCGCGACGCGTTCGTCTGGGGGTGCCGTTGCTGTTGCCATCGTCGGTCTCCTGTCACGGCGGGGTCTGAAGGGGCGGCGGGGTCGGAGGGGGTGGTGGGGGCCGCGCGCCGGCGTGGCCCCCACCCGGTACGTCAGCGCGTGCCGTTCTTCGCGAACTCGAGGACGGCGTCGGCGTTGTCCTGCGTGACGAACGCGGGACCCGAGTTGACCGGCTGGCCGCCGCCGACGTCGTTGCCGTTGATGTCCTTCAGGTAGAGCGTCGTCACGCCCAGGTAGCCCTGCACGTACGGCTGCTGGTCGACGGCGAAGAGGATCTTGCCGTCCTGGATGTTCGTGATGACGTCCTCGGAGAGGTCGAACGTCGCGATCTTGGCTCCGCTGCCGGCCTGCTCGACCGCACCGACGGCGTCGATCGCGTACTGGCCGCCGAGGGTGAGGACGCCGTCGATCGACGTGTCCGCCTGGAGCTTGGAGGTGATGCTCGCCTGGACGGCGGCGTCGTCGGTGCCGTCGACCTGGAGGTTCTCGACGGAGCCACCGAGGGTGTCGCCGACGGCCTTGCAGCGCTCCTCCAGCCCGACGTTGCCGGCCTCCTGGATGACGCAGATGACGTTGGTCAGGCCCTCCGCCTTCATGCGCTCACCGACGGCGGCGCCGGCGATCGCCTCGCTCTGGCCGACGTGGGTGATCGCACCGAACTCCTTGAAGCGGTCCACGCCGGAGTTGATGGTCACGACGGGGATGCCGGCGGCGACGGCGGCCTTGATGCTCGTCTCCAGACCGTCGGGATTGGCCATCGAGACGACGATGCCGTCGACCTTGTCGGCGACCGCGCCGTCGATCTTCTGGGACTGACCCGCGGGGTCGGGGTCGCTGTCGTACTGGACCGTCACGCCGTAGTCGTCGGCAGCCTGCTCGGCACCGGACTTCACGCGGTCCCAGAACGCGTCGCCCGCGCTGGAGTGCGTGATCACGGCATAGGTGTAGTCCTCCTTGTTGCCTGACGCGCCGTCGTCGTCCTGGCCCGTCCCGCTGCACGCGGACAGGGCCAGTGCCGAGGCCGCGACGACCCCGACGAGTCTGAGAGTTTTCATGGCAACCGATCTCCTTGTGTTCTGACGTTGTCGAGATGATGACGCTGGTTCTTCTTGTGGCCCTCGTAGGTCGCGCGCGCCTCGCGCGTCGATCCGAGCTCCGAGACCTCGGCCACGGGGACGTCCCACCAGGCCGGGCTCTCGGGAGCCGGCACGAGCGGGTCCGTCTCCACGTGGATGACGGTCGTACGGTCGGACTCCTTCGCGCTGCGCAGCGCGGTCCGGAGGTCGTCGATCCCCCGGGCCGAGATGACGTCGGCTCCGAGCGAGGCGGCGTTGGCGGCCAGGTCCACGGGCAGCCGGTCACCGTCGAGCCCGGTGGCGGTGCGGTAACGGTAGCGGGTCCCGAAGCGCTGCGAGCCGAGCGACTCGGACAGTGCTCCGATCGACGCGAAACCGTGGTTCTGGACCAGCACGACGATGATCTTCACGTGCTCGGCGACCGCGGTCACGAGCTCGGTCCCCATCATCAGGTACGACCCGTCGCCCACCATGACGACGACGTCGCGGTCGTCGTCGGTGTCGAGGGCAGCCAGCTTCACGCCGAGCCCGCCCGCGATCTCGTAGCCCATGCAGGAGAAGCCGTACTCGACGTGGTATCCCTTGCGGTCCCGCGTGCGCCACAGCTTGTGCAGGTCGCCGGGCATCGAGCCGGCCGCGCAGACGACCACGTCACGGGGGTCGGTGCCCTCGTTGACGACGCCGATCACGGCGGACTGGGCCATCAGCGGCGTGTGCTCGACTCCGTACGCGGAGGCGACGACGGCGTCCCACTCCCGCGCCCGCTCGGTGGCGTCCGCGGTGTGCTCGGCGGGTGCCTTCCAGCCGTCGAGGGCGTCGGTGAGCGCCTCGAGCCCGGTGCGGGCGTCGGCGAGGAGCGCGAGACCCGACTGCTTGTGGACGTCGACCGTGGCGACGTTGAGGTTGACGAAGCGGACGTCCGGATCGGCGAAGACGGTCCGCGAGGCCGTCGTGAAGTCGCTCCAACGGGTGCCCACACCGATCACGAGATCGGACTGGTCGGCGAGCGCGTCCGCGGCTGCCGTCCCGGTGGCGCCGATGGCCCCGACGGCCTGGGGGTGGTCGTACGGGAGCGAGCCCTTGCCGGCCTGGGTCTCGGCGACCGGGATGCCGGTCACCTCGGCGAACCGGCGCAGCGCCGTGTCGGCGCCGGAGTAGATGACGCCACCGCCCGCGACGATCAACGGACGCCGAGCCGCACGGATCAGCGTGGCGGCCTGCTCGACCAGCGCCGGCTCCGGCACCGGCCGGGCGACGTGCCAGACCCGCCGCGCGAACAGGGCGTCGGGCCAGTCGTACGCCTCCGCCTGCACGTCCTGCGGAAGGCACAGCGTCACCGCGCCGGTGTCGGCCGGGTCGGTCAGCACGCGCATCGCGGCGAGCATTGCGGACGGCAGCTGCTCGGGCCGCTCGACGCGGTCCCAGTAGCGCGACACGGGACGGAACGCGTCGTTGACCGACGCGTTCATGCTCGTCGGGTCCTCGAGCTCCTGCAGCACGGGGTTCGCGACGCGGGTCGCGAAGACGTCGCCGGGCAGGAGCAGCACGGGCAGGCGGTTGATCGTCGCGAGCGCAGCGCCGGTGATCATGTTGGTCGACCCGGGGCCGATCGAGGCCGTGACCGCGAACGCCGCGAGGCGGTCGCGCTGGCGGGCGTACGCGACCGCCGCGTGGACCATGGCCTGTTCGTTGCGGCCCTGGAGGTAGCGCAGGTGCGACGGGTCGCCCGACTGCTCGCGCTCGAGCAGCGCCTGCCCCACCCCGGCGACGTTCCCGTGCCCGAAGATCCCCCAGCACCCCGCGAAGAAGGCTGACTCGACGCCGTCACGCTCGACGTGCTGCGCCTCCAGGAACCGGACGACCGCCTGGGCGACGGTGAGACGTGTCGTGCTCATCGGGGTCCTCCCATCGGCAGCCGGGGGTCGATCTCCTGCGAGGCCCACGTGTCGCGGACCCACGCGTGCTGCGGGTCGTCGCTGATCAGCCACGCCCGCTCCGTCCCCGGGCCGGCCATCACGTTGAGGTAGTAGAGGTCGTAGCCGGGTGCCGCCATCGACGGACCGTGCCAGCCGTGCGGGATGAGGACGACGTCGCCCGTACGGACCTCGGCGAGCTCGTCGATCTCCGCGTCCGCGTGGCCGTAGACCCGCTGGTAGCCGATGCCCGGGCCGTGCGGCCCCTCGGCGACCTCGAAGTAGTAGATCTCCTCCAGCGCCGACTCGCCCTCGCGCTGCTCGTCGTGCTTGTGCGGCGGGTACGACGACCAGTTGCCGGACGGCGTGAGGACCTCGCAGACGAGGAGCCGGTCGGCCTCGAAGGTGTCGGGCAGGCACAGGTTGTGCACCTGCCGGCTCGCGTTCCCCGCACCGCGCAGCTCGACCGGCACCTCGGCGGCCGGCTGATGCCGGAACGGCAGGACGCGGTCGCAGCGTGCGGAAGCCAGGGCGAACCGGCCGCCGTCGTCGCTGGTCACCTCGAAGTCCTGGTCACGTGGGACGTACACGAAGTCGCTCGGACCGGCGAAGACGTCGGGTCGACCCGCGACCACCAGCGCGTCCGTGCCGCAACGGACGCGGCAGGACCCCGACAGCGCGACCACCAGCACCTCGGTGTCCGCGGTCGCGGCGGCGTACGACTCCCCCGCCGTCAGGCGCAGGACCCGCAGACCGCTGAAGCCCCAACCGGCGCTCTGCGGGGTCACGTCCACGGCGACCTGGCCGTCAGGGGCGCTCCTCAGCACGTGGCGGCTCATCGCGCGACCATCTCCACCGTCGCGTCGACCGCGGACTCGACGTCGCCGTCCGGCGGATAGAGCAGCGAGCGACCGACGACCATCCCTCGGACGTTCGGACTGGCCAGCGCGTGCGACCACTGCGCGAACTGCGCCTGCTGGTCGGACGACACCTCTCCGCCGAGCAGCAGGACCGGCAGCGTGGTCGCCGCCAGCACCGTCTCCATGTCGTCGACGACCGGCAGCTTCAACCAGGTCCGCGACGACGTCCCCCCGAGACCGGCGGCCACCGTCGCCGAGCGCACGACGGCCTCGGTCGTCAGGTCGTTGCGGACGCGCCCGTGCTCGTCGCGGTGCGAGATGAACGGCTCGACCATCGCGGCGAGTCCGCGCGAGGCGAGGTCGTCGACCGCTCGCGCGCACGCCTCCATCGTCCGGACCGTCGCCGGGTCCGACGGATCGATGCGCAGGAGCATCTTGCCGCCCTGCAACCCGGCACGGTCGATCGCCGCGGCGCCGTACCCGGTGAACCGGTCGTCGATCTCGAAGCTCGTGCCCGCCAGCCCGCCCCGGTTCATCGACCCGAACACGACCTTGTCCTCCAGCGCGCCCAGGAGGAGCAGGTCGTCGACGAGGTCGGCCGTCCCGAGGAACCCGTCGACCCCCGGACGCGCCAGCGCGCGGACCACACGGTCCAGCAGGCCGGCGCGGTCTCCCATCGCGAGCGGCGAGTCGCCGGCCCGGAGCGCACCCCGCGCCGGGTGGTCGGCGGCGACCAGCAGGAGGCGGCCGGTCGCGCCGGTGAGGCCGGCCGGTCGGCTGCGCTCGGCCGCGAGCCGTCCGATGCGCTCGGGGTCGTCGACCCGGATGCGCAGGAGGTCGGCCACCGCGGCGCCGCTGAGGCCGGTGCTCATGCGCCACCTCCGAGCATCTCGGTCACCTGGTGGACGTCCGGCATCGCGTCCGCGCAGGCCAGCTGGCCGGCGACGTACGCCCCGGCCGCGTTGGCGAACGTCAGGGTGCGGCGAAGGTCCCAGCCTTCCAGCAGTCCGTGGCACAGCGCACCGCCGAACGCGTCTCCGGCGCCCAGGCCGTTCACGACGGTGACCGGCACCGGTGGGACGGTGACGTCGCCGCTCGCACCCGACCCCAGGACACCGGCCGGGCCCTGCTTGACGATCGCCAGGTCGACGCCCGCGTCGCGCAGCGCCTTCGCCGCGCTCTGCGGGTCGTGCTCGCCCACGGCGACCTCGCACTCCTCGCGGTTGCCGACTGCCACGGTCGCGTACGGGAGGGCGCGCGCCACCTGTGCGGTCGCCTCCTCCGCCGAGCTCCAGAACATCGGACGGTAGTCCAGGTCGAGGACGGTCGTCCCACGTCCACCGCGTGCCTCGAGCGCGGTGAGCGTCGCCTCCCGGCTCGGCTCCTCCGACAGCCCCGTCACCGTCACCCAGAACACCGCCGCGTCGCGGACGGCGTCGAGGTCGAGCTCGTCGGCGCGGATCTGCAGGTCGGGCGCGGTGGGGAGCCGGTAGAAGTAGAGCGGGAAGTCGTCCGGCGGGAAGATCTCGCAGAACGTCACCGGCGTGGGCAGGTCGGGCACGGCGCTCACGAAGCGGTCGTCGACGCCGAACTCCTGCAGAGCCCGGTGGACGAAGCGGCCGAACGGGTCGTCGCCGGTCCGGGTGATGACCGCACTGCGGTGGCCGAGGCGCGCCGCGGCCACCGCGACGTTGGTCGGGCTGCCCCCGAGAAACTTCCCGAACGACGTGACCTCGTCGAGCGCGACCCCCACCTGCTCGGGATACACGTCGACGCCGACACGGCCCATGGTCAGCACGTCGAAGCCCGTCACGAGGCGATCCCCTCCAGGTAGGCCAGGCTGGCGCGCACGTCGGTGATCGGCCCCGGACCGGCGGGATCACCGTCCAGCATCACGTCCTGCTCGAGCACGTACCAGCCGTCGTAGCCGTGCCCCTCCAGGAGCGTCACCATGCCGGCGACGTCCACGTCGCCCTGTCCGAGCGGTCGGAACAGCCCGGCGCGTACGGCGTCGCTGAAGGTCACGCGCCCCTCCTGGACCTCGGTGGCGAGCGCCGCGTCCACGTCCTTGAGGTGGACGTGCGCGACACGCTCGACGTGGTCCTTGGTGAGCAGCACCGGATCCACCCCCGCGGCCATCAGGTGACCGGTGTCGATGCAGAGAGCCACGCGCGACCGGGTCAGCACGATGTCCACGTCGTCGGCGTTCTCGACCAGCGTGCCGACGTGCGGATGCAGGGCGGCACGCAGCCCGCGCTCCTTCGCGCGCTGGTCGAGCGCGTCGAGGTTCGCGCACAACGTCGTCCACTCGGCGTCGCTCAGCACCGGTCGAGCGTCGTAGCCGTTGACGCCGGTGGCTGCGGCGAGCACGACGACCTCGGCGCCCGCGGCGACGCACGCATCGGCGAAGGCGTCGAACTCGTGCGTGGGGTCGAGGCCAGGGTCGTGCAGCACGACCGGCAGGAAACCCCCGACCGCCTGCAGCCCGTGGGCGCGCAGCTCCCGCGCCCGAGCCTGCGGGTCCTCGGGGAGCCAGCCCTCGGGACCGAACTCCGTAGCCGTGAGCCCGAGGTCACGCATCTCGTCGAGCACCCGGCCCCTCGCCATCTGGAAACCCCAGCCTGCGACCTCGCACACACCCCACGAGATCGGAGCACCAGCGATCCGGCTCCGCACCATGTCACCCTGCCTTCGTCGCTGCTCGTCCTGGTCCGACCCGGCCAGTGTGGCCGTCCTCACATTCGCATGTCAACCATATGTCAGGACATATAGACGTAATGAGGTGCGACGGCTATCGTCCGGGACATGGAAGCAGGTGCGCGGATCACCCTCGACCGGTCGGGTCCCGTGCCGCTCTACTTCCAGATCGCCCAGCAGCTCGAGGCCGCGATCGTCGACGGCACGCTCGCGCCCGGCGACAAGATCGACAACGAGATCGCCCTCGCCGATCAGCTCGGCCTCTCGCGACCCACCGTCCGCCAGGCGATCCAGGTCCTGGTCGACAAGGGCATGCTCGTCCGCAAGCGCGGCGTCGGCACCCAGGTGGTGCACGGCAAGGTCCGACGCTCGGTCGAGCTCACCAGCCTGTACGACGACCTCGCCGCAGCCGGCCAGGACCCGCGCACCGTGGTCCTGTCCCTCGAGCGCCTCGACGCCGGCGAGGACGAGGCGCGCGAGCTGCAGCTCGACCCGGGAGCCCCCGTCTGGTCGCTGGAGCGCGTCCGCTTCATCGGCGACGAGCCGCTCGCTCTCATGCACAACGTGATCCCGGCCTCGCTCATCGACCTCGGCTCGATCGACCTCGAGGAGGTCGGTCTGTACGCCGCGATGCGGCGCGCCGGCATCTGGGTGCGGGTGGCGAAGCAACGCATCGGGGCGTCGCGCGTCGGGGCCCGCGAGTCCCGGCTGCTCGGCGAACGCCGTGGTGCTCCCCTGCTGACGATGCAGAGGACCGCGTACGACGACGCCGGGCGAGCGGTCGAGTACGGCGTCCACGCGTACCGGCCGGACCGCTACGCGTTCGAGCTCACGCTCGTCGACCGCTGAGGCGCGCCAGCGAGCCCTCACCACGCGGCAGGCGGGTCCGGCTGCGCCCGCGGCCACGGCGCGACCTCCGCCGGAGGGTGCGGGCCATGTCGGCGGCGCCGATCATACCGGCGTCGTTGCCGAGGTGGGCCCGGACGATGAGCGCCTCCGGCCGGAAGCCCCGGCCCGTCAACGTGTGACGAAACGCGTCGCGAGCCGGCTCGAGCAGGAGCTCGTCGGCATCGGAGACTCCTCCGCCGATCACGAACAACCCGGGATCGAAGGCCGCGGCGAGGTTCGCGATGCCGACACCCAACCACGAGCCGACGTCGCGCAACGAGGCGAGCGCGTCCTCGTCACCCTCGCGCGCCAGCTCGGACACCACGATGCCGTTGACCTGATCGACGTCGCCGTCGACCCGGTTGAGGAGGCGCTTGCCGTACTCGTCACCCCGGTCGACGGCACCCCGAGCGTCCCGGATGAGCGCGTTGCCGCTGGCGTACTGCTCGAGGCACCCCTTGTTGCCGCACTCGCACGCCCGGCCGTCGGGGACCACGATCATGTGCCCGAACTCGCCCGCGATCCCGAACCGGCCGCGGTGCGGGCGTCCGTCGATCACGAGGGCGCCGCCGATGCCGGTGCCGAGCGTGAGGCAGATCAGGTCCTCCTCGTTCTGCGCGGCACCGAAGCGCCACTCCGCCCACGCCGCGGCGTTCGCGTCGTTGTCGACGAGGACGGAAAGTCCCGTCCGACGGCGCACCGCATCGCGCAGCGGCTCGTGGCGCCACGCGAGGTGGGGAGAGAAGACGACCGTCGACTGGGTCGCGTCGACGAAGCCCGCCGCACCGATGCCCACCGACGTCACGAGGTGGTGCCGACGCAGCGTCGCGACGATGTCGGCGATGGCGTCGAGCACTGCGGCGGGGCTCGTCGTCGGCGTGTCTCGGCTCAGCCGCTCCAGGACGTGGCCGTCGAGGTCGACGACGCCCGCCTTGACGCGCGTGCCGCCGATGTCGATGCCGATCGAAAGACGTTCAGCCATCGATCCCCCTACGTCAGCGCGTCCGCGCGAGGTCGGCGGCGCCGATCACGCCGGCGTCGTTGCCGAGGCTGGCCTCGCGCAGCATCGCCTGGGGACGATAGACCGGGGCCGAGAGCGAGCGGAGGAACGCAGCCTTCGCCGGCGCCATGAGCAGGTCTCCGGCCTTCGCCACCCCGCCGCCGATCGCGACCACGCTCGGGTCGATCACCGCAGCCAGCGTCGCGATCCCCTCGCCGAGCCACCGCCCGACGTCGGCGATCAGCTCGATCGCCAAGGGGTCGCCCTTCTGGGCCTGCTCGGTGACCATCTGGCCGGTGATCTGCGATACGTCACCGTCGACGAGGGCCGCGAGCGGCTGCGCCTGCTCGATATGGGCGTCGATGCGGTCACGGGTCTCGCGGACCAGCGCACGCCCCGAGGCGTACTGCTCCCAGCAGCCGTACTGACCGCACCCGCAACGGATCCCCGCGGGAACCATCCGCAGGTGCCCGATCTCCCCGGCGACGCCGTACGCGCCGCGGTCGAGCCGACCGCCCTGGATGATGCCACCGCCGATCCCCGTGCCGACGGTGACGAGCAGCATGTCGTCGACATCGGCACCCGCCCCGAACCGGAACTCGCCCCACGCGGCCGCGTTGGCGTCGTTCTCGATCACGACCGGCAGGTCGACGAGCGCCTCGATGCGGTCGGCGAGGGGCTCGTCCACCCACTTGATGTTGGGTGCGAAGAGGACCGTGCGTCGCCCGGCGTCGACGAAGCCGGCCGCGCCGACGCCGACGGCCTCCACGTCGTGGTCCTTCTTGAGCGCGTTGACCGACTGGGCGACAGCCTCACCGATCTGCGTGGCGTCCGTCGCCGGCGTCTTCACCCGATCCTGAGCGATGATCGTGCCGACCTCGTCGACGACAGCGACGGCGATCTTCGTCCCGCCGATGTCGACCCCGACCGTCACTCCCATGGTCCATCCTTCACGTCGTTGTTCTGCAGTCCGTCGTCACGCGGTCCGGGGTCGTCCGGTGGTGGCTCCTGGCGTCCCCACGACTCCACCACACCACGCGCTGCGAGCGTCAGCGACGCCAGCGCCGCCGTCAGGTGCTCGGCAACCTCCGGCCGTGCGCTCCGCACCACCGTGATCAGCTGGCACAGCGGGCAGAAGTCGCACGACTCCGGGCGCGGCACGTGGTCGTGGTCGGCGCGACCGCCGGCCTGACGCGCGCCGTCCTCGGCCTGGTCGGCGAGCACGCGTGCGAGCTTGAGCGCCTCCTGCACCAGGGAACCGACATGATCACCGCTCGATGCTGCCGTCATGCCTCTCCTCGTGCCGGAAACGTCGGTGCCGCGCACGCGCGTCGTCCGATCCTAGCGAGAGCGGCAGCACCAGGCTGCGGGCCGGGCCTCCGGTGGACGACGCGCGCGGGCGTACGACGTCGGCCCGTCACGTGGTCGGCGACTCGACGCGCTTCTTCAGGCCTTTGAGGGCGGTCTCGATGATGACCTTCTCGGCCTTGCGGCGCAGCATGCCCAGGAGCGGGATGGAGACGTCGACGGCGAGGCGGTACGTGACGCGGGTACGACCGTCGCCGAGGGGGTCGAGCACGTAAGCCCCGTCGATGCCCTTGACCATCGCACCGGGCTGCGTGACGTTCCAGTCGACGGCCCGGTCGTCCTCCCACCGGTAGCCGAGCGTGTAGGTGTCACGGATCGGGGACGCGTCGAGGACGAACTGGACCTCGACGGCACGGGCGCCGAACTCGTCGAGCTCGACGACCTTCGCCTCCTTCACGCCGGTGGCCCACGACGGGTACGAGGCGAAGTCGGCGATGACAGCCATGATCACGCCCGGCTCGGCGTCGATCACGATGTCGCTCGTCGTCTGGTCGGTCATCGAGTGCCCTCCTGACTCTGCGCGCTGGCGCCCGCTCCGCCGACCCTATCGCGCACGGTTCGGCGCGTCGCCGACGGCGCGGCCGACGTCCAGCGAGTCACGCACGTGGGTGACCCACCGCTTGAGGCGCTCGTGGTACGTCCGGTCGATCCGCCGCCCCGCACGGGTCGAGGTCGTCGCGTCCGCCGGGTCGGCCTGAAGGAAGACGTGCACGACGGTGCCCTCGGGCATCGCCTCCAGCCACACCTCGGCCGTCCCGTCGAGCTCGCCGCTCACCCGCCACCGGCGGCCGAGGTCGCCGCGGTCGTCGAAACACCGCAGCTCGATCTTCGGCAGTACGGTGGACCAGGCGGACTCGGAGCACATCGCATCGACGAGCAGACGCGGAGGAACCGCGACGTACGTCTGGTCGATCACATCGACGACCGGCATCGTGGTCTCCGTTCCAGGTGTCTCGACCGATGAATGTAGCCTGCCCCAGGGGGTTTTCGTCGATGTCGGCGAAACCAGATCGCTCGATCGGAGGCAGAGTGCGAACCTACGCGACGCCAGCCAGGTACCAGGTCCCGGACACCGGCAGCATCACGGACGACGTCGTCGTCCGGGTGGAGGCCGACCCGAACCGGATCGGCTTCCAGCGCAAGGTGGACGGTGCGTGGGTCGACGTGACCATCGCGCAGTTCCGCGACGAGGTCGTCGCCCTGGCCAAGGGCTTCGTCGCCGCCGGGATCGCGCCCGGCGACCGGGTGGGCATCCTGTCCCGCACCCGGTACGAGTGGACTCAGATCGACTACGCGCTCTGGTGGGTCGGCGCCGTGTCCGTCCCCATCTACGAGTCGTCGTCGGCCGAGCAGGTCAGCTGGATCCTGTCGGACTCCGGCGCGGTGGGCTGCGTGGTCGAGAGCACCAGCCACGCCGAGCGCGTCGACGGCTGCCGTCCTGACCTCGGCGACCTCAAGGACGTCTGGTGCATCGACGCCGGGCTCGACCCGCTGGTCGAGGCCGGTGCCGTCGTCAGCGACGAGGACGTCGCTGCTCGCCGGTCGGCCGTCGCCCCCGGTGACCTCGCCACGATCATCTACACCTCTGGCACGACCGGCCGCCCCAAGGGTGCCGAGCTGACCCACTCCAACTTCATGTTCGAGCTCGGAGACGCGATCGACCTCCTGCCAGAGCTGTTCGACCGCGACGACGCCGTGACGCTCCTCTTCCTGCCGCTCGCCCACGTCTTCGCGCGGATCATCGAGGTCGGCTCGATCCGTGCCGGCGTCACGCTCGCGCACACGCCTGACGTCAAGAACCTGCTGCCCGAGCTCGCCGAGGTCCAGCCGACGTTCATTCTGGCCGTGCCGCGCGTGTTCGAGAAGGTCTACAACGGCGCCAGCCAGAACGCGCACGCCGCGGGCAAGGGCAGGATCTTCGACGTCGCGACCTCGACGGCGATCACGTACAGCCGGGCCCGCGAGGCGGGCAAGCGCGTCGGCCCGGTCCTCAAGGCCAAGCACACGCTGTTCGACAGGCTCGTCTACGCCAAGCTGCGCGCGGCGATGGGCGGCCGGGTCGAGCACGCCATCTCGGGCGGCGCACCCCTCGGCGAGCGCCTCGCGCACTTCTTCTCCGGGATCGGCATCCCGGTGATCGAGGGGTACGGCCTCACCGAGACCACGGCCGCACTCGCCGCGAACACCGCGGCGGACTCCAAGATCGGCACGGTCGGACGTCCGTTCGCCGGCACCGAGGTCCGGGTGGCCGACGACGGCGAGCTCCTCTTCCGCGGCGGTCAGGTGTTCCGCGGCTACTGGAACGCCCCCGAGGCCACGGCGGCGGCGATCGACGCCGACGGCTGGTTCCACACCGGTGACGTCGGCGAGATCGACTCCGAGGGCTTCATCACCATCACCGGGCGCAAGAAGGAGATCATCGTCACCGCCGGCGGCAAGAACGTGGTCCCGGCGGCGCTCGAGGATCGCATCCGCGCGCACGTCCTCGTGAGCCAGGCGGTCGTCGTCGGCGAGGGCAAGCCGTTCGTGGGGGCGCTCATCACGCTCGACCAGGAGGCCGTCGGGCCGTGGCTCGAGCAGCGCGGCAAGTCCGCCGACACCCCGATCGCCGAGCTGGCCGACGACGACGAGGTCGTCGCAGCTGTCCAGGCTGCGGTGGACGAGGCCAACTCGCACGTGTCCCGGGCCGAGTCCATCCGCAAGTTCCGGATCCTCTCGATCGACTGGACCGAGGAGGGCGGCCAGGTGACCCCGACTCTCAAGCTCAAGCGCAACGTGGTCATGCGTGAGCACCGCGACGACGTGGAGGCGCTCTACCTCTGAGTGGGCGCGCGCACGCTCGTACGCGTGAGCGCCTCTATCGGCACGAAGAAGAGCCACGGCCCACCGAGGTGGGCCGTGGCTCTTCTTCGTGTGGAGCAGCCGCGAGCACCCGGAGGTGCAAGCGGCGCGGGTCACCCGACGCGGCGAACTCCGGACACCGGCATCACGTTGACCGAGACGATCTCGACGCTGCGACCGGGTCGCGGCGCGTGGACGAGCTTGCCGTCGCCGATGTAGATGCCGACGTGGCTCACCGGGCTGTAGTAGAACACCAGGTCGCCAGGGCTCATCGACGACTGCGACACCGACGACCCCATGCCGGACTGGGCCGACGAGGAGTGCGGCAGGGAGACCCCAGCGGCGCCGAACGCCGCCATGGTCAGGCCGGAGCAGTCCCAGCTGCCGGGGCCGGCTGCGCCGTACGAGTAGGGCTCGCCGAGCTGGGCGAGGGCGAAGTCGATCGCCGCCTTGGCGCGGCCCGACGCGTTGACCTTCGGCGCGCTCGTCGACGGGCGGTCGTCGCCACGCGTGGTGTCGTCGTCGTACACCTGGGCGCGCTCGACGGGCGTCAGGCTGTCGACGAGTGCCTCGGCCTTGCTGACCTTCTCGTCGAGCTTGGCCTTCTCCTTCTTCATCGACTTCTCGGCGTCCGAGATGAGGTCGAGCTTCGCGGAGAGCTGCTTGCGGCGCACCTTCAGCTCGGCGGCCTCGCGCTCGTACGCGGACAACCGGTCGGCCTGCGTCGTGTTGTAGGACTGCATGGCGGTGAGGCCGTCGAGGAACTCGTCGATGTCGTCGCTCGCGAGGAGCTGCGTCGTCGGTCCCATCGGCGAGCTCGCCAGGCGGTCGGTGACGGTCTTGGCGAAGGCGCTCCGCACCTCTTCGACCTCGGACTGCTGCGCCTTGACGTCGGCGCGAAGCTTCTTGACCTGCTTGGTGGCGCCGTCGACCTCGTGCTGGAGGTCGAGGTAGCGCTCGTTGGCCTGCTCGGCCTCGTGGCCCAGCTTCTCGACCTGACGCTTGGCTTCGGACAGGCTCGGTGTCTCGGGATCCGCTGCACTCGGTGACGCGGTGAGCGTGGCAGCGAGGACCAACCCGGATCCGGCGGCGACGGCTGCCCTCATCGACAGCTTTCGGCCATTCCGCACAGGGACGGACTCCTCACGTTCTCGACGCCTGCCGGGTGAGCTGACGGGTTCGGGCCAAGAACGTGCCCTACCGTCCGATGGACGGATTCACCCCAGGAACTTGGGTCCCCGACTCCGACGTCGATCCGGGGGATCTCGGCCGAACTAGGCGGCGCGCCTGCGCTCTCCGGGGTAGAGAACTCCTCAGGCACGCGAGCCTCACCCTATGCGCCAACCCGGTGCGGAATCAACGCGGCCGACAAGATTGTGGGGCCGCTCGCACAAATTGAGCGCTCAGGCGTCCTCGACGACCTCGCCGTCGACCGGATTCACCAGGCGCAGCGGTGGAACCAGCCCGGCAGCGCTCAGCGCCTCGAGGGCCGCGCCCTCGTCGGCGTCGAGGCTGACGCCCTCGTCCGGAGCGCCGAGGAGCGCGGTGACGACGCAGTCGCCGCAGGCAGCCGGGCGCGCGAGGCACCGGCCGCAGTCGATGGTCAAGAGCTCGCCGTGGCCCGTCGCCGGTCCCGGCTGCTGCTGGAGCACGCGAGATTCGTCCATGTCAAGGACGCTACGCAGCCGCTCTGACAGATTGTCCGTACGGCGACACGCCGGGGTCCGATCGCACCGGACGTGTCACTGCCCGCGCCTAACGTCAGGGTCATGGTCCCTGCCCCCGCCGCCGCCTCGGCTCTGCCCTCACCAGCGCCGTCACCGGCACCGATCAGGGGCGTCCAGGGCACGCTGGACGAGCTGGGGCGCGACCTGTCGGACGTCACGTTCTGCGTGGTCGACCTGGAGACGACAGGTGGTTCCGCGGCCGCGGGTTCGATGATCACCGAGATCGGCGCCGTCAAGGTCCGTGGCGGCGAGATCCTCGGTGAGTTCCAGACCCTCGTCGATCCCGAGGGGCCGATCCCGACCTTCATCACCGTCCTCACCGGCATCAGCGACGCGATGGTGGTCGCCGCACCGCGCATCGGCGAGGCGCTCCCGTCGTTCCTCGAGTTCGCCCGCGGAACCGTTCTCGTCGCCCACAACGCACCGTTCGACCTCGGGTTCCTCAAGCACTTCACCCAGCGCCTCGAACTGACGTGGCCGGGGTTCGAGAGCCTCGACACGGCGCGCATCGCCCGGCGTGTCCTCCTCCGCGACGAGGTCGCCAACTGCAAGCTCGGCACGCTCGCGCGCCACTTCCGCTCGAGCACGACCCCGAACCACCGCGCGCTCGCCGACGCCCGCGCGACGGTCGACGTCCTTCACGCGCTGCTCGAGCGGCTCGGCACGATGGGCGTCACCACGATGGAGGAGCTCGCGACCTTCAGCTCACGGGTCAGCGCGGCCCAGCGCAAGAAGAGCCGGCTGGCTGAGCACCTGCCGCACTCGCCCGGCGTCTACCTCTTCCGTGACCGCAACGACCACGTCCTCTACGTCGGCACCTCCAAGGACCTCCGCGCCAGGGTCCGCTCCTACTTCACCTCGAGCGAGACCCGCACCCGGATGGGCGAGATGGTGGCGCTCGCGACCCGCGTCGAGGGCATCACCTGCGCGACGGCCCTCGAGGCCCAGGTGCGTGAGCTCCGTCTCATCGCCCACCACAAGCCGCCCTACAACCGCCGGTCGCGGCACCCCGAGCGCGCCACCTGGATCAAGCTCACGCGCGAGCCGTGGCCCCGCCTGTCGTTCGTCCGCAGCACCGACGAGGACGCCGACTACCTCGGCCCGTTCACCCGCCGCTCGACCGCTGAGACGGCCGCCGCAGCGCTCTACGAGGCGTTCCGGATCCGGCAGTGCTCCGGCAGGCTCCCGCGTCGTCCTTCGCGCAGCGCGTGCGCACTCGCCGAGATGGGGAGCTGCCTGTCCCCGTGCGACGGCACCGCGAGCCCCGAGTCGTACGCCGCCGAGGTCGACCGTGTGCGCGAGGCGCTGGTCCGCGACCCGGTCGACGTCGTGGACGCGTCGACCGACCGCATGCGCACGCTGTCCGACCAGGGCCGCTTCGAGGACGCCGCCCGCGAGCGCGACAGGCTCGTGACGCTCCTGCGTGCCACCCACCGCAGCCAGCGGCTCTCGACGCTCTTGTCGTGCGCGGAGGTGGTCGCTGCCCTCCCCCGCGACATCCAGTGGCGCGAGTGGGAGGTGCACGTCATCCGCTACGGACGCCTCGTGGCGTCGGGCGTCATGCCGTCGTCGGCCGCGTCGGCACCCTGGGTCGAGGCGCTGCGCACGACGGCGGAGACCGTGGTCCCCGACACGGCACCGGCTGCGACCGCCGCCGAGTCCGAGCTCGTCCTGCGGTGGCTGGAGACCGACGGCATCCGCCTCGTCGACCTCGACGGCGTGTGGGCGAGCCCCACGCGGGGAGCCCGACGACACCTCCCGCTCATCGAGGCCGCGGAGCGTTCCCGGGCGGTCGCCGTGCCCTTCGACGAGGCCCGCGGAGAGGGCTGGCGCACCGAGCACCGGCCCCGCCGATGACGAGTAGGCTGCAGCCCGTACGCCGACGCAGCCGCCAGGAGGCCCCGTGATCACCGCGATCGTGTTCATCAACGCCGAGGTCGACCGAATCCCCGAGGTCGCCGAGGAGGTCGCCGCCCTCGACGGTGTGAGCGAGGTCTACTCGGTGACCGGACACATCGACCTGATCGCCCTCGTACGCGTCCGCCGCACCGAGGAGATCGCCGACGTGGTCGCCGACCGCGTCAACAAGGTGCCCGGCGTCCGCTCGACCGAGACGCACATCGCGTTCCGCACGTACTCGCAGCACGATCTCGAGGCCGCCTTCAGCATCGGCGGCGACTTCGAGTAGCCGCGGCGCTGCTCAGACCTCGCGGCGCGAGGCCTCGGCCCAGTCGGCGAGCGCCTGGCGCGCCGCGCCGGAGTCGAGCGCGTGGCGAGCCTCGCCGATGTTGCGCTCCATGCGGGTCAGGAGGTCGTCCTCGCCTCCCTCGTAGGCGGACAGCCCCGCGGCGGCGTTGAGGACCACAGCGTCGCGGACCGGCCCCTGCTCCCCCTCCAGGATCCGCAGGAAGACGTCGGCGTTGAAGGCCGGGTCGCCACCGCGCAGCCCCTCGGCAGGCGAGAAGGCGATGCCGACCTCACGCGGGTCAAACGACTGCTCGGTGACGGTCTTCTCGCCGTCCGGACCTGCCACGACCCACACGGTCGACGTGGTCGTCGTGGTGATCTCGTCGAGGCCGTCGTCCCCGCGGAACACGAGGGCGTCGAGCCCACGGCGCGCGAAGACACCGGCGACGACGCCGGCCATCCTGGGGTCGGCGACGCCGACCGCCATCGCCGCCGGCTTCGACGGGTTGGTCAGCGGGCCCAGGAAGTTGAACGCGGTCGGGATGCCCAGCTCCCGCCGGGGGGCCGCCGTGAACCGGAACGACGCATGG
Organism: Mumia sp. Pv4-285; assembly: GCF_041320275.1. NCBI lineage: Bacteria > Bacillati > Actinomycetota > Actinomycetes > Propionibacteriales > Nocardioidaceae > Mumia > Mumia qirimensis. Next base: position 1,834,379 of record NZ_CP162023.1, on the reverse strand, counting down.
AACACCGGGGCGAAGCAGAACGTGATGCCGACCTCCGTCGCCAGCGCAGCCACGCGCTCCGGAGTGAGGTCGAGGCGCACGCCCAGCTGCTCGAGGACGTCGGCGGCGCCGCTCGCGCTCGACGCCGCGCGGTTGCCGTGCTTGACGACCAGCGCGCCCGCGCCCCGCATCGTGACCGCGGACATCGTGGAGATGTTCACCGTCTTGGCCCGGTCGCCGCCGGTGCCGACGATGTCGACCGTACGTCCGGGCACCTCGATCAACGACGCGTGCTCGAGCATCGTCGCCGCGAGCCCCTCGACCTCGGCGACGGTCTCCCGCTTGGCACGCAGCGCGACCGCGAAGCCCGCGATCTGCGCCGGCGTGGCGTTGCCGGAGAGGATCTCCTCCATCGCCCACGAGGTCTGCTCGCCGGTCAGGTCCTCGTGCGCGATCAGCTGGCCGAGGATCTCCGGCCAGCGGGGGCCTTCGGTCATGCCGGCGCCGCGGCGGAGGGCGTCAGGAGGCCCAGGACGGCGTTGGCCAGCTTCATCGGGTCGATCGGGTGGGGTGACACCCCGTCGGCCCGGGACCAGGTCGCGAGCCACGCGTCCTGCTCGCGCGCCGTCAGCACCAGCAGCGGCGGGCACCGGAAGATCTCGTCCTTCAGCTGGCGCGCGACGCCCATGCCCCCGGCCGGGGTCGCCTCGCCGTCGAGGACGGCCAGCGCGATCCCGCCGGCGTCCATCTGCTGCAGCACCACGGGCAGGGTCGCGCACTCGACGTACTCCACGGGCGGCAGGTCGGGATGGATCCTGCGTCCGAGGGCGGTGGTCACCTGCATGCGCGTGTCGGCGTCGTCGGAGTAGACGAGGACGCGCAGGGGCGAGCGGTCATGGGGCGCGACGGCGGTGCTGGGATCGGTCACAGCGTGATCGTAGCGACTCGTCAGCGCCAGAGGCAGGGGCCGGGGATGCCCCGGCTTCAACAGGGGTTAATAATGACACCCGTGGCGACGACATCTGTGATCCCAGCATCCCGCCTGCACGGGCAGCCGAACCGACCCTCCCAGGTCACGGTCGGCACCGTTGTCTGGCTGTCGAGCGAGCTGATGTTCTTCGCGGCCCTCTTCGCCGCGTACTTCACGATCCGCGCGGTCAGTCCTGAGCTGTGGGCGCTGGAGACCGCGAAGCTGAACGTCCCGTTCGCCACGGTCAACACGACCATCCTGGTCCTGTCGTCCGTGACCTGCCAGTGGGGCGTGTTCGCGGCCGAGAAGGGCAAGGTCGGCCGCAGCGGCAAGATCTGGCAGTTCCGCGAGTGGGGCCTGCGCGAGTGGTTCGCCCTGACCTACATCATGGGCGCCGTCTTCGTCGCCGGTCAGGCCCTCGAGTACGTCGAGCTGGTCCACGAGGGCCTGACCCTCGACTCCTCCGGCTACGGATCGACGTTCTACCTCGCCACCGGCTTCCACGGCATCCACGTCATCGGCGGCCTGATCGCCTTCCTCCTGGTGATCGGACGCACCTTCATGGCGCGTCGTTTCACCCACGAGCAGGCGATCTCGGCGATCGTGGTGTCGTACTACTGGCACTTCGTCGACATCGTGTGGGTCGGCCTGTTCCTGACCATCTACGCCCTGCAGTAAGGCTCGTCCGCCGCCCATCCACGACGGCCGCGGCGACGAACCTCCTAACAGAAGATGTATTTCCAGGCTTTAATCGAGAGATGACGCCCCTCCCGGGGGCGTCGCTGGCAAGGGGAACGAGGTTCACTCCGTGCGGTTCTTGTCCACCCACCGAAGGCACCCTCTCGCGGGTTACGCGGTGCTGCTCTTCGGCCTGCTCCTCGCGGGCGCGCTGTACGCCGCCTTCGCTCCGGGGAAGGCCGACGCCGACACGGCGAACGACCCTGCCGCCATCGAGGAAGGGCGTGAGCTGTTCCTCGTCGGCTGTGCGAGCTGCCACGGCATGAACGCCGAGGGCGTCATGACGGTTTCGGGCGGCAACTACGGCCCGTCGCTGGTCGGGGTGGGCGCAGCCGCCGTCGACTTCCAGGTCGCTACCGGCCGCATGCCGATGGCGCAGTCCGCACCCCAGGCGCCCCGCAAGAAGCCGGTCTACACGCAGGACGAGACCGACGCGCTCGCCGCCTACATCGCGAGCCTCGGCCCCGGACCGGCCGTTCCCGACGAGGAGTACACCGACGTCTCGGAGATCTCCCAGGAGGAGCTGACCCGCGGCGGTGAGTTCTTCCGTACGAACTGCACCGCGTGCCACAACTCGGTCGGTGCCGGTGGAGCACTCCCCAGCGGCCGGTTCGCACCGTCGCTGCAGGGCGTGAGCGGCCGTCACATCTACGAGGCCATGCAGACCGGACCTCAGCAGATGCCCGTCTTCAGCGACAAGGTCATCACGCCTGAGGACAAGCGGGCCATCATCGCGTACATCAAGAACGTCCAGGCGCAGCCGCAGGCCGGCTTCGGAGGCGGCGGCCTCGGCCCCGTCGTCGACGGCATGTTCGCCTGGATCATCGGTATCGGCGGTCTCGTCGCTGTCGCCGTCTGGCTGGCAGCGCACGGCGCCCGGGTGAAGAAGAAGAGGTCATGAGCTCCGAATTCCACGACGAGCAGCCGACGGGCGACCACGCCCATCCGACGCACGACGAGATCGTTGCGCGGACGGGCCACGACGTCGAGCCCGCGGAGCCGATCGACAACCCGGGGCTGCCCGAGCACCTCCCGCGCCCGACCGACGTGGACCCCAAGCTCGAGAAGCGCGCCGAGCGGCAGGTCGCCGGCATGTTCACCGCCGCGATCGTGCTGGCGGTCGGTTTCTGCGTGGCCTACTTCACCGTTCCCAAGGACGCCGAGATCTTCGGCTGGTTCTCCCTGAACCTGGCCCTCGGGATGACGCTCGGCGGAGCGCTCTTCCTCATCGGCATCGGAGCCATCCAGTGGGCCAAGAAGCTCATGGCCGACCACGAGGTCATCGAGATGCGCCACCCGGCGCGCTCGTCCGACGAGGACCGGGTAGCTGCCCTCGAGGCGATGGACGCGGGCGTCGACGAGTCCGGCTTCGGACGCCGTCCTCTGATCCGCAACTCGCTCATCGGCGCCGTCGCCTTCCTCGGGCTGCCGGCGATCGTGATGCTGCGCGACCTCGGTCCCCTTCCCGGGGACAAGCCGTTCAACACGGTGTGGCGCAAGGGGATGCGCGTGGTCAACGACGTCTCCGGCACCCCGCTCCGCCCCGGGGAGATCGAGGTCGGACAGCTGGTCAACGCACAGCCGTCGGTGTTCTTCGAGACCGACAGCCACGGCCATGCGGTGTTCCACGGCACGGAGCTTCTCCAGGCCAAGGCGAAGGCCTCGGTCATCGTGGTCCGCATCCGTCCCGACGACATCACGCCCCGCAAGGGCCAGTCCAACTGGGATGTCGACGGGATCATGGTCTACTCCAAGATCTGCACGCACGTGGGCTGCCCGATCAGCCTCTGGGAGCAGCAGACCCATCATCTGCTCTGCCCGTGCCACCAGACCACGTACGACCTCGCCGACGGCGGCAAGGTCATCTTCGGCCCCGGCCACCGTCCGCTGCCGCAGCTCCCGCTCGCACTGGACGAGGACGGCTACCTGATCGCCACCAGTGACTTCCGTGAGCCGGTCGGCCCGAGCTTCCCTGAGGTGCACCAGAACCGTGACTGACACCATGAGCACCACCTCAACGCCGCTCAAGGACACCGGCGTCGGCCAGAAGGCCGCCGGTCCCGTCGGGTGGCTCGACGACCGCATCGGCCTCGCCGGCCTGGTGCGCAAGAACATCCGCAAGGTGTTCCCCGACCACTGGTCCTTCCTCCTCGGCGAGATCGCGCTGTGGAGCTTCGTCGTGCTCCTGCTCACCGGGACGTTCCTGACGTTCTGGTTCCAGCCGAGCATGGCCGAGGTGCCCTACACCGGTTCGTACGACCCGATGCGCGGGCTCGAGATGTCGCAGGCCTACGCCTCGACGCTCAACATCTCGTTCGACATCCGGGGCGGTCTGCTCGTCCGCCAGATCCACCACTGGGCCGCGGCGCTCTTCATGGCGGCGATCATCGCCCACATGCTCCGCGTCTTCTTCACCGGCGCGTACCGCAAGCCCCGCGAGCTCAACTGGCTCATCGGCATCGGTCTGTTCGCGATCGGCCTGATCGAGGGCTTCGCCGGCTACTCGCTGCCGGACGACCTCCTGTCCGGCACGGGTCTCCGCTTCGTCGACGGCCTGATCCGGTCGATCCCGGTGGTCGGCACCTACATCGAGTTCTTCGTCTTCGGCGGCGAGTTCCCGGGTGAGCTGATCATCGCCCGCCTCTACATGGCGCACATCTTCCTGCTACCAGGCCTGCTGCTGGGTCTGATCGCGGCCCACATGGTGCTGCTCGTCTACCACAAGCACACGCAGTGGCCTGGGCCCGGACGCACCGAGAAGAACGTCGTCGGCTACCCGATGCTCCCCGTCTACGCGGCGAAGGCCGGCGGCTTCTTCTTCGTCGTCTTCGGCTTCACCACGGTGATGGCGGCGACGCTCCAGATCAACCCGATCTGGACGTACGGCCCCTACAACCCGTCCGAGGTCACCGCGGGCTCTCAGCCCGACTGGTACATGGGCTGGATCGAGGGCGCGGTCCGCATCATGCCGAACTGGGAGTTCACGGTAGGCCCCCAGACCTTCTCCCTGAACGTCTTCATCCCGGCCGTGCTCCTCATGGGCATCCTGTTCACGGTGCTGGCGATCTGGCCGTTCTTCGAGTCGTGGGTGTCGGGCGACAAGGAAGAGCACCACCTCCTCCAGCGTCCGCGCAACGCCCCGACCCGTACGGCGTTCGGCGTCGCCGGCATGACGTTCTACGGCGTCTGCTGGATCGCGGGCGGCAACGACATCATCGCGTTGAAGTTCAACCTGGACATCTTCACGATCACCTGGATGGCGCGGGTGCTGGTGTTCGTCGGGCCCGTGATCGCCTTCATCGTCACGCGCCGCATCTGCATCAGCCTGCAGCGCAAGGACAACGACGCGGTGCTCCACGGCTACGAGACCGGCATCATCGTCCGCTCGGCGGACGGCTCGTACGCGGAGGCGCACGCGCCGCTGCCGCAGTCGGCCGCGTACACGTTGACGGCACATGCCCGGGTGCCCGAGCTCACAGCTCCGGTGGCCGAGGACGAGAACGGCGTCGCCAACCCGGAGGGCCGCAAGGCACGTCTGCGGGCCTGGGCGCGGCGGTTCTTCTACGCCCACGACGTCGACAAGCCGACGCGCACCGAGGTGGACGACGCCGCTCACCACTTCCACGACGACGTCTACCCGCCGCACGACTTCCCGGACGACTTCTCCGGCGTCAGCGAGACGGGCGTCCCGAAGCAGCACTGAGAGCTCCGGCACGCGTTGGCCCCGCTCCCCCGTTCGTTGGGGGTGCGGGGCCTTCCGTTTCCCTTGGCGAGTCACCCCCGCCGCCCCACGAGTCACCTGCGCCGTTTCGCGGATCACCTGTGGATGTGGTCGGGCGGCCCCGTGCTTGCGCGTCACGTCTCCCCTGGCGTGCGTACGCCTTGGCAGCGATCGACGGTCTGATCCCGGGCCAGGGTCGTCCGTCACGACGACCCGCCACACAGTTCCACGTGGTCGACGAGCTGGCCGAGATCGCTACCTCGACATGGGACACCGCCGGCTGCTGATCGCCAGCGGGGACGACGCGTTCGAGCGCCGGGCTCGGGCCGTCCTGGGGATGACCCCTCTTCCGCGCCGGTGGTGACTCGCGGTCAGGAGAGGGCGGAGCCTTGCGCGAACTTGGCGTAGGAGACGTTCCAGTCGGTCCAGCCGTTCTGGGGCTCGAGCACCTTGCGCTGCGAGTTCACGAACTTCACCGGGTCACCGATGTGGGAGACGCTGTAGAGCCACTCGGCGTTGCTGGTGCTCAGGCCCGTGCAGCCGTGGCTGACGTTGGCAGCACCCTGGGAACCGACCGACCACGGAGCGGCGTGGATGAACTCGCCGGAGTTGGTCACCCGCATCGCGTAGCGAACGTTCTCGATGTTGTAGTACTCGGAGTCGCCCTCGGAGATGCCGGTCGTCGCCGCATCCATCCGCTTGGACGGGTATTTCTCCATGATGACCTTGGTGCCGTTGCGGGTCTGGAAGCCCGCCTTGCCGGTCGTGGCCGGCAGGACCTTGGCGACCTTGCCGTTGATCCGGACGGTCGCCTTGTGCCGCGAGACGTCGACCACGGTCGTCACGGCCCGGTCGGTGATCGAGAAGGACGTGTCACGGTCCTCCTGACCCCAGGTGCCCTTGGCCGTACGGACGCCGTTGATGCCGGCGTGGACCTTCACCTTGGTGCCGGCGGGCCAGTACTTCTTGGGTCGGTAGTGGACCTCGGAGTCGCTGATCCAGCTCCACGTGCCCTCGACCTTGGGCGTCGAGGTCACCGCGAGGCGCTTCTCGACCTCCGCACGCCGGCTGACCGGGATGTCGAACCGGACGATGATCGGCATGGCGACCCCGACCGTCGCGCCGTCCATCGGCGCGATCGAGGCGTACGCCTGCTGGTCGAGGCCCAGCTCCTGCGTCCGGAAGGTGCGGGTCGCGGTCTCGACGTTGCCGTCGTCGTCACGTGTGCTCACGGCCACCGTGTAGCGCTTGCCAGGCTCGAGGAGTCCCTGGGCTACCCACGCGCTCCCGTCGGGCGTCAGATCGCCCTCGACGGTGTTCTTGGGAGAGGCCTTCTTGCCGTAGTGGGCGGTCACCGCGGTGATGCTGCCACCGGACGCGCCCACGTTGATCGCCGTGTCCACCGGGACGTCGGAAGCACCGTCGTCCACGTTGACCGTGACCACGGTCTCGGGTTTCGGGGCCTCGGTGGTCGCCGACGCGCCAGCTGGCTCGTCGGCGCCCTGGGAGCCCTCGTCACCGCCACCTGCCCCGGCGGCGCTGCAGCCGCTGACGAGCAGCCCACAGAGCAGGACGCCGACCGCGCGGCGTCCTGTGAGTCCAGCGAAGGGGCGACCCAGAGCTCTCATGGGTTCCCAGACTAGCAACGGCCGCCCAAGATTCATCTCGGGCGGCCGTTTGCCGTCGGTCGTGTCAGTGGGCGTAGAGCCCTCGGTAGTACTCGAAGACCCACCCGCACAGCGCGATGGCACCGAACGGGGCTGCGATGGCGAAGAGCCACCAGCCGAAGATCGCGCCGATGATCATCGCCGCCATCGCCAGCGCCGCCCACAGCGGCCACCAGCTCCAGGGCGGGTAGAAGCCGTACTCGCCGGCGCCCTCGGCGATCTCGGCGTCGTCACGGTCCTCGAGACGCGCCGGGATCTGCTTGGCGACGACCGCGAGGAAGAAGGTCAGCAGCAGACCCAGCAGAGCCGCCATCACCAGAGCGGTGGTGCCCGTCGGATCTCCGGACGCGATCCAGTAGATCGGCGTCACGATCACGAGGAAGACCGATACGGACGCGATGATCCACGCCTCTGTCTTCACGGGGTCTCACCTTCCTTGTCCTTGGAGATCTGCTCGCTCAACGCCTCTTCGTGGCCCGACAGGTTCGGGGCGTCGGCGAACTTGCCGTCGTCACCGAGGCCCTCGTTGTCGACGTGCTCGAGCAGCGAGAGCTCGGGGTGGTGAAGGTCGAAGGCAGGGCTCTCGGAACGGATCCGCGGGAGCGACGTGAAGTTGTGCCGCGGCGGCGGGCTGGACGTGGCCCACTCGAGCGAACGGCCCCAGCCCCACGGATCGTCGACGCCGACCTGCGGGTTGTTGCGCGAGGTCCACACGTTGTAGAAGAACGGCAGCGTCGAGACGGCCAGCACGATCGCGCCGATCGTCGACACCTGGTTGAGCACGGTGAAGCCGTCGGCCGGCGAGTAGTCGGCGTAACGACGCGGCATGCCCTCGACGCCCAGCCAGTGCTGGACGAGGAACGTGAGGTGGAAGCCGATGAACAGCAGCCAGAAGTGGATCTTGCCGAGACGCTCGTTGAGCATGTGCCCGGTCCACTTCGGCCACCAGAAGTAGAACCCGGCGAACATCGCGAACACGACCGTGCCGAAGACCACGTAGTGGAAGTGGGCGACGACGAAGTAGGAGTCGGACAGCTGGAAGTCCAGCGCCGGCGACGCCAGGATGACGCCGGTCAGACCACCGAAGAGGAACGTCGTGAGGAAGCCGAGCGAGAACACCAGCGGAGTGTCGAAGCTGATCGAGCCGCCCCACAGGGTGCCGATCCAGTTGAAGAACTTCACGCCCGTCGGGACGGCGATCAGGAACGTCATGAACGAGAAGAACGCGAGGTCGACCGCCCCCGTGACGAACATGTGGTGGGCCCACACCGCGACCGACAGCGCCGCGATCGTCAGCGTCGCCGCCACCAGGCCGATGTAGCCGAAGATCGGCTTGCGGCTGAAGACCGGCAGGATCTCGCTGACGATGCCGAAGAAGGGTAGGGCGATGATATAGACCTCGGGATGCCCGAAGAACCAGAACAGGTGCTGCCAGAGCACCGGTCCGCCTGTCGCCGCATCGAAGACGTGGGCGCCGAGCTGCCGATCGGCGAAGAGCGCGAGGAGCGCCGCCGCGAGGATCGGGAACGCGATCAGCACCAGGAGGCTGGTGACCAGGATGTTCCAGGTGAAGATCGGCATCCGGAACATGGTCATGCCGGGCGCGCGCATCGTGAAGATGGTCGTCACGAAGTTGACGGCACCGAGGATCGTGCCCAGACCTGACATGTACAGGCCGAGCACCCACATGTCTCCGCCGACTCCCGGCGAGTTCACGGCGTCGGAGAGCGGGGCGTAGGCGAACCAGCCGAAGCTCGCCGCTCCGCCGGGGACGAAGAATCCGGCGACCGCGATCGAGCTGCCGAACAGGAACAGCCAGAAGCTGAACATGTTGAGGCGCGGGAACGCGACGTCGGGCGACCCGATCTGCAGCGGCATGATCCAGTTGGCGAACCCGACGAACAGCGGGGTCGCGAACATCAGCAGCATGATCGTGCCGTGCATCGTGAAGAGCTGGTTGTAAGTCTCTTCGTCGACGATCTGAGTGCCCGGCGCGGCGAGCTCGCCGCGGATCAGCAGGGCCAGGATGCCGCCGATCAGGAAGAACACGAACGACGACACGAGGTACATCGTGCCGATCTGCTTGTGATCGGTCGTCGTCAGCAGCCCGACGACACGCTTGCCCAGCGGCCGGCGCTGCATGCTCGCGCTCAGTGGTTCTGACGCCGCGGTCACTCCTGCTCTCCGTTCTCTTCGTTCGCTGCCTGCTCCGCCTCGGCGAGACCGGCGATCCGGCTCGCCGCCTCGGCGCCCTCGGGCGTACCGATCTGCCCGGCGGCCTGCAGCTTCTGGAGGTGAGCGTCGTACTCGTCGCGCGAGACGACGTGCACCTTGAAGATCATGCGCGTGTGGTAGAGCCCGCACAGCTCGGCGCAACGTCCCGTGAACACGCCCTCACGCGTCGGAGTGACGTCGAAGGAGTTCGTCTTGCCCGGGATGATGTCCTGCTTGAAGTAGAACTCCGGGATCCAGAACGAGTGGATGACGTCGGGCGAGACGAGGTCGAACCTCACCGACTCGTCGACCGGGAGCCAGAGCTCGGTCGGGTCAGAGGTGTCGCCGAAGTCGAAGACGTCCTCGCCGCCGGTGGCTTCCTCGTCCAGGTAGTTGAACGTGAACTGCCACTTGCTGCCGACGACCGTGACCGTGTGGTCGGGGTCGTCGACCTTCTCGAGCATGTCGTTCTGGGCGATCACCGTCTGCGCGAAGAAGATCGCGACGATGATGACGGGAGCGACCGTGTAGAGCACCTCGAGCGGCAGGTGGTAGCGCAGCTGCGTCGGGACCTCGTTGCCCGGGCGCCGGCGATAGCGCACCATCGCCCAGAACATCAGCCCCAGGACCAGCACGAGGACGACGGCGCACGCGATCCAGGCCGCGACCCAGAGCACGAACATCGACTCGGTGCGGTCGGTCGAGCCGACGGGCAGCGCCAGGCGCTGCCACTGGCTGTCGGCGTCCTCGGAGCAACCACTCAGCAGCACGATCGCAGCGACGGCGGATCCGAGCGCGAGAGCCTTCGACCGGACAGGTCGACGACGCTCGTCTTGTGCTCGCTCACCGCGCGCGAAGAGTTCCAGACCCACCAGGCGCCTTTCTGGCTCGAATCGACTCAGATTCGCAGTGCGCCAGCGTCGCCGTTCGCGACGGCAGGCGTCCTCACTGCGAACAGCAGCACCCTACTCCAGAGTGTCTGCTCGGACCGGCGGAGGTCCCCTTTCAGAAGGTCGGCAGGCGGTCGTCTACGATGCGCGCCGCCGCGTCGCCGTACTGGGCTCGGAGGCGCGCGAGCAGGCCGTCGCGGCCGAGGCGGTACTCCTGGGTCCCGGTGGTCTCCACGACGCTCGCGGCGAGCGTGCACCCGAGCTGGGCGCACTGCTCGTGCGGGAGCTCGACGCCGAGACCGGCGAGGAACCCGGCGCGGAAGGCGTCGCCCACGCCGGTCGGGTCGATGGCGGTGATCCCCGCGATCGCGGGGACGTCGGTCTGGGTCCCGTCCGCCTCGTAGATCGTGACGCCGTCGGCGCCGCGCGTGACGACGCGGGTGCCGACTCTCTCCTGGATCTCGGCGGCGCTCCAGCCGGTCTTCTTCTCGGTCAGCGCCGCCTCGTACTCGTTGCTGAACAGGTACGCGGCGCCGTCGATGAGGCTCCGGATGAGCGTGCCGTCGGCGAACGCGAGCTGCTGCGAGGGATCGGCGGCGAAGCGGTAGCCGCGGGCCCGGCTCTCCTCGGTGTGCCGGACCATGCCCTCGGGGTCGTCCGGGCCGATGAGCACGATGTCCCAGCCGCCGACGCGGTCGAAGATGGGCTTGAGCTCGATCTCGCGCGCCTCGGCCATCGCGCCGGCGTAGAAGGTCGCGATCTGGGCCTGCGAGGCGTCGGTGGTGCACACGAAGCGTGCCGTGTGCCTGCTCTCGGAGACGCGGACGCCGGAGCAGTCGACCCCGTGACGCTCCAGCCAGGAGCGGTAGTCGTCGAAGTCCTCACCGACGGCGCCGATCAGGATCGGCTCCTCCCCCAGCGCTGCGAGGCCGAAGGCGATGTTCGCACCGCACCCCCCACGGCGTACCTCGAGGTCGTCGACGAGGAAGGAGAGCGAGATCTTGTCGAGCTGGTCCACGACGAGCGAGTCGGAGAACCGCCCCGCAAAGGTCATCAGGTGATCGTTCGCGATGGAACCGGAAACGGCGATCTTCAACGGAGCTCCTCGAGTGGGGACACGTGCGCGCCCACCATAGTCGTGCGCGTCGACGTGGAGCGAGAGCCGGTCACCTCGGGCGGACGGCGCGATGTGTGACGGGGGAGCCGGTGAGGTAGTCGTTGCGCGGCGTGATCCGAACCTGAGCCCGCGCCGTCCGCCGGGAGACGGCGAGTGTCGCAGCTCCACCCGAACGAGCGGTGTGCCGCCACGCGTTCCATGGCCTGCCGTGCCTGCGAGTGCGGTACGCAACCGTATACGTGTCCGACGTAGCAGCCTGCTGCCACCGCACGCGGAGCCTCCGAGCGCGCCAGGTCGCCGTCGTCCGGCTCACCACAGGGACGCGGCCGGAGGCGCGTACGCGCACCGGGCGGGACCACGCACCGGTCATCGTGCCGCGCCTGGGTTGCACCTGGAGCTCGTAGGTGCCGCCGGCCCGGAGCCCGGGGATCGCGCGCTGCGAGCCCGTACTCCACCCCGTCGTCGTCGCGGCGCCGCGCACAGGAGCGACCAGGTGATGGCGCACGCGACTGGTCCAGGCGTCGATCCCGGTCGCGTCCCACGTCAGATCGATCCGGCGATCGAGAGCACGGCCACCCACGACGTACGTCGCCGGCCACGCGACAGCCTTGTCGATCAGCGGCCTCGCGGAGACCGCATCGATGCGGACGAGGGAGTCCGCAACCCGCTGCGCGAGGCGAGTCTGGCCGGTAGGAGTGGGATGGATGCCGTCCCAGGTGTGCGCAGCCGGGTCCCAGCCGTCGGCAATCAACGCGAGATCGACCCTCGACTCAGGCGTATCGAGCACCGCAGCGAGACCGTGGAGAAGCACATTGAGGGTGTGGGTCTCGGCCTGCAGCATCGCGCCGCCGCTGGCGGACCAGCCCGTCGTCACCTGCCCGACGACCAGGTCCACCGCTGGGTCGACGGCTCGCACGCGCTCGACGTACGTCCGGATGTTCGCCGCTGTTGCCTCGGGAGTGCGGACGCGGAGGTCGTTGAATCCGATCATGATCACCACGACTGCGGGACGATGGGTTGCGACCTCCTCGGTGATCCGGTCGAGGTGGTACGCCGTCGTCGAACCCGCCATCGCGGCATGATCGCGGTCGAAAGCAGGATCGAGGTAGCTCGTCTTCGCGTACGCCAGGTCCTGTCGCGGTCCTACGAAATCGACGTCGGCACCCACCGAACGCACGCCGCGCCAGAGCCAGTAACGGTAGGTGTAGTCGCCGGCTCTGCCGTGCGTGATGGAGTCACCCGCGAGCATGATCCGCGTTGGACCCGGTTGGCGTGCCTGCGCAGGCGCCAGGCCCGCGGCATGCACGGGGACGCCCAGTCCAACGACAGAGAGCCCGAGCGCAGCCGTCAGGAGCGGCAGCCCACGAGCCCGAGATCGGCGGAGTTGCACCCAGAAAGCGTACGCTCCCGGACAGACGTCGACGGCCGCCCGGGGCTCCCGGACGGCCGTCGTCGTGTCAGCGGCGCTGCCGCGTCCTCGGACTCAGTGGAACGAGTCGCCGCAGGCGCAGGAGCCGGTCGCGTTGGGGTTGTCGATCGTGAAGCCCTGCTTCTCGATCGAGTCCATGAAGTCGATGGTCGCGCCGTGGAGGTAGGGGACGCTCATGCGGTCGACGACGAGCGAGACTCCGTCGAACTCGCGGGTCTCGTCACCGTCGAGGGTGCGCTCGTCGAAGAAGAGCTGGTAGCGCAGACCGGAGCATCCACCGGGCTGCACCGCGATGCGGAGCGCAAGATCGTCGCGGCCCTCCTGGTCGAGGAGGCTCTTCACCTTGGCCGCAGCGCCGTCGGTCAGGTTGACGCCGGTGAGGGTCTCGTTGGCGTCGGTGCTCTGCACGGTCATCTGTTCTCCCGAAGTGTGTGGTGCGGGGCCGCCCGGTTGGCAGGTGCTGACAACACGAACGCGGGGATCCGCGATCTCATTCCACCGTACGGCACCACGATACGCCGAGCGTGGCGCACTGCCGCAAGTAGTGGACAGCGTACGTCGCGCTCAGCGGTCGGACCAGGTACGAGCGACGCGCTCGGCCAGCCGTCGCAGCGACTCCTCGGGCTCGGCCAGCGACGTCTCCTCACCGACCGTGTCGACCATCGCGTACGCGGCCTCGACCCCCATCGCCCTCCGCTCGCGGGATCCCACGAGCACCTTGCCGGCCAGCACCACGCAGGGCCGGAGGGCTTCACCGGCGATCTCCGCGACGCCGTACACGACCTTGCCGTCGCGGGAGGTGACGTCGTACGCCCCCTCCCCCGTCAGGACCAGGTCGCAGCCGCGTGCGTGGTCGGCGAGGCCGACCGCGTCGGCGACCATCGTGACGCCGGGCTCGACCGTCGCCCCGAGCACCTGGAGCGCGAAGCCGAGCCCGCCGGCGGCACCGGCGCCGGGCAGGTCGGCGACCTTGCGCTGCGCCGGCTCGCTGCCGCACACGGCGACGACGAAGGCGTCCAGGATCGCGTCGACGCGGACGATCGCCGCGTCGTCGAGGCCCTTCTGCGGCCCGAACGTGCGGGCGGCACCGAAGAGACCCAGCAGCGGGCTGCGGACGTCCGTCGCGGCGACGAGGGTCACCCGTGCGAGCCGCTCCCGCACCGCGGACAGGTCGACCGAGGTCACGCCGGCGAGCCCGGCGGGCCCCGCATCGAGCGGGACGTCGGCCCGAGCGCCCAACGCCGCCAGGAGTCCGGCCCCGCCGTCGGTGGTGGTGCTGCCGCCGAGGCCGACGACGACGGACGTGGCGCCGGCGTCCACCGCGGCCGCGACCAGCTGCCCGACGCCGTACGTCGATGCGTCCTCGGGACTGCGGCGCTGCTCGAGGTGGAGCCCGCACGCCGTGGCCGACTCGACGTAGGCCGTACGGCTCCCGCTGCGGCCGTCGACCAGCAGGAGGGGCGCATCGACCGGGACGCCGAGAGGGCCGCGGACACCGGTGACGGTCTGCAGCTCACCACCGAGGCTGGCGTGGAGCCCCACGACGAACCCGGGACCGCCGTCGGACATCGGGACGAGCACCGTGGTGTCGCCCGGAGCGGCGCGCGACCAGCCCTCGGCAATCGCGCGCGCCGCCTGGGGTGCGCTCAACGTGCCCGCGAACTTGTCGGGGGCGATGAGGACGCGCATGGTCAGGCCAGGGACTTCTCGGCCGCCGCGAGCAGGACGCAGGTCGCCAGCGCGTCCATCGCCGCACGCAGGTCGTCCAGCGACGGGAACGACGGCGCGATCCGGATGTTGCGGTCACGCGGGTCCGCGCCGTACGGGAAGGAGGCGCCGGCAGGAGTCAGGGCGACCCCGACCGCCTTGGCGAGCTCGACCACGCGTGCGGCCGTGCCGTCGACGACGTCGAGGTTGACGAAGTATCCGCCCAGCGGCCGCGTCCACGTGGCCACGTCGTAGGCCGCGAGGCGCGACGTGAGCACCTCGTCGACGATCGTGAACTTCGGGGCGAGCAGGTCGCGGTGCCGGCGCATCAGCGCGCGGACGCCCTCGGCGTCGCCGAACAGCCGTACGTGACGCAGCTGGTTGACCTTGTCGGGGCCGATCGACGCGAACTTCAGATGACTCTTGAACCATGCGATGTTGGCCGGTGAGCTGCCGAAGAGGGCCACGCCTGCACCCGCGAACGTGATCTTCGACGTCGAGGCGAACACGACCACACGGTCGGGGTGGCCGCCGGCGGACGCGAGCGACAGCACGTCGGTGCTCTTGGTCTCGTCGGTGGTGAGGTGGTGCACCGCGTAGGCGTTGTCCCAGAACAGCCGGAAGTCCGGCGCCGCCGCCGGCATCGCCATCAGCCGCGCCGCAACCTCGGGCGAGGTCACGCCGCCGGTCGGGTTGGCATAGGCCGGGACGAGCCACATGCCCTTGATCGTCGGGTCGTCCGCGACCAGGGCTGCGACCGCCTCGGCATCCGGGCCGTCCTCGTTCATCGCGACGGGAACCATCTCGATCCCGAGCGACTCCAGCAGCGCGAAGTGGCGGTCGTACCCCGGCACGGGGCAGACGAAGCGCACCTTCTCCTCCGCGGCCCACGGGCGCGGGGACGAGGCGAAGCCGTGCAGCATCGCCCACACCAGCGTGTCGTGCATGAGGGTGAGGCTCGAGCTGCCCTGGGCGAGCAGCTGGGGCACCGGGATGCCGAGCAGGTCGGAGAAGATCTCTCGGAGCTCGACGAGCCCCTCCAGACCGCCGTAGTTGCGGGTGTCGGTGCCATCGGCGGCACGGAAGTCGCCCTCGCCGGGGAGGGCGAGGAGAGCCTGCGACAGGTCGAGCTGCTCCGGCGACGGCTTGCCCCGCGTCAGATCCAGGGTCAGACCGCGCGCACGCAGGTCCTCGTACGCGGTGCGCTGCTCCGACAGCAGCGAACCGAGGGCGTCACGATCCAGGGTGGAGATGCTCATGGGGATCCTTGGGATGCGGGTTCTGACGGCGCGCCCTGACGGTCTCGGGCGTCGGGGCCGAATCTACCGAGTGCCGCGGTCGAGCCCCGGGGCGCCCCAGATGGCGAGCCAGCGCGACAGGTCCTTCTCGAGGGGGAGGTCGTCGGCGACGATGCCGCGCACCTGAAGCTCGAGACCGTTGTCGCGCCGCGGCTCGCCGTCGGGCGCGAACGGGTAGAAGGTGCCCCGCTTGTAGAGGTAGACGAGCCCGAGCGGTCGGCCGTCCGTGGTGGCGAAGTCGACCACCGAGCACAGCAGGTGCGGCCCGAAGCCGTTGTCGACGAGCGTGCTGTTGACGGCGTGCAGATCGGTGACCAGCCCGGCGACGTCCTCGGGATCGTGCTGGACGACCAGCCACGTGAAGCCGTACGGGTCGACCGTGCGCTCGACCTTCGGTCCGCCGTCGGCGTCGAGGAGCTCGGTGACGTCGGACTGCATCGTGCTGAACGCGGCGCCCTCGCTCTGCCGGTAGCAGACGGCGCCGATGCCGGTGGGCCGTATGGACGCTGCTGCCTCCAGCGTGAGCGCGGCGGACGGCAGTGCGAACAGTGCGTCGAGGTCGGCCTGCGGCGGCTTCGACCTGCCCATCAGGGCGTCCCAGAATCCCATCGCCGGCTCAGAGGGGACGGCCGAGATCGGCGGAGATCCGAGCGAGCTGGTCGATCCGCTTCTCCACCGGCGGGTGGGAGTTCATCAGCCCGGCCAGCGAGTCGCGCGAGAATGCCGGCGCGGCGAAGAAGAACGCGCTCATGTTCTCGACCTCGCGCAGGTCCTTGCTCGGGATCCGGCCCATCTCGCCCGTGATCTTGAGCAGCGCCGAGGACAGCGCCGAGGGCTTGCCGGTGAGGTAGGCGCCGGCGCGGTCGGCGCTCAGCTCGCGGTAGCGCGACAGTGCGCGGGTCAGGAGGAAGCTGATGAAGTAGGCGACCATGCTGGCGATCCACACGACGAGGAACATCAGCGCCCCGTTGTTGTTGCGGTCGCGGTTGTTGCCGAGGAACGGCGCCCAGCGGACCAGGAAGCCTGCCAGCAGGCCGAGCGACGACGCCACGGTCATGACGGAGACGTCACGGTGGGCGACGTGGGCGAGCTCGTGGCTCAGGACACCCTCGAGCTCCTCGGCGTCGAGCCGCCTCAGGATGCCGGTCGTGACGCAGACGGCCGAGTGGCTCGGCGAGCGTCCGGTCGCGAAGGCGTTGGGCAGGTCGGTGTCGGCGATCGCCACCGCCGGCTTCGGCATGTCGGCGAGCGCGCAGAGGCGGTCGATCATGGCGTGCAGCTCGGGCGCCTGCTCGGGCGTGACGATCCGCGCCCGCATGGACGCCAGGGCGAGCTTGTCGGAGAAGTACCACTGGCCCCACGCCAACGCCACGACGATGACGGCGGCCATCGCGGCACTCGGCATGACCGTGATGAGCACGGCGCCGAACGCGAGGTAGAGCGCCACGAGGCCGAGGCTGACCACGCCGATCCGGCGGGTCAGGCCCGCGTCGCTGCGGAATCGGGTCTTGGACATGCTTCCTCTTTCAGGCCGCGAGCGAAGGTGGACGGCCGCCTACGAGTTCAACGCCCGGGAGGGTTCGCGCGTTCCCGCCGCCGGGACGACCGGCGGCGGGAACGTACGGCGTACGACGGGTGGAGGGTGAGCCGGGGTGCGGGTCAGCCGGGGATGAAGCCGTCGGCCCCGAGCAGGTCCTCGACCTCCGCGAGCGAGGCATCAGACGGCGGCAGCACGAGGTCGGACTCGACGAGCTCCTCGTCGGGCACCTCCTTGCCGATCTGGCGTACGGCCTCGAGCAGGCTGCTCAGCGCATCGCCGAACGCCTCCTCGTCGTGACTCGCGACGGCACTCTCGACGGCGTCATCGAGGCTGTTGAGCTGGTCGAGCGCGTCGTCGGCGACCTCGAACTGCCCCTCGGCCATGATGCGTACGATCACGCCTGCCCCTCCCGCTTCTCCTCGGCCACCGCGTCGGGCGCGACGTCGCCCGCGCCCAGCGCCGGCTTGTCGGCACCCGTGCCGAGCTGGCGCTTCATGGCCTCGAGCTCCGAGTCGACCGTCGAGGCGGACGCCAGGGCGTCGAGCTCACGGCTGATGTCGTCGTTCGGGCCGGCAGTGACGTCCTCGAGGGCGCCGGACGCGAGAAGCTCGTCGACCGCACCGGCGCGAGCCTGCATCTGTGCCGTCTTGTCCTCGGCACGCTGCACGGCGAGGCCGACGTCGCCCATCTCCTCCGAGATGCCCGAGAACGCCTCGGTGATGCGGGTCTGGGCCTCGGCGGCCGTGTACGTCGCCTTGATCGTCTCCTTGCGGGTGCGGAAGGACTCGACCTTGGCCTGCAGGCGCTTCGAGGCGAGGGTGAGCTTCTCCTCCTCGGCCTGGAGCGACGCGTGCTGCGTCTGGAGGTCCGCGATCTGCTGGTCGAGGCCGGACCGACGCGTCAGCGCCTCCCGGGCAAGATCCTCGCGGTTGGCGGCGAGTGCCTTCTTGGCCTGGTCCTGGAGCTTGGCCGACTGCTGCTGCAGCTGGTTGACCTGCAGCTCGACCCGCTTGCGGCTGGTCGCGACGTCGGCCACCCCACGACGGACCTTCTGAAGCAGCTCGAGCTGCTTCTGGTAGCTGTAGTCGAGCGTCTCGCGCGGGTCCTCCGCCTTGTCGAGCGCTGCGTTGGCCTTGCTGCGGAAGACCATGCCCATCCGCTTCATGATGCCCATCGTGGAGTCTGTCCCCTTCACCAAGATCGCTGTTCCCCCCACCTTACGGGCAGCGCGTTCTTCTCGACAGCACGTCTTCTGGCGCCGACGGCGGCCAGGTAGGCTCGACGTACTCGTGACCGCACCGGTGTGCCCGCGCGTCTCGCGCCCGTGGCACGCACCCTGACGACCTGAGGCATCAGTGTTCACACGCAAGAACCAGACCGAGACCGCCGCGACAGCGGCCGCGCAGCCTGCGCCCGAGGCCAAGCCCGACGGCAAGGGTCGTCCGACCCCCACCCGCAAGGAGGCGGAGGCCGCGCGCAAGGCGGCGCTCAAGACTCCGGCCACCCGCAAGGACATGGCCCGTGCGGAGCGCGACCGGCGCACGAAGGAGCGCGGCAAGGTCCGCCAGGCGATGAGCACCGGTGACGACCGCTACCTCCCCCCGCGTGACAAGGGGCCCGTGAAGGGCCTTGCGCGCAACGTCGTCGACTCGCGGCGCAACGTCGGCGAGTACCTGATGCCGGTGCTCGTCATCATCCTGCTGGTGAGCCTGATCCGCGCGCCCTGGGCGGTCAGCGCGATCTACCTGCTCTGGGTGATCACCATCGTCGGCACGATCGTCGACTCGTTCTTCCTGGTGCGCCGGGTCAAGCGCGAGGTCGCCGCGCGGTTCCCCGATGCGAGCACGAAGGGCCTCACGACGTACACGATCATGCGCAGCACGCAGATCCGGCGCCTGCGCCTGCCGAAGCCGCAGGTCAGCCGCGGCGACTCCTACTGACGTCTGCCGGCCGACGTCACGCGTGCAGCGACATCGGGCCGAAGACGACCTGACCGTCCTCCATCAGCGTGACCTGGTCGACCCCTTGGTCGGCCAGGTCGCCGTAGAACTCCCCCACCCACGACTCCGCGTCACCGCGGCTCGCGAACGAGCCTCCGTCGTCCTGCGGGGAGACCGCTGCACCGTCGGCCTTCTCGAACCGCCATGTCCACACCATGGGGGCAGCCTAGCCAGCCGGGTCCGCGGCTACCGGGTCGACGACTCGACGAACGGCGGGGCAGTGACGCGGAACGGCTCCGCACGTCCTCTGACGTCCACGGTGACCTCGTCGCCGACCGACACCGTGCGGTCGAGCAGAGCGAGCGCGACTCCTCGGCGCAGCGTCGGCGAGAACGTGCCGGAGGTGACCTCGCCGACCTCCGCCCCACCTGCCGCGACCGCCATGTGGGGCCGGGCGATCCCGCGACCCACGGCGACGAGCCCGCGCAAGAGCGGCACCTCACCGGCCTGACGCTGGGCGAGGAGCGCGTCCCGTCCCCAGAACTCCGGCTTGTCCCATCCGACGGCCCAGCCGAGGCGCGCCATCACCGGCGAGATCTCGAGCGACAGGTCCTGCCCGTGCAGCGGGTATCCCATCTCCGTCCGCAGCGTGTCGCGCGCGCCGAGGCCGCACGCGCGGATCGCGTGCTCCTCCCCACCCGCCATGATCGCGTCCCAGACCGCCACCGCGGAGTCGGCCGGCACCACCAGCTCGTACCCGCGCTCCCCGGTGTAGCCGGTGCGGCAGACGGTGAGCGTGGCGCCGTCGAGCTGGGCCTCGGCGTACGACATGTAGTCGTGCGAGACCGGGAGCCCGAGCTGGGCGAGCGTCTCCTCGCTGCGCGGCCCCTGCACGGCGAGGACCGCGAAGTCGTGGTGACGGTCCGTGATGGTGAGGTCGCCCGGCGCGCGCTCGACCAGCCGGCGTACGACCTCGGCGGTGTTGGCGGCGTTCGGGACGAGAAGCACGTCGTCGTCGCTGCGCAGGTAGACGATCAGGTCGTCGACCACGCCGCCGTCGTCGTCGCAGCAGAGCGTGTACTGCGCCTGACCGGGGGCGATGCGGTCGACGGCGTTGGTCAGGCAGCGGTCGAGGTACGCCGCCGCTCCCGGCCCCTGCACCGTGGCCTTGCCGAGGTGGCTGACGTCGAAGATGCCGACGCCCTCGCGCACGGCCTTGTGCTCGGCGAGGACCCCGCCGCCGGCGTACTCGAGGGGCATCTCCCACCCGCCGAACTCGGCCAGCTTCGCTCCCAGCTCGAGGTGGCGTGCGTGCAGCGGTGAGTGCGCGAGCGTCATGACCAGAAACTTATCCCGCCGTCCGTCGCTAGGCTGACACGCATGGCCCAGAAGAGCGCAGAGCCCACGTTCACCCTCAGTTCCGCCGCACCGACGACCACGCGAGCCGACGTCGTCGTGATCGGTGTCGGGCCCGACCTCAAGGCGATCGAGCCTGCCGACGGTGTGAGCAAGGCCTTCGGTCGCTCCTTCGGGCCGACGCTGACAGCGCTCGGGTTCCGCGGCAAGAAGGGTGACGTCGCCGTCCTGCCGACCGGTGGCGCGATCAAGGCGGCCGTGGTCGTCGCGGTGGGTCTGGACGCCGCGCCGTCGACGAGCGACCTCCGCAAGGCGGCGGCGAAGGCGATCAAGGCGGTCCACAACGCGACGACGGTGGCGTACGCCCTGCCGACGCCCGATGCCGACGCCGTGCGCGCGGTGACCGAGGGCGTGAAGCTCGGCGGCTACCGCTTCGACCGCTACCGCACGACGGACGACGCGAAGAAGGCCGCCGAGGACCGTCCCAACGGGATCGTCCTCCTCACCCGCCTGTCCCGCGACGCCGGCGCACTGGCGGCGCTCGAGGCCGGCCAGACGACGGCCACCGCGGTCAACCGCGCCCGTGACTGGGTCAACACCGGTCCCGGCGACCTGACGCCCGCGGCGTTCGCCGACAGCGTCAGCGACACGGCCAGGGCCGACGGGACCACGGGCGTGAAGGTCGCCGTGTGGGACGAGACCCGGCTCGCGAAGGAGCAGTGCGGCGGCATCCTCGGGGTCGGCCAAGGGTCGACCAACCCGCCCCGCATGGTGCACGTGACCTACAAGCCGAAGAAGCCGGTCGCCCACCTCGCCCTCGTCGGCAAGGGCATCACCTTCGACTCGGGCGGTCTCAGCCTGAAGCCGGGCGCGAGCATGATGACGATGAAGTGCGACATGGCCGGCGCGGCGTCCGTGGTCGCCGCGACGTTGGCGATCGCCGCGCTCGAGCTCCCCGTCGCGGTCACCTGCATCGCTTCGATGGCCGAGAACATGCCGAGCGGTTCGGCGATGCGTCCGGGCGACGTCATCGCGATCCGCGGCGGCACGACCGTCGAGGTGCACAACACCGACGCGGAGGGACGTCTGGTCCTCGCCGACGGTCTGGTCGTCGCCGTCGAGGCCAAGCCCGACCTCGTCATCGACGTCGCGACGCTGACAGGAGCCGCGATGGTCGCGCTGGGTGACCGCACCGCCGCCGTGCTCGGCAACGACGAGGCACTCCGCCAGCAGGTCCTGGACGCCGCCGAGGTCGCGGGCGAGGCGTTCTGGCCCCTCCCGATCACCGACGAGGTCACGGCCCGTGTCACGAGCTCGGACATCGCGGACGTGCGTCAGCACAACCCGAAGCCGGCCGGCGGCGCGCTGTTCGCGGCCGCGTTCCTCCAGAAGTTCGTGGGCGACGCGACGTGGGCCCATCTCGACATCGCCGGTCCTGCCTTCAACGACGCGGGGGCGTACGACGAGGTCCCCAAGGGCGGCACCGGCATGAGCGTACGCACGCTCGTCGCCCTCGCCGAGCAGCTGGCGCACACCGTCGACTGAGGCCCGGCGCGGGCCGGCGCTCAGTCGCCGGTCTGCGCCTCGCGGTCGCGCCTCTTGCGCTCTGCCGCGACCCGGCGGTTGTACTCGCGCATCCGCTGCGGGTAGCCGACGACACCGGCGTCGTAGGTCGGCACGCGGTGCTTGTTGCCGAAGTCGTGTGCCCAGGCGGCCGACGGCACACGGCGACGGGTCCACTCGCCGTCCTTGGCGACCAGGAGGAGGGTCACCTGGGACACCGCGGTCGGCGGCTCGACGAACCCCTCGACTCCGACGCGGGACTCGACGAACTTCTCCAGGTGCGCGCGGTCTGCGGTGTCCGAAGCGCGGTCGGAGACCATGGCGCCACCGCGTGTGCGGTTTTGCTTCTTGCGTCGGAAGAGGCCCATCGGGTGTGCTCCTGCGGCTGTCGAGCGAGGCTGTGGCTGAGGCGTTCTTCCACCAGTCTGCCGTACCCACGGGTAGCGCCCCACTGTGTGCGCCGCCTGATGCGCAGTGACAAGATGAGGGCGGCAGCAGGCAGCGAAGATCTCGCCGCCCTCACCACCTGGAGGCTTCCCGTGACCCAGTCCGCCCCCCGCGACCACGACGTCGTGGTGCTCGGTGGAGGGAGCGGGGGTTATGCGACCGCGCTCCGTGCACGACAGCTCGGCCTGAGCGTCGCTCTGGTCGAGGCCGACAAGCTCGGCGGGACGTGCCTGCACCAGGGCTGCATCCCGACCAAGGCCATGCTGCACGCCGCCGAGGTCGCCGACGCAGCCCGTGACGCCTCGGCGTTCGGGGTGCGCGCGACGTACGCAGGCGTCGACCTCGCCGCGGTGGCTCGCTACCGCGAGGGTGTCGTGGACCGCCTCTACCGCGGCCTCCAAGGTCTCGTGCGCGGCGCAGGCATCGACGTCGTCGACGGCACCGGGCACCTCGTCGGGCCGCGCTCGGTCGCAGTCGCGGACACCGTCGTCACCGGACGCAACCTCGTGGTGGCCACCGGCTCGTACGCGCGCACCGTCCCCGGGGTCGAGATCGGCGGCCGGGTCGTGACGTCGGACGGCGCGCTTGCCCTGGAGGAGCTCCCCCAGCGGGTCGTCGTCGTGGGCGGGAGCGTGATCGGCGTCGAGCTGGCGTCGGTGTGGCGCTCCTTCGGCTGCGACGTGACGATCGTCGAGGCCCTCCCGCACCTCGTGCCGCTCGAGGACGAGGTCCTCTCCGTCCAGCTCGAGCGGGCCTTCCGCAAGCGCAAGATCGCCTTCCGCACCGCCACGGCCATCACGGGCGTGAAGCAGGACGAGGCGTGCGCCTACGTCTCGCTCGAGGGCGGCGAGACGCTCGAGGCCGACCTCGTGCTCATCGCAGTCGGTCGCGGACCCCGCACCGACGGCCTCGGTCTCTCCGACCACGGCATCTCCGTGGACCGCGGGTTCGTCGTCACCGACGACCGGCTGCGCACGTCGGTCGAGGGCGTGTACGCCGTCGGCGACGTCGTCCGGGGGCTCCAGCTCGCGCACCGTGGGTTCGCCCACGGCATCTTCGTCGCCGAGGAGATCGCCGGGCGCTCGCCGCAGCCGGTGGTCGACAGCGGCATCCCACGCGTGACTTACTGCGAGCCCGAGCTCGCGTCGGTCGGACTGACCGAGGCACAGGCCAGGACGGCGTACGGCGACGGTGCCGTGGCCACGTACGAGTACAACCTCGCCGGCAACGGCAAGACGCAGATCCTCCGGTCGGCCGGTCTCGTCAAGGTCGTCCGCGAGATCGACGGTCCTGTCCTCGGGGTCCACATGATCGGGTCACGGATGGGCGAGCAGGTCGGCGAGGCATCCTTGTGGGTGAACTGGGACGCCTTCCCCGAAGACGTCGCCGCATTCGTCCACGCCCACCCCACCCAGAACGAAGCACTCGGTGAGGCCGCACTGGCTCTTGCCGGATCACCACTCCACGCACACGCCTGAGATCAGACAGGGGTCAACCCATGGCAACGCCCGTCACGCTTCCAGAGCTCGGAGAGAGCGTCACCGAAGGCACCGTCACGCGGTGGCTGAAGCAGATCGGCGACACGGTTGCCGTCGACGAGCCCCTCCTCGAGGTGTCCACCGACAAGGTCGACACCGAGATCCCGTCGCCGGTCGCCGGCGTCCTGCTGGAGATCTCCGCGGCCGAGGACGAGACGGTCGAGGTCGGCGCAGTTCTCGCCTCGATCGGCGAGGAGGGCGAGTCCACCGGCGACGACGCCCCGTCCGGCGAGGAGGCGCCCGCCGAGGAGGCTGCGCCTGAGGAGGCGCCCGCCGACGAGGCCGCCACGGACGAGGGGGAAGCACCCGAGGAGCCGGCAGGCGAGTCCAGCACGCCGGACGACGAGGAGACGACTCCCGCGGTCGCCGCCGAGCAGGCGTCCTCCGAGGAGCCGAAGGACTCGGGCGACCAGCCGACCGACGACGGTGGTCAGTCGGCTCCCTCCGGAGACGCGACACCCGTGACCCTCCCCGAGCTCGGCGAGAGCGTCACCGAGGGCACCGTCACCCGGTGGCTCAAGCAGGTCGGTGACGAGGTCGCCGTCGACGAGCCGCTCCTCGAGGTCTCGACCGACAAGGTCGACACCGAGATCCCGTCCCCGGTCGCCGGCACGCTGGTCGAGATCACGGCAGCGGAGGACGAGACCGTCCAGGTCGGCGGTCAGCTCGCGCTGATCGGGGCAGAGGGAGCGTCCGCCCCGTCCGACGCTCCCGCGCCGTCCGCGGAGCCCGAGGCAGAGCCGGAGCCGGAGCCGGAGCCGAAGGCCGAGCCCGAGGCAAAGGCCGAGCCTGAGTCCAAGCCCGAGCCCGAGGCAAAGGCCGAGCCCGAGTCCAAGCCCGAGTCCAAGCCCGAGCCGGAGCCCAAGCCGGAAGCCGAGCCCGAGGCCAAGCCGAGCGCGGTCAAGTCCGACGGCCGCCAGTACGTGACCCCGATCGTCCGCAAGCTGGCCGAGCGCGAGGGTGTCGCCCTCGACGACGTCGCGGGCACCGGTGTCGGCGGCCGCATCCGCAAGCAGGACATCCTCGACGCCGCCGAGAAGGCACGCGCCGCCGCCGCAGCGCCCGTCGCTGCTGCCCCGGCGGCGAGCGGGGCTGACGTCTCCGGACTCGCAGGAACGGTCAAGAAGGCGACCCGGATCCGCCAGCTGACGGCGATCAAGACCAAGGAGTCGCTGCAGGAGGCCGCCCAGCTCACGCAGGTGCACGAGGTCGACCTCACCCGCATCGCCGCGCTCCGTGCGAAGCACAAGGCGTCGTTCCTCGACCGCGAGGGCGTCAAGCTGACCTACCTGCCGTTCATCGCCAAGGCGACGGTCGAGGCACTGAAGGCGCACCCGAACGTCAACGCGTCGTACGACGAGGAGACGAAGGAGATCACCTACCACGCGGCGATCAACCTGGGCATCGCCGTCGACACCGAGCGGGGCCTGCTCTCGATCGTCGTCCACGATGCCGGCGACCTCAGCCTGGCGGGTCTCGCCCAGCGCATCGACGACCTCGCGAAGCGTGCGCGCACGGGCGACATCAAGCCCCACGAGCTGTCCGGCGGCACCTTCACGATCACCAACATCGGCAGCTTCGGCGGTCTGTTCGACACGCCGATCCTGGTCCAGCCGCAGGCCGCGATGCTTGCCACCGGTGCGGTCGTGAAGAAGCCGGTCGTGGTCACCGACGCCGACGGCAACGACTCGATCTCGATCCGGTCGATGGCGTACCTGCCGATGACCTACGACCACCGCCTCGTCGACGGCGCCGACACGGGCCGCTTCCTGACGACGGTCAAGAAGCGCCTCGAGGAGGGGGCCTTCGAGGCCGAGCTCGGCTGACGCGGCGGCCTCGGCCGTCTCCTGACAGAACCTCGTGCGCGCGTGAGGATGGGCGCATGAGGTTCTGTCTTTCCGGGGCGTCGGGCTTCCTCGGCACCGCCCTCGCAGCCCATCTGCGGGAGCGCGGTCACGAGGTCGTCCGACTCGTCCGCGGATCCGAGAAGGGCCCGTTCGAGTCGTCCTGGGACCCCGAGGCGGGTCGCATCGACCAGCAGGTCGTGGACGCGACCGACGTCGTCGTCCACCTGTCGGGTGCCCCGATCGCCCACTGGCCCTGGACACCGGCGTACCGCCGTGAGCTCACCGAGTCGCGGGTGACGACGACGACCACGATCGCGGAGGCGGTCGCTCGCGCTCCCCGCCCGCCGGTGCTGCTCAGCGGGAGCGGCATCAACGCCTACGGCGACGACCAGGGCAGCACGCTCCTCGACGAGACCAGCCCTCGCGCTCCGGGCTTCCTGGGCGACGTCGTCGAGCGCTGGGAGGCCGCCGCTTCTCCTGCGGCCGACGCGGGCGCAAGGGTTTGCTTCATCCGTACGGCGCCCGTCCTCGACTCGTCCGGCGGACTGCTGCGCGTGATCGCCCTGCCGTTCCGGTTGGGCGCCGGCGGGCGCCTGGGCTCCGGCGAGCAGTACTTTCCCGTGGTCAGCCTGCGCGACTGGCTCGGCGCCGTCGCCCACCTCGCCGAGACCGACGACGCCGCCGGCCCGTACAACGTCGTCGCGCCCGAGCCCTCGACGAACGCCGAGTTCACCCGGGCCCTTGCACGAACCTTGCACCGCCCGTCGATCGTCCCCGTGCCCGCGTTCGCGCTCCGCACGGCCATGGGCGGCCTCGCCACCCTCGCCCTGGGCTCGTTGAGGGCCGTCCCGATGCGCCTCGAGGAGGCAGGCTACGTGTTCGCCGACCGCACGGTCGACGAGGTCGTCGCAACGGCACTGGGGTCGCGCTGACTCCGCCAGTCACCGACGTCATCCCGCGAGCCGCTCGACCGTGGAGATCCGCCAGCCCGCGGCCGTACGGACGACGGTGATCATCCGATCGGTCGGACCGTCGCTCGGGAGTGCCCGCCAGGCACCGCCGGCGGACCGTACGCGGACCGGTTCGAGACGGTCCACGACCCGCAGCACCGCGACGCGGTCGCTCTCGCGCACGACGTGGAACCGCAGGACCTCGAACCGGACGTCCTCGACCTCGAGCCCGCGCGCGGCATAGCGACGGATCGCCGCCGTGTCGCTCTCCAGCAGCCGCCCACCGGAGGCGTACACGTCACCGAGAAGGCTCGGGTCGGCACGGACGAACGCCGCTGACCGGCTGTCGTCGAGGACGGCGAGCCGGTCGAGCCAGTCCGCGCTCCGGGTGACCGTGCCGGCAACCAGCGCCGCGGCGCTCGCCAGGCTCACAGGATCCATCGCGCCAGCATGCCCGTCCGCCACCGTCGCCCGCGGCCGTCGTCCACAGGCGCCGTACTAGGCTGGCGGACGTGAGCGCACTGGAGATCCGCCGCATCGGGCTCGGGTCCGAGGGCACCGACTACGAGGAGATGTGGGCGCTGCAGCGGGAGCTGCACGCGGACCGCGCAGCCGGTGTCGTCGACGACACCGTGCTGTTCCTCGAGCATGCGCCGGTGTTCACCGCCGGCACCCGAACGGAGGGGTGGGAGCGCCCGACCGACGGCAGCCGTGTCGTCGACATCGACCGAGGCGGCAACATCACCTTTCACGGGCCCGGCCAGCTGGTGGGCTACCCGATCGTCGCGCTGCCGGAGCACGTCCTCGTCGTGGACTACGTACGCCGCGTCGAGGAGGCCATGATCCGCACCGTCCGCGACCTCGGCGTCATGTGCGGTCGCGTCTCCGGCCGCTCGGGTGTCTGGATCGCCGGCGACGACCGCGGCCCGGAGCGCAAGCTCGGCCAGCTCGGCATCCGGGTGGCCCGCGGCGTCACGATGCACGGGCTCGCGCTCAACTGCGACGTCGACATGACCTGGTTCGCCAAGATCGTGCCCTGCGGCATCGCCGATGCGGGCGTCACCTCGCTGTCGCTCGAGCTCGACCGGCGTGTGAGCACGGTCGAGGTCGCCGACGCGCTCGAACCCCATCTGCAAGACCTCCTCGCCTGGCACCCGTTCGTCGTCAGCCCCGACCTCGATCAGGCGATTGCGGCCAGCGGCGTGACGTACGGGCTCGCACCGCACCTCGGCTGACCCGCGCCGCCGCAGGTCATGCGACCGTGACGAGCAGGCTGACCACGACTGCTCCCACCAGGTGGTATCCGCCGGTCACCGCGCCGTACACGTACGGCCGGGGCATCGCCGGGTTCATCGCGTTCGTCACGGAGACCGGCACGGCGATGCCTGCGCCGACGACGAGGCCGAGCAGGAGCGCACCACCCAGGCCGGCGACGTCGATGAGCTCGTGCAGGAGCGCGACGCCGACCGACACCGCGCCGCACGCCACGAGCGGGACGACGTAGTACGCGGCACCGAAGGCCTCGCCGTCGGTGCGCCGGTGTCCCGTGGCGCTGTCCCAGGCGCGACCGAACAGCGGGGTGAACCACAGCGCGCCGAGCGCGTAGTACGCGAACGTCGCGAGCGCCGGCCCGACGAGCAGCCCGCCGAAGGAGGTGTCCATGGCGGCATCGTCGCCCCCGGCGCCGGCCTCGCGCTTGGAGAAATGCGACAGCCCGGTCGACGCCGCCATGATGAGGTCGTGGACGGACGAGGCCCGCGGCGACGCCCGATCGCGCCTCACGAGCGCTCCGGCGTGCTCCACCCGCAGAACCTCGTACGGTTCCACGCACAGTGGATCGACCCGTCACCGTCCTGCTCCGAGGTCGTCGACGCGTACTGGTCGGTCCGGTGGAACCTCCGACCGCACGAGTCCGTCGACCAGCGCATCGTCGACCTGCCGGCCGTGACGCTGAGCGTCGAGCGCGGGGCCGTCCCGGCACCGCTGGTGGTCACGGGAGTCCACAGCCGTGCGTGGACGCGGACGATCGCCGGGTCGGGCTCGGTGTTCGGGATCCGGCTGCGCCCCGCCGGGCTCGCGCTCGTGAGCCGCCTCGGGCCCGCCGACGTCGCCGACACCGCCCTCCCGGTCGACCGCGACCTCGACGCGCAGGTGCACGACCTGCTGTCGACCGTCGCGACCGAGGACGATCCCCTGGAGATGGCGGCTCGGGCCGACGCGGTGATCGGGGACCTCGTCGGCGGCTCGGCCCCGGACGCGTCGCTCCTTCTTGCCAACGCGGTCGTCGACCACCTCCGGAGCCGCCTGGACGACCGCGCCGGACCGTTGCTGGCGTCTCGGTTCGGAGTGAGTCAGCGGACGGTCCAGCGGGCGCTCTCGCGGACGCTCGGGCACGGCCCCAAGTGGGTCGCCCGACGCATCCGCCTGCAGCACGTCGCGCAGGCGCTCGCCACCGTCGACGACCGCGGGCTCGCGCGCCTGGCCACCGACCTCGGGTACGTCGACCAGGCCCACCTCGCGCACGACTTCCGCGCGGTCACCGGGCTGACGCCTGGGGCGTACGCACGGTCTCTTCGAGGTCTCGTCGACGACCACGTAGGGTGAAGAACGTGACGCTTGCACCTGAAGGCCGCAAACTGCTCCGTTTGGAGGCTCGCAACGCCGAGACCCCGATCGAGAAGAAGCCCGAGTGGATCAAGACGCGTGCGCGTACGGGTCCCGAGTACACGGAGCTCAAACAGCTCGTGAAGTCGGAGGGCCTGCACACCGTCTGTCAGGAAGCCGGCTGTCCCAACATCTACGAGTGCTGGGAAGACCGTGAGGCGACCTTCCTGATCGGCGGCGAGCAGTGCACCCGGCGCTGCGACTTCTGCCAGATCGCCACCGGCAAGCCCACCGCCCTCGACCGTGACGAGCCTCGTCGCGTCGCCGAGAGCGTCCGCACCATGGGCCTGCGCTACGCCACCATCACCGGTGTCGCCCGCGACGACCTGCCGGACGGCGGCGCGTGGCTGTACGCCGAGACGGTCCGCAAGATCCACGAGCTCAACCCCGACACGGGCGTCGAGAACCTCATCCCCGACTTCAACGGCATCCCGGAGCTGCTCGAGGAGGTCTTCTCCTCGCGGCCCGAGGTCCTTGCGCACAACGTCGAGACCGTCCCCCGCATCTTCAAGCGCATCCGGCCGGCGTTCCGCTACGAGCGCTCGCTGGACGTGCTCACCGAGGCACGGGCGTACGGGCTGGTGACGAAGTCCAACCTGATCCTCGGCATGGGCGAGACCCGTGAGGAGATCAGCCAGGCGATGCAGGACCTGTACGACGCCGGCTGCGAGCTGCTCACGATCACCCAGTACCTGCGCCCCTCTCCCCTGCACCATCCCGTCGAGCGCTGGGTCAAGCCCGAGGAGTTCGTGGAGATGGGTCAGGAGGCGGAGGAGATCGGCTTCGCCGGTGTCCTCTCCGGACCGCTGGTGCGGTCGTCCTACCGCGCCGGACGCCTCTACAAGCAGGCGATCGAGGCACGCACCACCGCCAGAACCTGACGATCGACCCCGCCCGCCGACGGCGTACCCTGGGTGCCATGTCCACTCCTGACTCGCCGCCGCAGGGTCGCATCGCGCAGATCCGGTCCGCCTACAAGATCACCAAGCGCTCCGATCGTACGATCGGCCTGCGCCTGCTCGCGTGGTTCCTCGTCACGGGTGGCGTGGTGTTCGCCCTCGGGTGGTTCCTCGGTGGCAGCGGCAGCCTGATCGGCATCGTCTTCACGTCGATCCTGTCCGTCCTCACGGGCGTGCTCGCGACGCTGATCGTGTTCGGTCGGCGCGCCGAGAAGTCGGCCTATGCACAGGTCGAGGGTCAGGTCGGCGCCGGAGCCGGTGCGCTCGGGATGCTCAAGCGCGGCTGGAAGGTCGACCAGGCCGTCGCCTTCACCAAGAGCCAGGACGTCGTGCACCGTGTCGTCGGTCCCCCGGGGATCGTGCTCGTCGGCGAGGGCAACTCCAACCGGGTCCGCAACCTGCTGACGGTCGAGCGCAAGAAGACCGCGCGCATCGTCGGCGAGGACGTCCCGATCTCGACGATCGTCGTCGGCCGCGACACCGACAAGGGCGAGGTGCCCCTCCCCAAGCTCGTCTCGACGATCCGCAAGTCGAAGCGCGCGCTGAAGCCCGCGCAGATCACGCCGATCATCAACAAGCTGAAGGCGCTCGACGCCATGCGGCCGCAGGCCCCGATCCCGCGTGGTCCCGTGCCGACGAGCGCCAAGGGCTCGCGCAAGATGATGCAGGGCCGCTGAGCGCGGACCAGCAGGACGGTCGCTAGGCGGGCTGCTTCCGCGGACGGATGTACGTGATCACCGACTGAGCCACGACGTCGTGGAAACCGCGGCCCTCGTGGTTCTGGATCAGCGGCGGGATGATCGGGAGGATCAGCGCCGTGCGCACGAATGCGCGGAGCCCGATCGGGCGGCCGTTCGGGCCGACGACGCAGATGCCGACGACCCGTTTGCCGATCGAGAAGCCGAGGGTCGCGTCGAGGAGCGAGACCTCGAGCCAGAAGGCGAGCAGCGTCCACCAGCCGCTCACCGCTCCCACGCCGAACGCCGGCGAGCCCGTGACGACCGATGCGGTGAAGAGCGCGACGAACCAGTCGATCAGCAGGGCGAGGAAACGGCGGCCGATCCCGGCCACCTCCGGCATCGACACTGCTGGTTCCGGGGAGGGCGTGGTCACGGCGACAACCCTACTCGGCGCTCACCAGCCGTCCGAGACCCGTGACGCCGACCTCGGGTCCCCTTCCTCATCACCCCCGGAACTTCGTAACATGGCTGAAACATACGGGTCATGGTTGGGTAACTGGCCCTGCCTACGTTCGTGGGGGCACAGCGACGTGACCCTGTGATCGACCCCCGTACGAGACGGCCGGCCTGTGCAGCAGCGCTCTGGCCGAGGAGGCTTTATGTTCTCAAACCGCGACGAGCTCTTGGCCTACATCAGGGACGAGGGTGTCAAGTTCGTCGACGTCCGCTTCACCGACCTGCCAGGCATCCAGCAGCACTTCACGGTGCCGGTCTCGTCCTTCGACGAGGCGGTGTTCGAGGACGGGCTGATGTTCGACGGCTCCTCCGTGCGCGGCTTCCAGGCCATCCACGAGTCCGACATGGCGCTGTTCCCGGACCCGACGACGGCGTACATCGACCCGTTCCGTCCCGAGAAGACCCTCGCCCTCGAGTTCTTCATCCACGACCCGCTGACGGGCGAGGCCTACTCGCGCGACCCGCGCAACATCGCGCGGAAGGCCGAGGCGTACCTCGCCAGCACCGGCATCGGCGACACGGCGTTCTTCGCCCCCGAGGCCGAGTTCTACGTGTTCGACAAGGCGCGCTTCGAGACGTCGGCCAACCGTGGCTTCTACGAGATCGACTCGATCGCCGGCGCCTGGAACACCGGCGCCGAGGACGAGGCACGCGGCTACAAGGTCCGCTACAAGGGCGGCTACTTCCCCGTCTCCCCCACGGACCACTTCGCGGACCTGCGCAACGACATGGTCCTGCACCTCGAGGACGCCGGCCTCCAGGTCGAGCGCGCGCACCACGAGGTCGGCACGGCCGGCCAGGCGGAGATCAACTACCGCTTCGACACGCTGCTCAAGGCCGCCGACGATGTCATGAAGTTCAAGTACATCATCCGCAACACGGCCTGGGCCGCCGGCAAGACGGCGACCTTCATGCCGAAGCCGATCTTCGGCGACAACGGCTCGGGCATGCACTGCCACCAGTCGATCTGGAAGGACGGCGAGCCGCTGTTCTACGACGAGGCCGGCTACGGCGGCCTCTCGGAGATGGCACGTCACTACATCGGCGGCATCCTCAAGCACGCGCCGTCGCTGCTCGCGTTCACCAACCCGACGGTGAACTCGTACCACCGCCTGGTGCCGGGCTTCGAGGCGCCGATCGCTCTCGTCTACAGCTCGCGCAACCGTTCGGCGTGCGTGCGCATCCCGATCACCGGCTCGAACCCGAAGGCCAAGCGCATCGAGTTCCGTTGCCCCGACCCGTCGGCCAACCCGTACCTCGCGTTCTCCGCGCTGCTGCTGGCCGGCATCGACGGCATCAAGAACAAGATCGAGCCGCCGGAGCCGATCGACAAGAACATCTACGAGCTCCCGCCGGACGAGTACAACCAGATCGACTCGGTCCCGACCTCGCTCGGCGCCGTCCTCGACTCGCTCGAGGCCGACCACGAGTTCCTGACCCAGGGCGACGTCTTCACGCCGGACCTGATCGAGACCTGGATCGAGTACAAGCGCGAGAACGAGATCGCTCCGATCGCGCAGCGTCCTCACCCGCACGAGTTCGAGCTCTACTACGACATCTAGAACCGGGCCGCTCGAACGCCCTCGCACCCCGCTGAACTGCGGCGGCGCGGGGGCGTTCGCGCGCTCTGACCTTCTCGTACTCAGCCGTAGGTCGGGCATGGTGGCGGCGGACCTGGTTTCTCGTCCAGCGCGGCCACCGCGTGATTGTGTGCCTTCACACCGATGATCAAAGCGTCAGGAGGACATGTGCAACGTGGCGAAGTCTGGTGGGTGAAGTTCGACGAGCGGCGGCCGGTCGTGCTGCTGTCGGGAGACGACGCGTCCGGGATCCGGGTGATGCAGGTCGTCGCTCGGGCGGGTGTCGACATCACCGGTCTGGGTGTCGAAGTGGCAGTAGGCGCTGTGGAAGGACTGCCCTTTGAAGGCGTGCTGCGGTTCGCGTTGCCTCGTCCGGGCTTGACCCCTTGCACGTGGCTGACCACCGTGTCCCGGGACGACCTGATCGAGCGGGCGGGCGTTCTGTCCTCCGCCACACTCGGCGAGATCGAGAACGCCCTCCGTCTCGGTGGACTCGAGTAGGCGGAAAGAGGAACGAGCGCCCGCGACGGCGTGGTCGGTCTCTTCCGGATGATCGACGGCGCCTGCTTTCAACACCGCTGACCGTTCGGGGACGGGAGACATACTCGCGGTGGTCGCCGTTCCTCGTGGTCCGAGCCGGCATGGTGCAGGCTGTGCCCATGTACTTCGTCGGAGTCGACCTTGCGTGGGGCGAGCGCAAGCCCACGGGACTGGCAGTTCTCGACCCCGCAGGGCAGCTGGTGCACGTCTCCGCGGCGAGGACGGACGACGAGATCGTCGCGGCGTTGGAGCCGTACGTCGAGGGCGACTGCCTCGTCGCGATCGACGCGCCGCTCATCGTCACCAACCCGACCGGGAACCGGCCGGCGGAGGCGGCGCTCAACCGCGACTTCGCCCGCTTCGATGCGGGCGCACATCCGTCCAACACCGGCAAGCCTGAGTTCGCCGACAAGCCTCGCGGCGCGCGGCTGGCGGCCCGCCTCGGACTCGACATGAACCCTCGCTCGGGTCGTCCGCGTCGAGCGATCGAGGTCTATCCGCACCCGGCGACGGTCGCGCTCTTCCGTCTGGGTCGGACACTGAAGTACAAGAACAAGCCCGGCCGTGACCTCGACCAGCTCCGCGCCGAGCTGGTGGTGCTGCTCGGCCTGGTCGAAGGCCTCAGCGCCGCCGAGCCGCCCCTGGTGCTGGACACCCCCGAGGCGGGCGATGCATGGCGCTCGCTCCGCGCTGCTGCCGAGGCTGCGGGACGCAAGAGCGAGCTCCGCGTGGTGGAGGACCAGGTCGACGCAGTGCTGTGCGCGTACGTCGGTCTCCTCGCGATCCGCCACCCGGACGAGATCACGACGTACGGCGACTTCGAGACCGGCTACATCGTCACGCCGACGCTTCCCGAGGGACTGACGCCCTCGCCACGGGGGAAACGGATCGTCGTCCCGACGCGCGACCCTCGTTCTGCGGTGCGCGAGTACGCCGAGCTGCACCCCCGCCTGAAGGCCTCCACCGCCGAGTTCGTCGGCCTGGTGACCGCGATCCTCGACGACGCCGGCATCAACTACCTGACCGTGACCGGGCGCGCGAAGTCGGTCGCTTCGTTCGCCGCGAAGGCGGCGCGCACGGCAGACGGGACGCTCGTCTACACCGACCCGCTGCGAGAGATCACCGACCAGATCGGGCTTCGCGTCATCACGTACGTGCAGAGTGACGTCCAGGCCGTCGTCGATCTGCTCAGCGACCAGGTCGTGGTCCACGACGACCGAGACATGGGTCTGGAGACCGCGAGCGAAGGCCGCTTCGGGTACGCGAGCCGACACCTTCTGATCGGTCTGGGCGAGGCCGGGCAGGCCCAGCACCCTCTGTTGGCGGGGCTCCGGGCGCAGGTCCAGGTCCGTACCGTGCTGCAGCACGCCTGGGCGGAGTTCGAGCACGACATCCGCTACAAGGGCACCATCGCCGACGAGCACGTCCCCGACCTCGATCGCCGGTTCACCCTCGCGGCGGGACTGCTGGAGCTCGCCGACCGGGAGTTCTCGACGATCCGGGAACGCCACCGCGGGTCACCTGCCGGCCCCGAGCCAGCGGCGATCTGGGAGGATCCGCGGGTCACGTCACGCGAGCTGGCGGCGTTCCTCGCCGGCCAGTACCCCGACGCCGGCTGGTCGCGGACCGATCACTACGACTGGATCGCTGGGCTGCTCCTGGAGCTGGGGATCACCTCGCTGACCGAGCTCGCCGACGTCCTGCGCTCGGTCGATGCCGAGACGCTCGACGAGCGGATGGCCTATCGCTATCCCCCCGGCGCCGTACGCAGGCTCGATGACGCACTCCTGTGGGTGCGCGGTGACGAGTACGTCGCCCTGCGCTCGAACGCGCACCGCGTCCCGCTGCTGAGGGCCAGGCTCGCGAAGATGCACGCCGCGGCGGGGTAGGACGCCTCCCGGTCGTGATCGCCGGACCACGAAACATCCCTGTAACACGGTGATGAGAGCCTTGTCGGCGACGGAGACGCACACCGCGCACGTCGATCACAACTCACCACGACCCGAGGAGTGAGCCCGCCCCCGGCTCGCACCTCGGCCTGAACGGCCCTGGATTCCCCCGATCCGGGGCTGTTCGCCGTTCAGGCTCAGGAACGCGCCTGAGCCCCTCTCACGAGGCCGCCGCCGATGATGAGGCGCTGGATCTCGCTGGTGCCCTCGTACAGACGCAGCAGCCGCACGTCACGGTAGATGCGCTCGACGGGGACCTCCCGCATGTATCCCGTGCCGCCGTGCACCTGGACCGCAAGATCGGCCACCTTGCCGACCATCTCCGTGCAGAACAGCTTGGCGACGGAGGGACCGATGCGGCGGTCCTCCCCGGTGACGTACGCCCGGGCGGTCTCGCGGACCAGGGCGCGCCCGGCCATCACGCCGGTGGCCTGGTCGGCGAGCATCGCCTGGACGAGCTGAAAGCTCCCGATGGGCGTGCCGCCCTGCGTCGAGGAGGCGGCGTACGACACCGACTCGTCCTGGGCGCGCTGGGCGGTCCCGACGGCCAGCGCGGCGACGTGGATCCTCCCGCGTGCGAGAGACGTCATGGCGGCGCGGTAGCCGACCTCCCCGGCACCGCCGACGAGCGCCTCCGCGCCGACCCGTACGCCGGTGAACGTCACGTCGGCGGTCCGCGACCCCTCCTGGCCCATCTTGGCGTCCTTGACGCCGACCTCGACGCCGGAGGTCTCGGCGGGGACGAGGAGCACCGCGATGCCGTTGCCGGTCGCGGGCGCGGGGTCGAGACGAGCGAAGACGACGAAGAGGTTCGCGTCTGTTGCATTGGTGATGAACCGCTTGCTGCCGTCGATGACCCACCCCTCCCCGTCGGCGCGCGCGACGGTCTTGAGGCCCGCCGGGTCCGAGCCGGCACCGGGCTCGGTGAGGGCGAAGGACGCGACGACCTCACCGGAGGCGATGCCGGGGAGCCAGCGGGCCTTCTGCTCGTCGGTGCCGAACCCGACGAGGACCTGGCCGGCGATGCCGTTGTTCGTGCCGAACATCGAGCGCAACGCCAGGGAGGTGTATCCGAGCTGCATCGCCAGCTCGACGTCCTGCACGAGGTCGAGACCGAGGCCGCCCCACTCCTGAGGGATCGCGTACCCGAAGAGCCCCATGTCGGCGGCCTGGGCCCTGAGGTCGGCAGGGATCGCGTCCGAGTTCATGATCTCGGTCTCGCGAGGCACGACCCGGTCGCGGACGAAAGTCGTGACCTGCGTGAGGACGTCAGCGAAGACGTCGTCAGGGACGTCAGGGTTGCCGGTGTACATGGCACCACAGTGGCCCATGGGATTAGGTTCGGTCCAATACTGGATCGTTCCTTCGGTGATACCGGAAGCGCAAGAATCGAGGCTGTCGTGGACGTCCACCCTCTCCGCGCGTTCCTCGCCGTCGCCGACGAGCTGCACTTCGGGCGCGCGGCGGAGCGCCTCCACGTCGCGCAGCCGCCGCTCAGCCGCACCATCAAGCAGCTCGAGCGCGAGCTGGGCACGCGGTTGTTCGACCGAAGCACCCGGTCGGTGTCGTTGACCGCGAGCGGGCTGGCGCTCCTCGCCCCCGCACGCGAGGTTCTCGATGCCGTCCGACGCGCCGAGGGAGCCGTACGGTCGGCGGTCGATGGAGAGGTCGGGCTGGTCCGGATCTCGTTCGCCGGACTGTCGACCCACCGGATCGTCGCGCAGCTGGCCCGCTCGGTGAGGTCACGGCACCCCGGCATCACCCTCCAGCTGTCCAGCCAGAACTTCGCCCAGCCGGCGATGCGCAAGGTGGTCGACGGCGAGACCGACGTCGCGCTCGGACGGTGGGACGTGGTCCCCTCGGCCGTGCACGCAAAAGTCGTGGCGCGCGACCGACTCGTCGTGGCCGTGCCTGACACGCACCCGTTCGCCACGGCGCGATCCCTGTCGATCGGCGACCTGGCCGGCGAGCCGTTCGTGTCGCTGCCGCCCCACGAGGGGGCCGTGCTCCCCGACCGCCTCCGCCGGCTCGCGCACCGGCACGGCTTCGTCCCCGACGTGGTGCAGCTCGCGCCGGACACCCAGACTGCGCTCGCGCTCGTCGGTGCCGAGGTCGGCTGCCACCTGACGCTGCGCTCCGTCGCACGCGACGCGACCGATCCGCACGTCGCGTTCGTGGAGGTCGACGAGAAGCTCGACGATGACGCTTCGGACGTCCACCTCCGCGCCGCCTGGCGACGGGCCGACAGCGATGCTGCGCTACGCACGGTCCTCGACGCGCTCCTGGAGCTCCCCTCGCAGGAGTGACGGAGCAGGGAGTGACCGGAACTGCCTGCGTCACCCGACGACAGGGTCGTGGGCGCGCGTCCGCGCGCCGGCGTCCGTTGGCGCGACCTCGGCCCACGCGGCGATCTCCGCCTCGGCAGCCATCGCCTCGCGGTCAGGTGGCGGCGTCGCTCGGACGGTCTCCAGGCAGACGTGCCAGTCGGGGTTGCGCGCGTACCAGGAGTGCCCGTAGATCTCGGCCACCGGACCGTCCTGCAGCCCGGGGTCGTACGCGATGGGGTCGGCGAGCCGCCAGTCCGCACCGCAGCGGCGCGTCCGGTAGGGACTGGTGTACTCGTCGTCCTGCTCTCCGCCGAACGGCTCCGGGAAGTGGTGCGACCGCGCACCCTCGGCGTCGATCTGGTGGCTCCACGACAGCACCGGCCCGGCCAGCTCGTCGGTCGTCCGGTAGAGGTTGATCCAGGCACCGTTGAGCTCGCGGTAGAGCTGGTTGATCGCCGCGAAGCTGACGTAGGCAGGGAACGCCCTCGGGAAGATCACCCGGAGCTGCGAGCCGAACGTCACCAGAGCCACGCGGTCACGCTCCTCGTCGTCGAGCAGCATCATCGTGGCGAAGCTGATGAGACTCCCCTGGCTGTGCCCGCAGAGGACGAGGTCTCGGTGGTTCCCGTCCTTGGGCAACCGCTCCAGGTGCCACCGGATCCGCTGCCGCAGGTCCTCCACGCACCGCTTCGAGTAGGCGCGCGGCGAGAACGGGTGCACCGCGTGCGGCCAGAAGGCGAGCACGTCCCAGACGACGTTGAGGCCGCGGCGCTTGCCCTCCTGAGCCACCGCCTTCCGGCTCTGCAGCAGGAGCCAGCCGGCGGCCGCGATGAGCAGCCAGGCGCCGAACAGCGCGACCACGTTGGACTTGGCGACACCGTCGGCGCCGACGACGTACTTCGGCTGGCTGAGGGCGTCGAGCCATCCGGGAGCGTGGCCGCAGGTGTTCGGGTCGCGCGAGTTGACGCACGGCACCAGCTCGATCGCGAGAACGACCGCGAGGACCATGCCGGCGCACGCGAAGCTCAGGCAGATCGCGCCGACGGCGTTCTTGACGCGGGCCTTCTGCACTGCGAAGCGGACGCGCGAGACCCAGCGGCTCGGCACCAGGAGCGAACCGCCGTCGGTGTACATGGCGGTCACGCGCTCCCCCGTACGACGGCGCCTGCGCATCCGCCACAGGACCACGCCGACCATGATCGCGACGAGGATGACGACGTTCAGGCCCCACGCGTAGGCGACGCGGTCCAGCATGGGTGTCGTCCCGACCGTGACCTGGGCCCCGTCGGACGCCCCCTCCACGGGTTGCGACAGGTTGAGCGCCGACGAGATACCGGTCGCGACCGCAGCCGAGAAGCCGACGCCGATGAAGGTGCCGATCGCGGTGAACAGCGCCGCCGCCATCCCGCCGGCGTACGGGGTGAAGTAGTGCCCCGGGCTGCCCTTCTCCGGGCGGTGCGACCGCTGGACGAGGACGAGGAGCAGGTTGACCACGAACAGGGCGAGCAGCGCCGCGACGCCGATGAGGAGGAGCCAGTTGGCAATGAAGTCGAACGCCTCGGGACGGTCTCGCAGCATCGTCCACTCGACCCGGCTCACACCACCGACGTCGGCGACGGCGGCGACGAGCAGTCCGACGCTGCCGAGGAGCGCGATCACGCCCAGCACCGCTGTGGTCTGCTTCCACACCTCGCGCCAGGTGGCCTCGCCGGACGGCAGCCGGTCACGAGTGCCCTTCTCGGGGTCGCCGAGGAGGGTGACCACGGCGACGACGACCACCCATGCGCAGACCACGAGCTGGATCGAGGTCATGTCGCGCTCCCACGCGAAGGGATGCGCCACCCAGATGCCCATCGCAGCCACCACGAGCAGTCCAGCGGCGAGGTGGAGGTCGCGCAGGGTCGGCGTGCGGTTGTCCCCGGAGTAGAACGACTCCTGCGCCAGCGGTGTGACGGAGCGTTCCTTGGGCGGCTCGTACGTCTCCGCCGAGGTGGCGGCGGGAACTCCCGCACGCCGGGCCTCCACGCGGTTCCACAACGCCTTGAGTCGGCCAGGGCGGTATCCCCGGCCGAGGAACGCGATGACGACCACGACCAGTGCGGTGAGGACGACGGCGGCACCGAGCACCACGCTCGGCTCGAGCGACTTCAGGAACCGTGCGTCTGGTGCCCAGCGGGAGCCGATGAGGTCGATGAGGACGAGTCCGGCGGCGAACGCGAACATCGACGTCAGCAGAACTCCGACGAGGCGCAGCAGCGCGTCGCAGGCCGCGTGGAGCACGCGCGGAACGCGCCCGGCGCCGATGGGCGGAAGCATGAAGTGGGCACCGTTGACCATGCCGAACGGGAGCAGGATCAACCACAGCGCCTTGACCTTGCTCCCCGAGGTCAGGCGGCCCCAGTGGTACGCCTCGAGGACCTGACCGTCGTGACCCTCGAGCTCGTCACCCGAGGCGTCGACGGACCGGAAGTATCGCGACTCGTCGTCACCGCCGACCTGGCACACGTACGGGCGGTCCAGCATCGACCCCGCAGGCGTACCGCTGACTCCGTGGACCCGAAGCTCCACCCATTGTTCGTCGGGCATGGCGTCCACCCCCTTCGGCCCCGAGATTAGACCTCCAGAGGGTCGATGACGCCGTGCTTGTCGCACGTACGCGTGCCAAGGTGGGGTCATGGCGTCGAGCACTCTGGACGTGGACGGACGGTCCCTCAAGGTCAGCAACCTCGACAAGGTGCTCTATCCCGACGAAGGGACCACCAAGTTCGACGTCATCCACTACGTCCTCTCCGTCGCGGAGCCGCTGCTGAAGCAGCTCGCCGACCGGCCCTGCACGCGCAAGCGCTGGCCGGACGGTGTCGAGAAGGACCCGTTCTTCGAGAAGAACGTCCCCCGCGGCACGCCCGACTGGGTGCGCACCGTCGAGGTGGCGACACCGGGAAGCTCGACGGGCCGGGACTCGCTGGTGTTCCCGATCGCCGAGCACCGCTCCGACCTCGTGTGGCTCGCGAACCTCGCCGCGCTCGAGCTCCACACCCCGCAGTGGACCGTCGGGCCTCGCGGCGGAGTACGCGATGCCGACCGCCTCGTGATCGACCTCGACCCCGGTGAGCCCGCCGGCCTCGAGGAGGCGGTGGCCATCGGGCAGCTGGTCCGCGAGCGCCTCGACGCCGACGGGTGGCGGACGGTCCCGGTGACCAGCGGGAGCAAGGGCCTGCACCTGTACGCGTCACACGGAGGAGAGACCTCGCCCGACGCGCTGCGCGACTACGCCCGCGGGATCGCCGACGAGCTGTCCGGCCAGCACCCCGACCGCGTGCTGTCGGCCATGCGTCGCGCCGATCGACGGGGCAAGGTATTCCTCGACTGGAGCCAGAACGTCCGCGCGAAGACCACGGTCACGCCGTACTCGCTGCGCGGACGCTCACGGCCGTGGGTCGCCGCGCCGCGCACCTGGGACGAGCTCGAGGACCCGTCGAGCGTCCGTCAGGTGCTCCTCGGCGAGATGGGCGGACGGCTGGAGCGGTTCGGCGACCCGATGAC
The DNA here is from genome assembly GCF_041320275.1 of Mumia sp. Pv4-285. NCBI lineage: Bacteria > Bacillati > Actinomycetota > Actinomycetes > Propionibacteriales > Nocardioidaceae > Mumia > Mumia qirimensis. Next base: position 1,792,710 of record NZ_CP162023.1, on the reverse strand, counting down.
CGCGCTCGACGCCGACTGACGGCACGTCAGCCTGCGGTCCGCCGGCACACCTCGTCCCACGGCGTAGGGCTGATGCCGAGGACGCGCTGCGTCTCGGAGGAGTCCAGGACGTACGGTCGCATCCGTTGGTAGTTCGTCTCGGCCAGCTCGCGCATCATCGGGACGACGGCGCCGGCGGCGCGGACGACGCCGTGCGGGATCGAACGGACGCGGACGGAGGGCTTGCCCACGGAGGCGAGCACGTCGTCGAGTGCCTCCTGCTGCGACCGCGGCGCGTTGGTGGGGACGTGCCACAGGCGACCGCCGAGGTCAGGGCGGTCGGCGAGGGCGATCTGCGTGCGGGCCACGTCGCGCACGTCGGTCCACGAGTGCGGAAGGTCGGCTCGGCCGAGCGTCCACACCGACCGACCCTTCAGGGCCGCGGGGACGAGCCGTGTGAGAACGCCGTTGTCGCCGACCCCGCTCCCCACGTAGTCCGACCCCCGCACCTCGACCGCACGCACGCGACCCGCCTCGTGCGCGGCCCGTGCGTCCGCCCACATCCGAGCGCGGACACGGCCCTTGGTGTCGGTCGCGGCATCCGGCATCGACTCGCGCATCGGCTCGTCGACCGGACCGTACGGATAGAGGTTCCCGGTGATCGCGAGGAGGGCACCCGACCTCTCCGCGACGGCGAGCAGCGACGCCGCGAGCGGAGGCCAGTCGCGGGCCCAGCTCGTGTAGGGCGGGTTGGCGCAGTTGTGGATCGCAGCCGCACCTTCGGTGACGGCGAGTAGCGCGGCCTCGTCCGAGGCGTCGAGCGCAGCCGAGGCGGCGCCCGGAACCGTCGCTCCGCTGCGGGTGACGACGGTGACCCGCGAGCCCCGGCCCGTCAGCTGCGCGGCGATCTCGCGGCCGACGGGGCCTGCTCCGACGATCACGTGGTGGTCCTGCATGGTCTGCTCCTGTCGTTGGGAGAGCACTGCTCTCGAACGGAAGACTAGACGGATTGCCGGCACTTGTCGAGAGCACTGCTCTCTTTCGTGTCAGAATGCGTGGGTGACCTCTCCAGACAAGCCCGTACGCCGTCGTCGGGCACGCGACGAGACCGTGGCCGAGATCCTGTGCAGCGCTCGCGCGCAGCTCGACCACACTCCCCCGGCCGCGCTGTCGTTCCGTGCGATCGCCCGAGAGCTCGGCCTCGTCTCGTCCGCGGTCTACCGCTACTTCCCCAGCCGCGACGCGCTGCTCACCGCGCTCCTCGTCTCGGTGTACGACGAGCTCGGCGCTCACGTCGAGGCCGCCGACGCGGCGATCACCGACCGCACCCGCACCGCGGCGCGGCTGGCCGCCTGCACCCATGCCGTACGGGGCTGGGCCTTCGCTCACCCCAACGACTACGCGCTGCTCTACGGCAGCCCCGTCCACGGGTACGCCGCGCCGCAGGACACGATCGACCCCGCCTCGCGGATCACGTCGGCGTTCCTCCGGATCGTCACCGACGAGCACGGAACCGAGACGGGGAAGCCCGGTGCGGAGTCCGGCACGGCGTCGGACCTGAGGGCCGCGCTCGAGCCGGTCGACATCTTCGTGGAGCAGACCACGGGCACGCGCCTGCCGGACGAGCTGATGCTCCGCACGCTGATGGCGTGGACGACGGTCTTCGGGACGGTCTCCTTCGAGCTGTGGGGCCACCTGCAGAACGGGCCGGTCACCCCCGGCTACGTCGACGCGGTCGTGGACCGTCTTGCCGAAGATCTCCGACTGTCCTGAGCCTGCACCGCGTCATCGTCGTCCGGCGGGTGCCTCCTGCATGAGGCCGAGCAGACGGTCAGCCGTCGCGAGCAGGTCGGGCGCGGACACGAGCTCGACGTTCTTGAGATCCGTCTTCAACCCGACCCAGCCCGGGCCACCGACGAGCACCGGAGTGTCACCGGCGGAGGCGTCCAAGGCGTCGACCATCGCCGTGTCGGGGACGTGGCTCGCCCACAGGTACACCGCCGCAGGTGTCACGCGACCGAGCAGGCCGACGAGCGACCGAGCGGGCACCTCGAACCCGAGCGACAGGACGGCCACTCCCCTGCCGGCCAGAGCCGCCTCGAGCGCGAGCACCGCGAGCGACTCTGCCTCCGCGTCCACCGACGCCAGCACGAGGGGGCGCACCCCCAGGTAGCGCGGAGCGTACGACCGGGCGACCGACCGCAGCTCGACCTCGAGCCGCTCGCGGATCACCCGCTCCGACTCCTCGCCCAGCTTCGCGTCCGCCACGGCGAAGGAGGCGTCCTGGAGTGCCGGCGCCAGCACGTTCACCCACGCGCCGAGGACACCCCAGTCACGGACGGTGTCGGCGAGCAGCGTCGTGATCCCGACGACGTCGAGGGCCGCGCCCGCGTCGAGGATCCGGCCGACGGTCTCGGCGGGCGTCGCGATGACCTGCCCCGGAGCGCCGTACAACGGCTCGTCGGACGCGAGCGCCGCGACCAGCCCGCTGGAGTCCAGCGAGAGCGCGACGCGTGCCGCGGACTGCGCCGGGACCCCGCTGGTCACGATGCGGTTCATGAGCTGGACCCGGCGGATGTCGGTCTCGCTGTAACGCCGGTGGCCGCCCTCGGTGCGCTGGCTCGGCCCGAGGCCGTAGCGGCGCTCCCACGTGCGCAGCGTCGGGGTTGCGACGCCCACGCGCTCCGCGACCGCGCCCACGCCCCAGAGGAGCTCCGACCCGTCGTCCATGCTCGTCTCCAGACCCGGCCCGGTCCGGGATCTCTGCTCGGCCACCCTGTTCTGCGGCAACGAAGCCAACCCTCCTCCTTCGCCCACCGAAGGAAGTATCTCGCTCCCGAGTGTGACCCTCAACGAAGTGTTCCGCCACATGGATCTTGTGCGATGAATCAGATTTGGATAAGTTCTGAACCAGTTGCATGCCGCGTTGTTCACTAGGGGGTACCAACATGGCAAGCATTGCCCGCCTTCCAATGCCTCTCATGGAGGCTTACGAATGGCAGTACGAGGGAGCGTGCCGTGAGGCCGACCCCGAGACGTTCTTCTCTCCTGAGTCGGAGCGCGGCCCACGTCGGCACGCTCGCGAGCACCTGGCGAAGACGTACTGTGCGCGTTGCACCGTACGCGACCAGTGCTTGCAGCACGCGCTCAAGGTGAAGGAGCCGTATGGCGTCTGGGGTGGTCTGACGACAGGCGAACGGGCCGCACTCATCACTGGGGAGCGGTCCGCAGGGTGATGGACTGACCGAGATGGTCGGCCGGCCCCGCACCGGCCGACCATGACCCGGTCAGAGTGATCTTCGATCTCCACCCGTACCTCGCAGGGCACTCAGGGGTTCAGCCCAGGGCTGTTCAGCCCCAGAAGACACGCTCGACGACCTGGCGCGCGCGCCGCGTCGTACGCAGGTACTCGTCGACCATCTGCTCGCCGCCGTCGATGCCGCTGCCGAGCAGCCACGCGACTCCGGCGCGGTCGTTCGCGTTCTCCGGCAGCGACGCGCCCGCGCGGTTGCGCAGGAGGACGTACGCGTTGCGGATCCTGCTCACCAGCCGCCAGGCGTCCTCGAGGATCGCGGCGTCGTCGGAGCCGAGCAGCTGCGCCTCGGCGGCTGCGTGCAGTGCCGGGAGCGTCTCCGTCGTCCGCAGCCCATCGATCTCGTGCGCGTGCTGCATCTGGATCAGCTGCACCGTCCACTCCACGTCGGCGATGCCTCCGCGCCCCAGCTTGAGGTGCGTCGCCGGGTCGGCACCACGGGGAAGTCGCTCTGCGTCGACGCGGGCCTTGATCCGACGCACCTCCTGCACGTCCGAGGCGGACAGCCCGTCCTCCGGCCAGCGCAGCGGATCGATCAGCGCCCGGAAGGCGGCACTCAGCTCCGGGTTACCGACGACCGGCGCCGCGCGCAGCAGCGCCTGCGCCTCCCACACGAGCGACCATCGCGCGTAGTAGGCGCGATAGGACGCCAGCGTGCGCACGAGCGGACCCGATCGCCCCTCGGGCCGCAGGTCGGCATCGACCTCGAGCGACGGGTCCGGGCCCGTCGCGCCGAGGATGCGTCGCAGCTCCGTCGCCACCGCGGTCGCCGCCTGGCTCGCCGCGGACTCGTCCGCGTCCGGGAGCGGGTCGTGCACGAACATCACGTCGGCGTCGGAGCCGTAGCCCATCTCCCGCCCTCCGAGCCGCCCCATCAGGACGACCGCGACCTTCGTCGGCATCGACGTGCCGCGCTGCTGCTCGACCGTCCGCGTCGCGATCTGGAGCGCAGCCTCGATCGTCGCCACCGTGAGATCGCTGAGCGCGTGGCCCACCTCCACGATGTCGACCCGGCCGAGCACGTCCGACATCGCGATCCGCGACAGCTCGCGCCGACGGACGCGACGCACCGTACGGATCGCCTCGGCCGGGTCGTCGTGGCGGCGTGCCGCCGATCGGGTCTCCGTCGCGATCCGGTCGAGCGACCGCGGCTCGAGCTCGGCGTCGTCGCCCAGCATCGCGACCGACTCCGGCGCACGCTGGATCAGGTCGGTGACGTACGCGCTGCCCGCGAGCATCTTCGCGAGCTGCTCGGCGCCGCTGCCCTCGTCCCGGAGCTTGCGGAGGTACCAGTGGGTCCCGCCGAGACTCTCCGACACCTTGCGGAAGGCGAGCAGCCCGCCGTCGGGGTTGGGCGACTCCGCGAACCACGCGAGCATGGCCGGCATCAGCTGCCGTTGGATCGCCGCCGACCGGCGCATCCCCGACGTCAGCGCACGCAGATGGGTCAGCGCCGCTCGCGGATCGGCGTACCCGAGTGCCTCGAGACGCGCCTGGGCCGCCTCCGGCGTGAGGTGCAGCGCTGCCGACGGCATCGAGGCCACGGCATCGAGCAGCGGACGGAAGAACAGCTTCTGGTGCAGACGCAGAACCTCGCGCCGCTGCGCCTGCCAGTCCTTGAGGAGGTTGGTCGCGGGCTCGGTGCGGTACGCGAGGGTGCGCCCGATCATCCGGAGCGTCTCCTCGTCGGTCGGCACCAGGTGCGTACGGCGTAGGCCGTCGAGCTGGATGCGGTGCTCGAACGTCCGCAGGAACGTGTAGGCCTCCGTCATCGAGGCCCCGTCGGTCCGAGCGACGTAGCCTCCGTCGACCAGCGCACGCAGCGCCTCCGTCGTCGACCGGACACGGAGCCGCTCGTCCGTACGACCGTGCACCAGCTGGAGCAGCTGCACCGCGAACTCGACGTCGCGGAGTCCACCCGGTCCGAGCTTCAGCTCGCGGTCGAGCTGGGGTGCGGGGATGTTGGCGATGACGCGGCGTCGCATGGCGCGGGTGTCGCCGACGAAGTTCGGGCGTGCTGCCGCCTGCCACACCATCGGGGCGAGCGCCTCGACGTAGGCCTGGCCGAGCTCGGCGTCGCCCGCGACCGGTCGCGCCTTGAGCAGTGCCTGGAACTCCCACGTGCTGGCCCACCGCTCGTAGTACGCGACGTGGCTGGGCAGCGTCCGGACGAGCGGGCCGTCCTTGCCCTCCGGCCGCAGGTTCGCGTCGACCTCCCAGATCGTGCCCTCGCGGGTGTGCTCGCCGCAGATCCTGATCAGCGCCGACGCCAGCCGCGTCGCGACCCGCGTCGCCTTCTGCTCGTCGGCACCGTCCGCCGCGGCGTGGACGAAGATCACGTCGACGTCGCTGACGTAGTTCAGCTCCCGACCACCGCACTTGCCCATCGCGATCACCGCGAGGCGTGCGAGGTCGGCGTCGTCGACCTCCTCGCGCGCGAGGCGCAGCGCGGTCGAGAGCGTGGCCCCCGCCAGGTCGGAGAGCTCCGCGGCCGTCGTCTCGTACCGGCTGCGGCGCGTGAGGTCGCGGGCCGCGATCTGCAGGAGCTGACGGCGGTACGCGACGCGGAGCGAGTCTCGGTCCGTGACGTCGACGAGAACGCGTTCGAACGCCGACTGGTCGCGCGGCTCGACCGGCATCGTGGAGGCGCGCAGATCGAGCACGGCGTCGGGATGCAGGACGAGGAACTCGCCGAGGGCGTGGCTTCCGCCGAGCACCGCGACGAGCCGCGTCAACAGCTCCGGATCGGACTCGAGGTGGGTGACGAGGTGCTCCCCCGACCCGCCCCCTGCCGAGAACCCGGTGGCGAGCTCGCAGAGACGGCGGAGCGCGAGGTCGGGGTCGGCACCCTGTGCGACGCGTTCCACGACGGCAGGCGAACGCAGCTCGCACTCGTCGAGCAGCGTCGCCGCCTCGTCGGGGTCGCTGAACCCGAGGCGGGCGAGCCACCCCGACGTCGTGCGTACGCGCTGCGGCCTCTGGTCGTCAGGCACGCTCAGACCCGCGTGACCAGCCGGTCGATCTCGAACTGCGTCACCTGCGTGCGGTAGTCGTGCCACTCCGCGCGTTTGTTGCGCAGGAAGAAGTCGTAGACGTGCTCTCCCAGCGTCTCGGCGACCAGCTCGCTGCTCTCCATCTCGCGGATCGCCTCGTCGAGGTTGCGCGGCAGCGGCGCGATGCCGAGCGCACGACGTTCGGCCTCGGTGAGGCCCCACACGTCGTCCTCGGCCTCCGGCGGCAGCTCGTAGCCCTCCTCGATCCCCTTGAGCCCGGCCGCGAGCACCATCGCGAAGGCGAGGTACGGGTTGCAGCCGGAGTCGATCGCGCGGTGCTCGATGCGCGCCGAGCCGCCCTTGTGCGGCTTGTACATCGGCACCCGGACGAGCGCGGATCGGTTGTTGTGGCCCCAGCACACGTACGACGGCGCCTCGCCGCCGAAGATCAGGCGCTTGTACGAGTTGACCCACTGGTTCGTGATCGCGGTGATCTCCGAGGTGTGCTGGAGGATGCCGGCGATGAACGAACGGCCGGTCCGCGAGAGCTGGTACTCGGCGCCCGCCTCGTAGAAGGCGTTCTCGTCACCCTCGAAGAGGCTCATGTGGGTGTGCATGCCCGATCCCGGGTGGTCGGTGAACGGCTTCGGCATGAAGCTCGCCCACAGGCCCTGGGACAGTGCGACCTCGCGGACGACCGTACGGAACGTCATGATGTTGTCGGCCGTGGTGAGCGCGTCGGCGTAGCGCAGGTCGATCTCCTGCTGGCCGGGGCCGCCCTCGTGGTGGCTGTACTCCACCGAGATGCCCATCGCCTCGAGCATCGTGATGACCTCGCGCCGGAAGTCCTGGCCGCCACCCTGCGCGGTGTGGTCGAAGTAGCCCGAGTCGTCCACCGGGACCGGCCGCTCGCCGGGCGCCGGCTTGCCCTTGAAGAGGAAGAACTCGACCTCGGGGTGCGTGTAGAAGGTGAAGCCCATCTCCGCCGCCTTGGCGAGCGTCCGCTTGAGGACGAACCGCGGGTCGGCGTACGACGGGCTGCCGTCGGGGAGCTGGATGTCGCAGAACATGCGCGCGGTCGCCGGCGTCTCGCCGCGCCACGGCAGGATCTGGAACGTCGACGGGTCCGGCTTCGCGAGCATGTCGGCCTCGTGGACGCGGGCGAAGCCCTCGATCGCCGACCCGTCGAACCCGATGCCCTCGTCGAAGGCGCCCTCGAGCTCTGCCGGCGCCACCGCGACGGACTTCAGATGCCCGAGAACATCGGTGAACCACAGCCGTACGAAGCGGACGTCACGCTCTTCGAGCGCGCGCAGCACGAAGTCTTCCTGCTTACCCATGGGCCTAGTGTGCCCGTGATTCGTGACCGGCGGGTGAACCGGGTCCGCGGCTCCCGCCGCTAGGCTCGGGGACGTGCCTCAGCTGCGTGTCGCTCTCGCCCAGGTCAATGCCCGCGTCGGAGACCTCGACTTCAACGCCGAGCTCGTGCTCAGCCGGTGCCGCGAGGCGTCCGAGGCGGGTGCGCACCTCGTCGTGTTCCCCGAGATGGTCCTCACGGGCTATCCGCTCGAGGACCTCGCGATGCGCGCGTCCATGATCGCCGCGTCTCGCGCGAAGGCCGAGGAGGTCGCCGCGCGGCTCGCCGACGAAGGCCTGGGCGACCTCGTGGCCATCGTCGGCTTCCTCGACCAGGCCGACGGCGTGATCGAGGGCCCCGGCATCCCCAAGAACGCCCCGCAGAACGCCGTCGCCGTCATGCACGGCGGCATGATCGTCGCGCGTCAGGCCAAGATCCACCTCTGGAACTACGGTGTCGGCGACGAGATCCGCAACTTCGTCGCGGGCGACGTCCTGCACGTCGTCGAGGTCCACGGCGTCGACGTCGCGACCGTGATCTGCGAGGACCTGTGGCGAGACGGCATCGCCTCGGCGGTACGCGCCGCGGGCGCCGGGCTGCTCGTCGTCCCCAACGGCTCGCCGTACGAGGCCAACAAGGACGACGTCCGGCTCGACCTCTGCAGCCGTCGCGCGGTCGAGGGCGAGGTGGCGTTGGCCTACGTCAACCTGGTCGGTGGTCAGGACGAGCTGGTCTTCGACGGTGACTCGCTCATGGTCGACGCCGCGGGCAACCTCGTCGCCCGCACGGCGCAGTTCGTCGAGGAGCTCCTGGTCGTCGACCTCGACCTTCCTGCAGCGCGCCGCCTCATGCCGCCTTCCGACACCCGCTTCGTCGGGCTGCGGGTCGAGCGCACGGTGGTCTCGAGCGAGCCCGTCGCCCCGTACGCCCCGGTGACGCCGCCGATCCTGCCGCGGCTCGACGACCTCGAGGAGATCTACCGTGCGCTCGTGACGGGCCTGCGCGACTACGTCGACAAGAACGGGTTCCGCTCGGTGCTGCTCGGCCTGTCCGGCGGGATCGACTCCACCCTGTGCGGCGCGATCGCCGTGGACGCGCTCGGTCCGGACCGCGTCTTCGGTGTCTCCAACCCCAGCGAGTACTCCACAGAGCACTCGCGTTCGGACGCGGCCGAGCTCGCCCGACGAACGGGCCTCGACCTGCGGACGGTCCCGATCGCCCCGATGGTCGACGCGTTCCAGGGAGCCCTCGGACTGACCGGCCTCGCTGAGGAGAACCTCCAGGCTCGCGTCCGCGCCGTCGTCTGGATGGGCCTGTCGAACCAGGAGGGCCACCTCGTCCTCGCCTGCGGCAACAAGTCCGAGGTCGCGACGGGCTACTCGACCATCTACGGAGACGCGGTCGGCGGCTACGCCCCGATCAAGGACGTCCGCAAGACCCTCGTGTGGGAGCTCGCCCGGTGGCGCAACGCCTACGCCGAGGCCCGTGGCGAGCAGCCGCCGATCCCCGAGAACGCGATCAGCAAGCCGCCGTCCGCCGAGCTGCGCCCGGGTCAGCTCGACACCGACTCGCTCCCGCCGTACGAGATCCTCGACGGGATCCTCGACGCGTACGTCGAGCGCGACCTGTCCGCCGCGGCGGTGGTGGCCGAGGGGTACGACGCCGCGCTGGTCGAGCGCGTCGTGACGCTGGTCGACCGCGCCGAGTACAAGCGGCGCCAGTACCCGCCGGGCCCGAAGGTCACCCGCCGCAACTTCGGCCGCGACCGCCGCGTCCCGATCACGCACCGGTGGCGCGAGCACCTCGCCGACTGAGCCGTTCACCTCCGTGTAACGCATCACACACGACGAGCGGGCTCTCGAGGTCTCGTCGCGCCGGTCGCTCCGTGGCACCCTGAAGACGTCCGCGGACTCCATCGGGGAGCTGCGAGAACGAAGGTTGACCATGTCCGAGAACCCCTCCGCCACCCCAGGTGGCAGCACGCCGGAGGAGCCCGCCCCGTACGGCACCGGCTCCCGACCCGCTTCACCGGACGCAGCGACCGCTCCCGCGGCGCGCAAGCGCGTCCGCACCCACACGCTCGCCCAGATGAAGGCGCGCGGCGAGAAGTGGACGATGCTCACCGCGTACGACCAGTACGCCGCTCAGATCTTCGACGAGGCGGGCGTCCACGTCCTGCTGGTCGGTGACTCCGCCGCCAACAACGTCTACGGCTACGAGTCTTCGCTGCCGGTCACCGTCGACGAGCTGATGCCGCTCGTGCGTGCCGTCTCCCGGTCCGCGCCGCACGCGTTCGTGCTCGCCGACCTGCCGTTCGGGTCGTACCAGGGCTCCCCGGAGCAGGCGTACGACACGGCAGTGCGCTTCATGAAGGAGGGCCACGCCCACGGGGTCAAGCTCGAGGGCGGCGCCGAGATGGCCCCGCAGATCCGCCGGCTCGTCCAGGGAGGCGTGCCGGTCTGCGCGCACATCGGGTTCACCCCGCAGTCGGAGCATGCACTCGGCGGCTACCGCGTGCAGGGACGCGGCGACGCGGCGCAGAAGACGATCGACGACGCGCTCGCCGTGCAGGAGGCCGGCGCGTTCGCGGTCGTGATGGAGATGGTGCCGGGCGACGTCGCAGCCGAGATCACCAAGCGCCTGGAGATCTCGACCGTGGGCATCGGCGCCGGTGTCGAGACCGACGCCCAGGTCCTCGTCTGGCAGGACATGATGGGCCTCAACGGAGGACGGCTCCCCCGTTTCGTGAAGAAGTACGCCGACCTGCGGAACACGATGCTGGACGCCGCACGGGCGTACGTGTCCGACGTCGAGAGCGGCGCGTTCCCGGGCGAGGAGCACACCTTCTAGCCGACGGCTGTCAGGGGGCAGCGCCGGCCTCAGCCGAGCCGGACGCCTGCGAGCTGCGTCGCCTGTGCGACGAGGCGGTCGGCGCTGTCCCAGACGGTCGTGGTCTCGTCCACGCGGTCGGCCTCGACGAGCTGGGCGCGGTGCAGGATCGTGAGCGGACCGGGCTCGGGAAGGGCACGGACGTAGACCGTCATCTCCAGCGTCGGGACCCAGCCCGTGGGCTTGATCTCCATCGTCGCCGGAGGGAACGCGTCGACCGCGTACAGCAGCGACAGCGGATCGAAGTCGGCGCCGTCGAGGAAAGCGAGCCAGCCCCGGAGCTCTCCGGAGCCGCTGGGCCGTCCGAGCGCGAACGAGGCGGTGGCCGGCTCGAGCCGCAGGTCGACCTGGTCCATCACGGGGACCCGGAGTCCGGTCGGGCTCTGGCCGGGCACGCGGATGCCGTCTGCGCGCGAGGCCGACGGCCGGGCGGGGACGCCGGCGTCCCACCGCGGCGCCGTGCCTGCCTCGAGCGTGCCGATCATGAAGACCGCCTCGACGCACGCGCGTCCGTCCTGCAGCATCGTCGCGCGGACGTGGTCGGCGCTGCGCCCCTTGCGCAGGACCGCCGTCTCGATCTCGACCGGCCCCGCGTCCGGGGAGTGCAGGTAGTGCGCCGAGGTCGTCACGACGTGGGCGTGGCCGGCGCTCGCGACCGCGGCGCGACCGAGCATCGTCAGCAGGTAGCCGCCGTTGGGCTTCGTCCCGACGCTCCAGTCGGCATCGACCACCGCCTCGTACGCGCCGTCGGCTGAGCGGTGCACGGCGCTGACGTCGGCATAGGGCCTGGGCACGACGGACATGGAGACTCCTCGGATCGACCGGCCACCATCATGGCGTCGAGGACCGACAGGTCTGCGCGCGGGATCAGCTCCCGGGGGCGCCGCCCCTCGACCCGTCGTCGTTCCAGTCGGGATCGTTGTCCCACTGCTCGTTGCGCTCCTGAGCGAGCTCGAGCGCGCGCTCGGCCTCCTCGCGCGTGTCGTACGGGCCGAGGCGATCGATCGCCTTGCAGCCCTCCTCACCCTCGACCGCGTGGTGCTTGATGCAGTAGTAGAACTTGCCGTCCGCCATCTCGACCTCCTGCTCCCATCCTGCCCGAGCGCGACGACACGTGCCGACCGCGCCGCAGCGTCCCACCTACACTCGATCCGTGACCGTGCTGACCTCCCACACCCAGTCCCCGCGCCGCAGCGTCCCGGCCTCTGTCGACGTCCCCGAGTACGTCGGCAAGGCCGCACCGACGCCGTACGACGGACCGGAGGTCCGCAGCGCCGAGACGATCGCCGCGATGCGCGTGGCCGGACGGATCGCCGCGCAGGCGCTCGACGCGGTCGAAGCCGCGATCGCTCCCGGCGTCACCACCGATGAGCTCGACGCGATCGGTCACGCGTTCATCGTCGACCACGGCGCGTACCCGTCGACGCTCGGCTACCGCGGCTACCCGAAGTCGCTGTGCTCCAGCGTCAACGAGGTGATCTGCCACGGCATCCCCGACTCGCGTCCGCTCGAGGACGGCGACATCGTCAACATCGACATCACCGCCTACATCGGCGGCGTGCACGGCGACACCAACAAGACCTACCTGGTCGGCGACGTCGACGAGGAGTCGCGGCTGCTCGTCGAGCGTACGGAGGAGTCGCTGGCGCGGGCGATCCGCGCGGTGAGACCGGGCCGGCAGATCAACGTGGTGGGCCGTGTCATCGAGTCGTACGCGAAGCGCTTCGGCTACGGGGTCGTGCGCGACTTCACCGGGCACGGGGTCGGCCCCGCCTTCCACGACGGCCTGATCGTGCCGCACTACGACGACCCGCGCTACGACACGGTGATCAAGCCGGGCATGACCTTCACGATCGAGCCGATGCTCACGCTCGGCTCGATCGAGTGGGACATGTGGGACGACGGCTGGACGGCGACGACGAAGGACAAGGCCAGGACGGCGCAGTTCGAGCACACGCTGCTGGTGACCGAGACCGGCGCAGAGATCCTGACGCTGCCCTGACTCGCGGCCCACCGTGATCTACGACGCATTGTCGTAGCCGGTGCGTGGCGGCGACGGGCCGCCAGGTACGTTCTATGCCGTGACCACGATCGCCACGCCTCCGCAGACCGCCCACCCTCGCACCCGTACGGCGTTCCGCGTCGTCGCCTTCGCCGAGGCGGTGTCGTGGGCTGGCCTGCTGATCGGCATGTTCTTCAAGTGGGTCCTCGAGACGACCGAGGTCGGGGTGAAGGTCTTCGGCCCCATCCACGGCGGCGTCTTCATGCTCTACGTGGTCATGTGCCTCGTGGCGTGGCGCACCTTCGGCTGGTCCTTCAAGGTCGCCGTCGCCGCGCTGGCCTCGAGCATCCCGCCGTTCTTCACGCTGCTGTTCGAGATCTGGGCCGACCGCCGGGGCCTCCTCGGCCGCCCCGCTCGCTGACGTCGTCCCGGTCCGAGCGGCCGACCCGTCCCAACGACCGGTCGAGCACCGTCAGCACGAGGAACACCGTCGCCGCTCCGAGCATGAAGACGGCGAGCTCGTGGACTCCCGTGGTGCTCGCGCGCTCACCGAACAGCTGGCCCGTCGCCACTGCGGCGACGATGGCTCCGAGGTAGCCGAAAGTCCGGAGGAGGCCTGCCGACGACCCCATGCGCGTCGGGTCCGCCTGGGCGTACAGCGCGTTCTGGTTGGCCAGGCTCACGAGCCCCTGGGGGAGCCCCGCGACGACGGCGATCGCGACGAGGACGGCCACCGGGGTGTCGCCACGGACGATCAGGAGGATCGCTGCGCTGACGGCGATCTGCGCGACGGCGCCCACCACGAGCTTCCCCCGGATCTGGGGCCGACGGCCGGTGACCAGCGAGACGAGGACGCCGGTGACGAACGTCGGGAGGAGCAGCAGCCCCGCCTGGGACGGGCTCAGTCCCCGACCCTCCTGCAACCACTGCACGAAGCCGTAGACGTAGGCGTACGACACGGTGTAGCCGGCGAGGCTGCGCAGGTACGTCGCCAGCAGCGGCCGGTTGCCGGCCAGCACCCGCACGTCGATGAACGGGTCGGCGCAGCGCAGCTCGCGGACCGCGAACGCGACGCCGGCCAGGACCGCCACGACGGGAAGCCACACGAGCGCGACGCGCGGGACGGTCAGGAAGATCATGAGGCCGAGGAGGGCCACGGCGAACAGCGCGATGCCCACCACGTCGAGCGAACGTGGCACCGCCCGCGCCTCGGGTGCGCGGCGCGGCAGGTAGACGGCGCCGAGCACGAGGCAGGCCGCGGCGAGCGGGATGTTGATCGCGTACGTCGCCCGCCAGCTCCCCAGGTCGATGAGCAGGCCGCCGAGCGCGGGACCCGCGACTGCGACGGTCTGCGTCGTCACGGCGAGCATCGTGAGCACCGCACCGGGCGCGTGCCGTCCCGTCCGGTCACCCTCGCTGCGCACGAGCGACATGGCTGCCGGGTACGCCGCGCAGGTCCCCAGCCCGAGGATCACGCGGGCGGCGACCAGGACGCCGAGGCTCGGCGCGAACGTCCCCACGAGCCCGGCACTCGCGGTGAGGACTGCGCCGGCGAGGTACACCGGCCGGGGGCCGTACGTGTCGACCAGCCGGCCGGCGAGCGGCTGCCCGACGGCGGTGGCCAGATAGAGCGCGGAGACCAGCCAGATCGTGCTCGACGCGGGAGCGCCGAACGCCGTGGCGATCGGCACCATCGCCACCGCGATGATCGAGGTGTTGATCGGGTTCAGGACGGACCCGATCATGATCGGCGCGAGCAGCCGCCGGTCGAACGCGGCCGGCTTCTCGGTGACGGTCGTCACTGCGCCAACCGGTCGAGCAGCGCGATCGCCTCGAGCAAGGTCTGCCGCTCCTCCTCGGTGAACCGGTCCTCGATCAGCTGGGGCAGCCAGGCCTCACGCGCGGCCCGACCGCCCTCGACGCGGCGCCGGCCGTCGTCGGTGAGCCCGACGATCTGACGGCGGCCGTCGGTGGGGTCGGCGGTGCGGACGACGAGTCCCTGGCGGGCGAGGGATCCGAGGAGCGTGGCCATCGACTGCGGGCGTACGCGCTCGACCGCCGCGAGACCGCTGGCGGTGACGGCCTCGCCCTTGCCGATGCGGGCCAGCACCGACGCCTGCGACGGCGTCAGGTCGTCGGAGTCGGTGACCTCGAGGAGCTTGCGCCGGAGGCGGCCGAAGATCACGCGCAGGTCCACCGAGAGGCGCTGCGCCGAGGGCGAGACGTTGACGCGGTCGGCCGACATATCGACAGTCTAGACTGAACAGATCAGGCTGATCAATCCCGGCGATAAGCGCACTGCCCCCATGGGGGCGGATGAGCCGGCCCGTAGGCCGGATTCTGTCAGGGCGTCTCCCCGCCCCGGCGACCATCTATCTCGGCGCCGCGTCACCGCGACGCTCCAGCAACCTACCCGCAGGCTCGGCGAGCAGCGTCAACGCCTGCGCGGGCCCGGAGGCCCTTCTTGGTCTTGCTCCCGGTGGGGTTTACCTAGCCGCTCCGGTCACCCGGGGCGCTGGTGGGCTCTTACCCCACCCTTTCACCCTTACCCGCACCTCACTCGCGTGAGGCCGCTGGCGGTCTGCTCTCTGTGGCACTGTCCCGCACGTCACCGTGGGTGGGCGTTACCCACCACCGTCGCTCTGTGGAGTCCGGACCTTCCTCGGCGTCGTCGGTGCGCACCGACGACGACGCGGCCGCCCGGCCGACTCATCCGCGTTCGACAGGGTAGCCGACCGCCCCGGGTCGGGCCTCATTTGGCCACCCACCGTCCCACCCCGTAGACTCGACCACGCGAAAGGGAGTAGTCCCCAACATCCGTGTCGACACACTGACCCTCGGGTCCGGTACGGAAGGCGTCACCTCGGTGGCGCGGACGAGACTTTCGACCAGTGCAACGACCCTACGGACGTTCCTGGTCGAAGGGACGTCCCACACAGGCTCTTCGTCCAGGTGACGAGGAGCTTTTTTTCATGCTGTACGCGTTCTTGCTGAGCACGGTGGTCATCTTCGTGGCCGAGCTCGGCGACAAGAGCCAGCTGATGGCGATGACGTTCGCCTCCCGCTACCGCCCGCGAGACGTTCTGATCGGCATCACCGTCGCGACGGCGGTCGTCCACCTCGTCTCGGTCGGGATCGGGTTCTGGGTCGGCGAGGCCTTCGCGGACGCGCAGCACTGGATCACCCTCGTCGCCGGCGTCGCGTTCCTCGGTTTCGCGGCCTGGACCCTGCGCGGCGACGAGCTGTCCGCGGACGAGCGCTCGAAGGCGCAACGCAGCTCGGGCGCCGCCGTGTGGGCTGTCGGCGGAGCCTTCTTCCTCGCCGAGCTCGGCGACAAGACGATGCTCGCCACCATCGCGCTCGCGACGCAGGAGGACTGGTTCGGCACCTGGATCGGCAGCACGCTCGGCATGGTCGCGGCCGATGCCCTGGCGATCCTTCTCGGTGCCTGGCTCGGCAGGCAGCTCCCGGAGAAGGTCATCAGGTACGGCGCTGCGGCGCTGTTCGCCGCGTTCGGCCTGCTGCTGATCGCGGACGGGGCAGGCTGGCTCTAGCCTTCAGCCGTTCCACCGGAACTCGACGGTCCGCGCGTCGACGTCCGCTCGCTCGAGCGTCACGTGCACGAGCTCGCCGAGCGGGAGCGGCGCCGTACCGACGACCCTGGCCTCCACGGCGGGCTCGTCGAGCAGCACCGACCCCTTTGCGGCGTCCTTGTCGTCGGCATCGATCACGACCCCGCTGAACGTCTGGCCGACGGCGTCGGACAGTGCGACGGCCTCCACGAGGTCGAGCACCGCACGGTCGAACTTCGACGCAACCCGCCCGGTCGCGGCCATCACCTCAGGGAGCAGCGCGAGCCCGTCGCGCGCCCAGTCCGGCACCGCGGAGCCACCGCTCACGGCGAGGCACACCTCACTGACGTAGCGGTCCGCGAGCCGCCGCAGCGGTGCGGTCGCGTGAGCGTACGGCGCGGCGATGGCGCTGTGCTCGGCGTCCTCGGGGACGTCACCGTCGAACGTGGCGTACCCGGCACCACGCAGCAGCCCGGTGCACGCGTCCAGCATGGCCAGGTGGTGGGGCTGCGTCGGGTCGAGCGACCGGACGAGCTCTGGATAGGGCATCTCGGCGGGCCAGCTGATCCCGAGCCCGCGTGCGGCACGCCGCAACCGGCGCAGGCTGCGCTCGTCGGCAGGCGGCAGCGTGCGTACGATCCCGACCTTCGCCTCGAGCATCAGGCCAGCGGCCGCCATCCCCGTCAGCAACGAGATCTGCTCGTTCCAGCTCTCGGAGGGCACGAGCTTGCGGTACGACAGCGACCAGGACCCGTCGGCGTCCCGCTCGATCTCCTGGCTCGGCAGCGGCAGGCTCACGCCACCTCGCTCGACCTCCCGGTCCTTCCGGCGCTCCCCCACCTCGCGCAGCAGCGTCAGCGTCTCCGGGCCGGCGCCGGCGTCGACCTGGGCCTGGACCCCCTCGTAGTCGAGCTGCGCCGTGCTCCGGACGCGCGCACGCTCGACGCGGACGTCGCGCTGACGCCCCTCCGCGTCGAGGTCGATCGACCACAGGACCGCCGAGCGAACGACGTCGGGCAGCAGGCTCGCCGCGTCCTCCGAGAGGGCCGGCGGGTGCAGCGGGATCCGGCGCGACGGTGCGTACAGCGTCTGGCCGCGGCGGTGCGCCTCGGCGTCGATCGCACCGCCGGGGCGGACGTACGACCCGACGTCCGCGATCGCGTAGTGCACGGTCCAGCCGTCGCCGCTGCGCTCGATGAACATCGCCTGGTCGAGATCCTTCGCTCCGGGCGGGTCGATCGTGAGCAGGGGCAGGTCGGTCCGGTCGAGGTCGGGCAGCTCGACCGTGCCGGCGGCGGTCCCCGCCTCCGCGAGCACCTCCGGCGAGAAGCCGGTGCCGACCTCGAGCTCGTCGGCGATCGCGTCGATCCGTCCTTCGAGCGCGGGCACGGCGTCGGGGGCGATCGAGAAGTAGGCGCGGCTCATGCCGTCCACCCTAGAGAAGCGCGGCGCCGCCGCAGGTCGACGCGGACGACCCGCCGTACGCTCCGTAGGATCGCTGCGTGCTCGTCCTCCTCCCCCCGTCCGAAGGCAAGTCCGTCCCGCGGCGGGGTCGCCCCCTCGATCTCGACGCGCTGGCGTTCCCCGCGCTGACTCAGACGCGGCGTCGCATCGGCGAGGAGCTCGTCGCGCTGTGCACCCTCGACCGGGACAAGGCCGCCGACGTGCTCGGCCTCGGTCCGACGCAGGCCGACGCGATCGACCGGGATGCTGCCCTGTGGACTCAGCCGACCGCGCGTGCGGACGCGGTCTACGACGGTGTCCTGTACGCGGCGCTCGACCTCGACACGCTCGATGCCGCGGCGAGGCGGCGCGCGAGCCGGTCGCTGGCGTTCGCGAGCGCACTCTTCGGCCTCCTGCGTCCCGCCGACCGGATCCCGGCGTACCGGTTGTCGGGCCACCTGACGCTGCCCGGGCTCGGCACGATCGCGAGCCAGTGGCGTGACCAGCTCGGCCCCGTGGTCGAGGAGGCTCGGGGTTCGGGGCTTCTCGTCGACCTGCGCTCGTCGACGTACGCCGCGCTGTGGAAGCCGACCGGGCCCAGGAACCGGATCGCAACGGTCCGGGTGCTGCACGAGGCCGGCGGGCGCCGTACCGTCGTGAGCCACTTCAACAAGGCCACCAAGGGTCGGATCGTGCGGGCACTGCTGGCCGATGGCGCGTCGCCGCGCACGGTCAGTGCCCTCGCGGAGGCGCTGCGCGACCTCGGCTGGACCGTCGAGGAGCACGGCAGCCGCCTCGACGTCGTGGTCGCCGAGATCTGAGCGCGCGCCCCGTCCCCGATTTGTGCAGTTGGTCAACGAACTGCGGACCGGATTCCTTGTGCAGCTGCACAAATCCGCGCGAAGGCCCCAGCACTCAGGCGAACCAACGGGTCCACATCGCGTTGAAGTGCGGACGCGGGCCGTCGTACCCGTTGTCGCGCAGCGCCCCGTAGACCCGCCACACGATCGCCTTCTTGTTCGCGAGGTCGTCCTCCAGCACGACGATGATGGTCCATCCGAGCTTCTCCAACGCCTCACGGCGCGTCCGGTCACGGGCGCGCTGCTTCTTGGAGCGCTCGTGCCACGCGCCGTCGTACTCGACGATCACCAGGTAGCGCCAGTAGACGAGATCGCCCCTTGCGACGAACCGACCACCCGTGTCGAAGAGGTCCGGATTGCAGTCCGGGTCAGGAAGCCGTGCGAACACCAGCGCCAGTCGTACGAGGGTCTCCATCGGAGACTCCGCCCGTTCACGGACGTACGCGAACGCCCGCCGCGCGCGTACGACTCCGTCGATGTGGCACTGCTCGAGGTACGTCCGCAGCGTGGCCGGTGTCGTGTGTCCGACATGGACGAGATGCTCGGCGGCCTGGACGAGCTCGACAAGGTTCACGATGGTGGCGCAGTCGACGTAGGTCCGGTCCGGCCCGGTGCACGCGATGCGTTCGCGGACGTACGCCCGCAGCCTCCCCCGACGCCGGTGCAGGCGGATGCCGTCGCGTCGGACCTGAGCGGTCGTGTTCGTCGAGAAGTGCAGCGGGAGCGGGCGACGGACGTCGAGACCCCAGAGCCTCAGTGCTGTCAGGTGGCTGGCGATCGTGTCGTCGGGGAGCAGGAGCAGCGCCGCGCGGAGCAGGAGCTCGAACGTCATCGGCAGATCGGTGACGACGTAGACGCCGCGAAAGAGCTGTCGAAAGCGCTTGCCCTGGAGGTCCTGTGGCCGAAAGCCGACCGCACGTGCCGTTGCCGTGGTGAACGGGCCCTCGCGAAGGACCACGGGGATGGGTTTCATGGCCGCAAGGTGGGTCCTCCACAGGTGCGCGAGCCATCGCGGTCGGCAGTCTGGGGATATCTCGTCCCCGATTTGGGCTGTTGATCAAAGATTCGTGCTGGGGATTCCTGGATCAACTGCGCAAATCGGGGACGGGACGGGCGGGAGGTCAGCCGGGGACGACGTCGTACGCGCGAAGCGTCGCGATGCCGTCCGGCCAGATCCGCACCGTGCTCACCGACGCGGGCTGGAGCTCGAGGCGATGGATCACCGGCATCGGGGCGTCGAGCGCGAGCCGGACGAACATCTTGATCGGCGTCACGTGACTCACGAGGACGACGCGCTTCCCGCCGTACGCCGCGACGAGGCGGCGCTGGAGACGCTGCACGCGCGCGAAGACCTCGTCGTACGACTCCCCGCCGGGCGGAGCGACCGCGGTCGACTCGAGCCACGCATCGAGCGCCGCGGCGTCGCGTTCCTTGACCTGGGCGAACGTCAGTCCGTCCCAGTCGCCGAACTCCGTCTCGACGAGCCCGCCGTCGACGGCGACCTCGAGGCCGAGCGCCTCGGCGATGGTCTCCGCCGTCTCACGGCACCGGCGCAGCGGTGACGTCACGACGACGTCCGCACCCTCGACGGCGACGTACGCTGCCGCGCGACCGGCCTGCGCCCGGCCTTCGTCGTTCAGCCCGGGATCCGAGCCGCCCGCTCCGCAGAAGACCTTGGCGATCGTGTTGTCGGTCGCTCCGTGGCGTACGAGCGTGAGCGTGGTCGGCGGATCCGCCAACGGGTCGCGCCAGCCGATCATCGGGTTCCGAGCACCTGGCTCCGCTCGCGGCGCCGGCTCCGCCTCCGGAGCCACCGACGCCACGGGTGCAGGCACGGCCGCACCACCGCGCGCCGCATCCAGCGCCGCGTTGAGGAGCGCGTCGGCGGCGGTGTTGCGCTCGCGAGGGATCCAGGTCCACGTGACGTCGGCGGGTGCGAGCTCGCGGGCCTGGGCGGCGAGCGGCTTCATGGCGGGGTGCTTGACCTTCCAGCGCCCGGCCATCTGCTCGATGACGAGCTTGGAGTCCATCTTGACCTCGACCTCGGCCTCCGGCGCGTGCTGCGCCACGAGCTCGAGACCGGCGATCAGACCTGAGTACTCGGCGACGTTGTTGGTCGCGACACCGATCGTCTCCGCCCGCTGGGCGATCACGGCACCGGAGTCGGCGTCACGGAGCACGGCGCCGTACGCCGCGGGTCCCGGGTTGCCCCGCGACCCGCCGTCCGCCTCGACGATCACTCGTCGCGGCGTGCTCACAGACCTGACTCGCCGGTCCGCACGAGGATGCGGTTGCACTCCGGGCACCGCAGCACCTGGTCCGACGGCGTGGCGGCGATCTCACGGAGGTCGGCCCCGTTGATCTCCAGCCGGCATCCCTCGCACCGCTTGTGCCGCAGCGCCGCAGCGCCCACGCCTCCGTGGCTCTCCCGGACCTTCGCGTAGAGCTGGAGCAGCGGCTCGGACACGCGCTCGACGGTAGGGCCACGCTCGGCGCGCAGGGCTTCGGCCGACGCGTCGAGCTCGGCGGTCGCGACCTCGAGCCCGGCGAGCTCGTCGGCGATCCGTGCGTCGAGCGACGCCAGCGCGTCGGTGGCCACGGCCAGCTCGGACTGGGCGCCCTCGAGCTCCTCCATCACCTCGAGCTCGTCGTCCTCGAGCGAGGCGATGCGACGGTCGAGCGCGACGATCTCGTGCTGGATGTTCTGGAGGTCCTTGGGGTTGGTCACCTGCCCGGAGTCGAGCCGGGTCTGGTCGCGGTCACGACGGGCGCGCACCGAGGCGACCTCGCGATCGGCCTTCGTCTGGTCGGCGGTCAGGTCGGCGACCTTGGTCTGAGCCTGGACGCTGCGCGCGTGCACCGCCTCCCGCTCCGCACGCAGCTCGGCGAGGACCGCCACCTGTGGCAGCGACCGGCGACGGTGCGCGAGCTGGGCGAGCTGCGAGTCGATGGCCTGGACCTCGAGCAGGGCGAGCTGGTCGAACGGGTCGGCTTTCAGCGTGGGCTCCTCTGACGGGTACGGACGACTGCGTGCGTACCGCTGGACATGACCGGATCCACCGTATTACTTCGACCACCCGAGGTGCGACGTCCACGGGTCGGTGACGAGGCCGGACACCTGGACCTGAACCGTACTCCCTCGGGAGTCGAGCCAGCCGCGCAGCCGGTCGGCGAGCACCGGGAGCCACGTCCACTCCGCCGCCCAGTGCGGCACGTCGACCACCGCAGGTGCTCCCGGCTGCTCGCGCAGCTCCGAGACCGGATGGTGCCGCAGGTCGGAGGTCACGTACACGTCGACGCCGCTCGCCCGGGCCCGATCGAGCAGGAAGTCGCCGGACCCGCCGCACACCGCGACCCTGCTCACACGGGCCTCGGGGTCACCGGCGACGCGGGCGGCGCTGTGGTTGGTCGGCAGCGCACGGACCACCTGGGCGACGAACTCCGTGAGCGTCGTCGGCGTCGGCAGCGACCCGACGCGGCCGCTGCCTCGGTCGTGCTCAGGCACGGCGGCGATCTCGGTGACGGTGTACGCGACCTCCTCGTACGGGTGGGCCGAGCGTACGGCCGCGAGGACCTCGCCACGGAGAGCGCGCGCCGCGACCATCTCGATGCGGGCCTCGTCGACGCGCTCGACCTCACCGACGCCGCCGATGGCCGGAGTCGCGCCGCCGCCCGGACGGAACGAGCCCGTGCCGTCGCTCACGAACTGGCAGCGGTCGTAGTCACCGACGGCTCCTGCTCCCACCCCGTGCATCGCGGCGGCCACGGCCTCGGCGTCGGACCGCGGGGCGTACACGACCCATGCGTCGAGCGGGTCGGCAGCGTCCGGGTCGAGCGGTGCGACATCGACGAGCCCCAGCGCGCGGGCGAGCGAGTCGGACACGCCGAGCTCCGGCGAGTCGGCGTTGGTGTGGCAGGTGTGGAGCGTGATCCCGTGTCGGACGAGGTCGGTGACCACCCGTCCCTTGGGCGTCGTCGCGGCGACCGAGTGCACGCCCTTGAGCATCAGCGGGTGGTGGGTGACGACCAGCTCCGCCTCGGACGCCACCGCCTCGTCGACGACGGCCTGCACCGGGTCGACGGCGAGCAGGATCCGTCGCAGGGGGGCGCTCGGGTCGCCGACCGAGGTGCCGACGGCGTCCCAGGAGTCGGCGTGGTGCTGCGGGTACCACGAGTCGAGGAGGTCGATGACGTCACGCACGCGCAGGTCGCTCACGAGCGCCAGCCTACGACGACCCCGTCGTGCGCCCGTAGAGGTCGGGGCACCACTCAGTCAGGCCCTCGAGATCGCGACGGACGTCGATCCGGAGGTAGATGTGGTGGCCGCACACATCGGCGACCTCGCGGTAGCGGGTGGCGACGACCTCACGGAACGCGGCCGTGTCGATGCCCCACCAGGTGAACGAGCCCATCTCGACGAGCCACTCGGGAGCATCGGCGCCCGACAGCACCGCCGTCATCTGGACGAGGTCGGGGTCGCGTACGCGGATCGGAAGGCTCCACGAGTACTCGTACGGAGCGAAGAGGCCGCCGACGCGCAGCACCTGGGGAGACCCGTACGCGACGAGCCCGGAGTCTCCCGGTCGGGCGTGGTCATGGATCCACTCCCCCGCGGCGGTGCCGCTCGACGGCCAGTCGCGCACCGCCGCCGGCGCCAGCCACGCGACCGCCACCAGGGTCGCCGCGAGCGCGAGTGAGACCGCGACCCTCACCGTGCGGATCAGCCCGGACCGCATCGCGAGCGCTGCGCCCAGCGCCAGCGGGACGGCGAGCTGCAGCGCGTAGTGGCGCCACCAGGAGCCGCCGCCGGCGATGCCGAAGACCGCCCACCCGAGCAGCGCCAGCGTCGCGATGGCGGCCGCGCGACGACGCTCGCGGACGATGGCCCACACCGTGACGCCGGCCAGCAGCGCTGCGCCGCTGGCGAGGATCGCGAGACCGAACACGAGCGCGCGCTCGGCCGGGGCGACCGTGCTCGAGGAGAGGATCACCGACAGGGCCTCCTCTCGGAAGCCGAACAGCGCCTCCCACAGCGTGCCGACGCCGGGCCCTGTCGCAGCCCACCACAGCGTGAGCAGCAATGGAACGGCTGCTCCGGCGACGCCCGGAAGGACCAGACGGCGACCACGCGCGCCGGCCACGACCCACAGGACGGCGGCGAACACGATGCCGTCGGCGAAGTTCTGCTTCATCAGCAGGGCCGAGGCACCGGCGGCCCCGGCCGCAGCGGCCAGCAACACCTGTGCGCGAGCCGTCCTGGCCTCGTACGTCGCGGCGAGCGCCAGCGCGACGCTGACCGCGACGAGCGTGACTCCCGGCAGTGCGGTCATCAGGCGTGGACCGCTGAACATCGGGGTGGACGTCAGCGCCGTCACCACCAGCGCTGCCGCGACCGCCCCGCGAGCACCACCGAGGGTGCGGCCGGCGAACCACGCGGCGACGACCGCGACGGCCGCGAGAAGGAGCGCGACCAGGCGCAGGGCCACGCGGTCCCCGAGCGCTTCGGAGAGCACGTCAGCGGCACGGAAGACGAGGAGGAGGCCCGGCGGCCGGTCGACCCACTGGTTGCCGTAGAGGGAACCGTCGGTCGCCCCCCACTGGTGCGCGACCAGAAGGAAGCCACCCTCGTCGGACGACAGCGGCGCCCACACGTACGGCAACCGGAACAGCGTCATGAGCGCGAGCACGCCCAGGAGGACCGAGCCGCGTCCCGACTCGACCCACCGCACGACGGCGCGAGGTGCGGAGGCGCCCCGGCGACGCGTTGACTGCACGACCTCGGTGCTCAGTGCTCGATCACGACGCGCCCGTCGATCCTCTCGTGCTCCATCTCGTCCGAGATGTCGTTGATGTCACCGAAGGTCCGTGACGAGCCTATCCGCGCAGGGCGACAGTCGCATCGTCGTTTCGGGCCGACGAACGGGATGCTGAGGAGTGGTGGGCGCAGAGGGGATCGAACCCCCGACCGCCTCGTTGTAAGCGAGGTGCTCTACCGCTGAGCTATACGCCCGGAAACGTCCCGGAGGACGGGATACGGCGCCTCACCCTATCGGATGAGGACGTCTCGATCGGGCGGCAGGGGCCGGATCGAGAGGGACAGCAGAAGGCAAAGACGTGGCCGCTGGCGTCTCGGGTCACCAGCGGCCACGCGTGTTCAGTCTTGCACAGATCACGCTCTGCGCGGGAGGGTCATGCAGAGATTTCCTCGAGCGCACCCAGGTACGACTTCAGCTCGCGCGCGTCGGGCAGACCGTTCTCGACCTTCCACCGCACGACACCCTCCTCGTCGATCAGGAAGCTGCCGCGCAGCGCGCAACCGCGCGCCTCGTCGAAGACGCCGTACGCCGACGCGACCGCCCCGTGCGGCCAGAAGTCGGCGAGCAGGGAGAAGGTCAGACCGTCCTTCTCGGCGAAGGCGCGGAGCGCGAACATCGGGTCGCAGGAGATCGCGAGGACCTCGGCGCCGAGCTCGTTGAACGCCGCGAGGTTGTCGCGGATCTCGCACAGCTCGCCGGTGCAGACTCCGCTGAACGCGAACGGGTAGAACACGAGCAGGGTCTTCTTGCCGCGGAGGCCGGACAGCGTCACGTCCTCGCCGTGCTGGTTCTTGAGGGTGAAGTCGGGCGCTTCGGTGCCGATCTCGATCGTCATGGAGGGAGTCACTCGCTCTCGTCGGTGGGGGTCAGCCGGCGCTTCAGGACCTTGCCGGTCGCATTGCGCGGCAGCTCGTCCACGAAGCCTACTTCGCGCGGAACCTTGTACCGAGCGAGGTGCGCCTTGACGTGGGCCTTGAGATCGTCCTCCGAGGCGGTCGCGCCCTCGCGCAGCGCGACCCACGCGACCAGCCGCTGGCCGTACGCCTCGTCGTCGACTCCCACCACGGCCACCTCGAGGACCGACGTGTGCCGCGCGAGGCAGTCCTCGACCTCCTGCGGGTACACGTTCTCGCCGCCGGAGACGATCATGTCGTCGTCACGCCCGTCGACGAAGAGCAGCCCGTCGCGGATCGACCCCACGTCACCGGTCGACATCATCCCGTCGACGACCTCCTTGCCGGTCCCGTTCGTGTAGCCCTCGAACGGGAGGCCGTTGCGGACGAAGATCCGCCCCTGACCGGTGGTCGACGGCCGACCCTCGGCGTCGTACAGCGCGACGACGGTGCCGATCGGCGGCGCGCCGGCAGTCCCCGGACGGGCACGCATCTCGGCCGGCTGCGCGATCGTCACCCACGCGCACTCGGTGGATCCGTAGGTGTTGTAGAGGTTGTCGCCGAACTGGTCCATCCACGCCGTCGCCAGGTCGCCCGGCAGCGCCGACCCGCTCGCCGCGACGATCTTCAGGGCACTCAGGTCGTACGCGTCGAGCTCGGCCCTCGGGAGCTGGAGGGCGCGCTGCAGCATCACGGGGATCACGACGGCCGCCTGGCAGCGCTGCTGCGCGAGGGTGCTCAGGAAGTCGCGCGGCTCGTAGCGGCGCCGGAGCACCAGCGTGGACCCGAGCAGCATCGCGAGGTTGAGATGACCCCATCCCCAGGTGTGGAACAGCGGCGCTGCGATGTGGACCCGCATGCCGCCGCGCAGCGGGATGCGGGACAGGAGCGCGGCACCGGCCGACAGCGACCCGGACCCGCGGCTCGCACCCTTCGGTGCGCCGGTCGTGCCGGACGTCAGGATCACGGAGTGGCCCTCGCGGCTGGGCGGCCGGAGCTCCTCGCCGGACTGCGACGCGACGAGCGCGGCGAGCGTACGCCGGTGGCCGGGCGTCTCCTCCCAGGCGATGATCCGCGCCACGTCCGCCGGCGCGCCCTCCACGACGTCGGCGAACTCCTGATCGTGGACGAGGACGCGAGGCTTCTCCCGCTCGAGCAGCTCGCGGGTCTGCGGACCGGAGAAGGCGGTGTTGAGGTAGAGGACGTCGGCACCCAGCCGGCCGACGGCGATCGCGGTGATGATGAACCACCGGTGGTTGCGCGCCATCAGAGCGACGCCGTCGCCCTCACCCACGCCGAGCTCGGCCAGCGCCCGTGCGAGAGCGTTGGCCTGCGCCCCGAGGTCGCTGAAGGTGATCGACCCGAGCTCGTCGTCGATCGCGATGCCGCTCGGGCTCCGGGCGGCGAGCGAGGCGTATCCGCCGGCGAGGCCGGTGCCCCAGCGGACGAGCGCGCGACCGACACCGCCGAGGGCGCGGGGGCCGTACGGACGGACGACGCCGGACGTGGCGAGCGTCGCCAGGGACAGCACAGCGGCACCGGCACGGTGGTGGCCGGGGCCGCGAAGAGCGTGGTTCATGACAGACCTCAGGGTGGGCGACGCGATGCCCAGCATTGTAACCATGAGTTACATCTGGACGCGGGCCCCGTCCGCTGCGGTCAGCGCTTGTGGGTCGACAGCCTCGTCGCCGCCCAGTCGGACCCCGCGGACGCCGTCGTCGTGGTCGACAGCCCCGCGATCGGCGCCGCCTCGGCGATGTCTGCGTTGTCGACGTACCCCGGCCGACCCACCTTCGGGGTCATCAACCAGACCGTGCCGCCCTCGACGAGATCCTGGAGCGAGTCCATCAGGGCGTCGGCGAGATCGCCATCGCCCTCCCGCCACCAGAGGACGACCCCGTCCACGACCTCGCCGTAGTCGCCGTCGACCATCTCGCTGCCGATGCGATCCTCGATCGCCTCGCGGAGCACGTCATCGACGTCCTCGTCCCATCCGAGCTCCTGGACCACCATGTCGGGCTTGAAACCCAGACGGTCGCCCTGCCCCGGACGGTCCGCGTCGTGCGCGGTGGCGCTCACCGATGCCTCCTCGTATGTGCTTGCCCAGGCGTCCTCGTGCCTAGGCGCCACACACTAGCGGCTCCCGGCGCGTCGGTGGCAGTGAGCGCGCCCCATCGAGGGTTCCGTGCCGGCGGGACCGTGGCTACTCGCGGGTACTTTCACGCAGTGGGAGACTGGAGGAAGGACCGACGGCTACGTACCCCGACGCCGTCGAACGCCGCTGCCGCGCACACCCGTCGCGACGGCGATCTGTGCGAGAGAAGGATTCGAGAAGTGGCTCAGTCACCCGAGCGGCCCCCCGTCATCCACGAGGGCCTCCCGTCTCAGCTCCCCGACATCGACCCGGACGAGACCACCGAATGGCTGGAGTCGTTCGACGAGATGGTCGACGAACGCGGACGCGGCCGCGCACGTTACGTGATGCTCCGCCTGCTCGAGCGGGCCCGCGAGAAGCAGGTCGGGGTCCCCGCGCTCACCAGCACCGACTACATCAACTCGATCCCGCCGGAGCGTGAGCCCTGGTTCCCCGGCGACGAGGACATCGAGCGCCGCATCCGCGCCTACATCCGCTGGAACGCCGCGGTGATGGTGTCGCGCGCCAACCGCCCCGGTCTCGGCGTCGGCGGCCACATCGCCACGTACCAGTCGGCGGCGAGCCTGTACGAGGTCGGCTTCAACCACTTCTTCCGCGGCAAGGACCACCCCGGTGGCGGAGACCAGGTCTTCATCCAGGGCCACGCCTCCCCCGGCATCTACGCCCGCGCGTACTTGGAGGGCCGCCTGAACGAGGACCAGCTCGACCGGTTCCGCCAGGAGGTCAGCCACGGGACGGGCCAGGGCCTCTCCTCGTACCCGCACCCGCGACTGATGCCCGACTTCTGGGAGTTCCCGACGGTCTCGATGGGGCTCGCCGCGCTCAACTCGATCTACCAGGCGCGCTTCAACCGCTACCTCCAGAACCGTGGCATCAAGGACACCAGCGAGCAGCGGGTCTGGGCATTCCTCGGCGACGGCGAGATGGGCGAGCCGGAGTCCCTCGGCGCGATCGGCCTCGCGGCCCGCGAGGAGCTCGACAACCTCACGTTCGTCATCAACTGCAACCTCCAGCAGCTCGACGGGCCCGTCCGCGGCAACGGCAAGATCATCCAGGAGCTCGAGTCGACGTTCCGCGGTGCCGGCTGGAACGTCATCAAGGTGATCTGGGGCCGCGAGTGGGACGACCTGCTCGCCCGCGACGTCGACGGGGTCCTCGTCAACCAGATGAACCGCACGCCCGACGGTCAGTTCCAGACGTACTCGATCGAGGACGGCGACTACACGCGCGACCACTTCTTCGGTGCCGACCCGCGGCTCCTCAAGATGGTCGAGCACCTCACCGACGACCAGATCTCCAAGCTCCCGCGCGGTGGTCACGACTACCGCAAGGTGTACGCCGCGTTCGAGGCCGCGATGAAGCACACCGGGCAGCCGACGGTGATCCTGGCCCAGACGATCAAGGGCTGGACGATCGACGCCCTGGAGGGCCGCAACGCGACCCACCAGATGAAGAAGCTCACGAAGGCCGACCTCAAGAAGTTCCGTGACCGGCTGCACCTGCCGATCAGCGACGAGGACATCGACGGGTCCGACATCGCGCCGTTCTACCACCCCGGCGAGGACTCCGACGAGATGCACTACATGCGCGAGCGTCGTCGCCAGCTGGGTGGTTCGCTGCCCAAGCGCGTCGTCCGCGCGAAGCCGTTGGAGCTGCCCGCGGACGAGACGTACGCGGAGCTGCGAGGCGGCTCGGGCACCCAGGCGATCGCGACCACGATGGCCTTCGTGCGCCTTCTCCGGAACCTGATGCGGGACAAGGGCGTCGGCTCGCGCATCGTCCCGATCGCACCGGACGAGTTCCGGACGTTCGGCATGGACTCGATGTTCCCGACCGCGAAGGTCTACAACCCGCACGGTCAGTCGTACGAGTCGGTGGACCGCAAGATCCTTCTCGCCTACAAGGAGTCGACCGCCGGCCAGCTCCTCCACGAGGGCATCAGCGAGGCCGGCGCGGTCGCGTCGATGACGGCCGCGGGCTCGGCGTACGCCACCCACGGCGAGCCGATGATCCCGGTCTACATCTTCTACTCGATGTTCGGCTTCCAGCGCACCGGCGACTCGCTGTGGGCGATGGCCGACCAGCTGTCGAAGGGCTTCCTCGTCGGCGCCACGGCAGGCCGTACGACGCTCACGGGCGAGGGCCTCCAGCACGCGGACGGACACTCGCCGCTGCTGGCCCGCACCAACCCCGCGGCGATCCACTACGACCCGGCGTTCGGGTTCGAGATCAGCCACATCGTCAAGGACGGCATGCGGCGGATGTACGGCGCGACCGAGGAGCACCCGCAGGGCGAGCCCGTCTTCTACTACCTGACGGTCTACAACGAGCCGGTCGTCCAGCCGGCCGAGCCCGAGGACCTGGACGTCGACGCGCTGCTCAAGGGCATGTACCGCTACAGCGAGGCACCCGCGCGCGGAGGCGACTCCCCCCAGGCGCAGATCCTCGCCTCCGGTGTCGCGGTGCCGTGGGCCGTGGAGGCGCAGCGGATCCTCGCCGAGGAGTACGACGTCCGAGCGCACGTGTGGTCCGTCACGTCGTGGAACGAGCTGGCCCGCGACGCCGAGGCGGCTGAGCGTGCCACGTTCAACGCTCCCGGCAGCGACGTCGTCCAGCCGTACGTCACCCGCGCTCTCGCCGACGCCAGCGGCCCGGTCGTGGCGGTCAGCGACTACATGCGCGCCGTGCCCGACCAGATCGCACGGTGGGTGCCGCAGGCGTGGACCTCGCTGGGTGCGGACGGGTTCGGCTTCGCGGACACCCGCGCCGCCGCCCGCCGCTTCTTCCAGATCGACACGGCATCCATCGTGGTGGGCGTCCTCGAGTCGCTCGCCGCGGCGGGAGAGGTCAAGCCGGAGATCGCAGCCGAGGCGTACGCCCGGTTCCAGGTCGACGACCCGACCGCCGTCGCCGGTGTCCCCCAGGAGGGCGGAGACGCCTGATACAGGCCCTGGAGCAGGGGTGAGCGCCCAGCGGAAGAACGTTTCCCGGGCGTTCACCCCTCGTCCTCTAGAATGTAGGTTATGGATCCCCGCGACGACGTGACACTGAACGCTGCCTCGAGCGGATCCGGGACCATGTCTGCACCCACGGTGATCGAGAAGCCCGAGAGCCCCCCGGCCGCGCCACGGTCGGCCTGGTCGCGCGTCCTGCGCTGGCCGTACACGTTCCTGCTCGTCTTCTCCATCGCGGTGGGCGTGTTCACGGTCTGGGCCTCGTACTACCTCGACCTGCCGCTGCGCGACCCCGAGGGATTCCTCGGCCCCGCGTACGTCCGGCTGCCCGCGCTCGGACTCCTCTTCATCGGCGGCGGCCTTGCGGTCCAGGCGTTCCTGCAGACCAAGAGCTTCCGTGGCCTCTGGTCGCGAGCGGTCACGATCGTCCGCACGGAGTGGAGCTGGAGCCGGCTCGGCCACGCCGCCCTCGGCCTCATCGCCTTCTACGTCTCGTACGTCAGCTACCGCAACCTCAAGAGCTTCCTGCCGATCGTGCGTGAGGACGTCCTCCACGACGCCGACCTCATGAAGCTCGACCACTTCCTGTTCTTCGGGCACTACCCGGCGCTCGTGCTCCACGACGTGCTCGGCACGGGGTTCATCGCGCTCATCCTGTCGACGATCTACGTCTCCTACCTGATGCTCGTGCCGGTCTCGCTGGCCGCGCTCCTCGTCCTGAACCGCGACGTCTCGCTCGGCGCCTGGTACGCCACCGCGCTCAGCCTCAACTGGATCCTCGGCGTCGCGAGCTACTACATGATCCCGACCCTCGGCCCGGTGTTCGCCAACCAGTCGCTGTTCGCCGACCTGCCCGACGACAGCGGCGTGGCGGCTCTGCAGCGATCTCTCGCCCATGCCCGCTACGACGTGCTGAGCAGCCCGTGGGCCACCGAGAAGATCCACGGCATCGCCGGCTTCGCCTCGCTGCACGTCTCCGTCGTGCTCACCGCCTGCCTGTTCTTCGCGATCGTCGGGCTCAACAAGTGGCTGATGCGCGGGCTGTGGGTCTACTTCCTCGGCACGGTCCTCGCGACGATCTACTTCGGCTGGCACTACCTCGCCGACGACGTGGGCGGCGCCATCATCGCGGTCCTGTCCATCGCGATCGGAGCCGCCGTCACCGGCAACTGGGGCTACCGCAAGAAGCGCAAGGCCGAGCTGCGTGCCGCGAAGTCAGCCGCCGCGACGGACGCGACCACCGCGGCCTGACCCGCTGACCCGTCCCGCAGCGTCACTCGGCAGCCGTCACCCCGCGGCGCCGCTCCTGAGATCCACGACGGCCGCCGCAGCCTCG
Source organism: Mumia sp. Pv4-285 (assembly GCF_041320275.1). Classification (NCBI taxonomy): domain Bacteria; kingdom Bacillati; phylum Actinomycetota; class Actinomycetes; order Propionibacteriales; family Nocardioidaceae; genus Mumia; species Mumia qirimensis. The sequence continues at coordinate 1,761,148 of NZ_CP162023.1, read as the reverse complement.
ATGGAGTCCTGGGATCCGTCGACGCGTGCGCCGTTCCTCAGGACCGAACGCCACCGGCGTGGTCGGAACGTCGCCGGCGGCGCTGACTCCACGAACCGTGTGAACACCTCGACGAACAGCTCCGGTGCGTCCTTGTGCGGGAAGTGGCCGCAGTCCGGGAACAGCTCGACCACCGTGTGCGGTGAGCGGCGCTGCGCCGCGAGCGCGTGGCGAGCCGGGATCACGCTGTCCGCGACGCCCCAGACCAGGCAGAGCGGGATCACCTCGGCGAGGTAGGCGCGGTCGTTCATGGTGATCCGCTGGCCGCGCCAGTCCACGGCATGGCTGGTGACGGCGAGCACCGCCGACCGCGCGTCGGCGTCGCACAGCAGCGCGTAGACGTCGGCGGCCTCGCCGAGGTCCCGGGTGTGCGGCAGGCCCGTCCGTGCGAGGGCGCGCAGCGCCGTGCGGACGGGGAACCGCAGAGGTGCGAGCGTGGCGGCAGCAAGACCGAGCGCTGCACCAGGCACCGTGAGGAGGCGGATCAGCGGTGACACGTCGCCGCCGAGCCCTCCGGGTGCGACCAGACAGATGCGCTCCGTGCGCTCGGGGTACTGGTAGGCGAACTGCATCGCCACTCCCCCGCCGAGGCTGTGCCCGACGACGGTGACCCGCTCGATCTCGAGGTACGTCAGCAGGTCGCGCATCGCGTTCGCGTAACCACCCAGCGAGTAGTCGGCCCGCGGCCGGTCCGACTCGCCGTGACCCAGGAAGTCGGGCGCGACGACGGTGAACCGCTCGGCGAGCTGCCCGGCGACGCCCAGCCACGTCGACGAGTCGCAGCCCAGCCCGTGCAGCAGCAGGACCGCCGGCCCGCTGCCGAGCATCCGGTACGCGCGGCGGTGGCCGTGGAGCGTCACGAACCGCGTCTCGAGCCCGTCGAGGCTCCGTTCGTCGAGGATCTGGTCACCCATCGGTCACGCGCTCCTCCTCAGGACTTCGGCACAGGATATCGGCCGGCGAACCGCGCTGCACCTACCCTGGGCGATGTGACCTCCCGGACACACGACGGCTACGCGCAGGTGCTGGACAAGGCGTCCGGCGACCTGACGACCGCCGCGATCACGACCATGGAGCGCGAGTTCGCCTGGTTCAACGAGCTCGAGGCCGAGCACCGGTCGTGGATCTCTCTGGTCGCCCACGCCGGGATCGCCCAGTGCGCGCAGTGGCTGCGGACGGGAGCCGCGCCGCTGGACGTCACCGCCTCGGTCTTCGGGGCGGCCCCCCGTGACCTGACCCGCCACGTCACGCTGCAGCAGACGGTGGCGATGGTGAAGACGACCATCGAGGTGATCGAGCGCCACATCGACGTCCTCTTCACGCCGGACGAGGTCATCGAGGTACGACGGGCGGTCTCCGCGTACGCACGGGAGGTCGCCTTCGCGACCGCAGACGTGTACGCGCGAGCCGCTGAGTCGCGGGGCCAGTGGGACGCGCGCATGGAAGCGCTCGTCGTCGACGCCGTGGTCCGCGGCGAGCCCGACGAGGTCATCCGGTCGCGCGCTGCCGCTCTCGGCTGGGAGGCCGAGGACGGTGTGGTCGTCCTGGTCGGCACCGCGCCGCACGACCCCGCGTCCAGCGGCGACGGCGTCATCGAAGGCGTGCGTCGCCGCGCACGCGCAGCCCGGTTCCCGACCCTGACCTCGGTCCAGCTCGAGCGTCTGGTGGTCGTCCTCGGCGGCGTCGCCGATCCGGAGAGCGCGGGAGCGGCCGTCGTGGGCGCGTTCGGGGACGGGCCCGTGGTCATCGGTCCCGCGGTCTCCAACATCGCTCAGGCTCACAGCTCGGCGCGGGCGGCGCTCGCCGGTCTGCGCGCGTCCCGCGGTTGGCCCGCTGCGCCCCGACCTGTCCTCGCCGAGGACCTGCTCGTCGAACGCGCTCTCGCGGGTGACGGCCACGCGCGTCGTACGCTCGTCGACACCGTCCACACCCGCATCTCCTCGTCCGACCCCACGTTGCGAGCCACGCTCACGACGTTCTTCGAGCTCGGCGCGTCGGTCGAGGCAACGGCCCGCATGCTCTTCGTGCACCCCAACACCGTGCGCTACCGGTTGCGGAAGATCCGGGAGGCGACCGGGCTCGACGCGCTCCAGGCCAGGGGCGCCTACACGCTGCGCGTCGGGCTCACGCTCGGTGAGCTGCTGACGCCTCCCGCCGACGAACGTCGACCGCCGTCTTTGTAGGAACCCCACAATCACCGGCCACGTTTTTGAGCCGGGTCCGCTTCGTGGTTGGTCTGTTCCGCCAGGCACTCTTGGTCTCGTGCCCGCGATGCGCCATCGCGATCGACGACGACGGACGATCTCCCGCCGCACCGGCCGGGGTCCGACCTACGCGGATCGGAGCAGGACCGTCGGAAGCCGATCGCGACGAACCGCGCGCTGAGCACAGCCCTCGCAGGGGCGTTCGGGGGTCGCCCTTGCGAGTGCGTCGGCCGCTCCCAGCTGGGAGCGGCCGGCGCACCCCTCCCGCGCGCGAGGCCGGTGCCGCGATCTCGGCACCCGCCGCCCACCCGGCGCTCTGCCCCCCGCACATCTGTCCCGTCAGGGGTCATTTGTCATGATGGAGGCCGACCACCGAGGAGGGGCCTTGCTGGACCTGAGCAAAGAGACCGCTGACGGCGCGCGCAACCGCCTCGCGGTCAAGATCGTGCTCGGTCTCGTGGTGGCCGGTGCCGCCATCGGCCTCCTGATGGGCTTCGCAGGCGCCTCGGCGATGCGGTCGCTCGGATTCGACCCGGAGGCGGTGCCGAGCCCCGCGACCAGCGCGCCGACGACCGACGCCGAGGACGAGCCTGCCACCGGCGATCCGACCACAGCACCGACCACGACCACGCCACCGCCGGCGAGCCCCAAGCAGAAGGCTGCCGCGTTCACGGCGGCCCAGGCCAGCGTGAACGCCGGCGACCGCATCGAGTTCACCGGCCGCGCGCCCGGGCTCGGCGCCGGTGCCACGCTGCAGATCCAGCGCAAGGACGAGACCGGCGGCTGGAGCGACTTCCCTGTGACCACCCAGACGCGCAAGGGCGGCAAGTTCTCGACCTGGATCGTCACGGGGCGCACCGGCAGGTGGGACTTCCGCGCGGTGGGCGAAGGCTTCTCGTCGCCGGTCGCAACCGTCGAGATCAGCTGATGCCGGTCGGTTGAGGACGCACCTCAACCCACCTGGTTCAGCCAGCGCACAGGAGCCCCGTCGCCGGCGTACCGGAACGCCTCGAGCTCGTCGTCCCACGGACGCCCGAGCAGCAGCGCGATCTCGTCCTCGAGGACCGCACCCCCGAGTGCCGCCTTCGCCATCGCCGCCTTGAGGCGGTCCTCGGGGACCATGATGTCCCCGTTGACGCCGATGCTCGCGTGGAAGATCCCGAGCGAGGGTGTCGACGAGTAGCGCGCCCCCTCGGAGCGCGCACTGGGCTCCTCCGTCACCTCGAAGCGGAGCCGGTCCCAGCCTCGGACCGCAGAGGCCAGCGTGGCACCCAGGCCCACCGTCCCCTGCCACGCGACCTCGGCACGGTAGGTGCCGGGCTCAGCCGGCTGGGGGGTCCACGGCAGTGATGCGGGCACACCAAGCACGCCGGCGACCGCCCACTCGACGTGGGGGCAGAGCGCCGACGGTGCGGAGTGGACGTACAGGACGCCCCGGGTGGCGTTGCTCATAGTGCCTCCTGGATCGAGATCCGCCTTCCCCAACGTCCTCGAACGCAGGCACTGCTCCCATTGTGCAACATCAGCGGCTCTCCGCACCACGGTTGGTGTGGCTCGAGGCGATCGACGTGGAAGGATCGTGAAAGAAGCCCACCGAAGGAGATCGATCTCGTGAAGGTCGCCATCGCAGGAGGACACGGCAAGATCGCCCTGCTCCTCTCGTCCCAGCTCACCGCAGACGGACACGAGGTGGTGAGCCTGATCCGTCGGCCGGAGCACGCTGACGACGTCCGCGCGACCGGCGCCGTGCCCGTCGTGCTCGACCTCGAGTCGGCGAGCGCCACCCAGGTCGCGGAGACCCTCTCAGGCTGCGACGCGGCGGTGTTCGCTGCCGGAGCGGGTCCAGGATCGGGGGCCGCACGCAAGCTGACCGTCGACCGGGACGGCGCCATCCTGCTCGCAGCCGGGGCCCAGCTCGCCGGGGCGTACCGGTACGTCATGGTGTCCTCGATGGGCGCCGGTCGTGGTGACGCGAACAGCGACGACGTGTTCGAGGTCTACCTGGCGGCGAAGGGCGCAGCGGACGACGCGGTGCGCGAGAGCGGCCTCGACTGGACAATCGTGCGGCCTGGCGCGCTCACGAACGACCCGGCGACAGGCAGGGTCACGCTGGGCGACGACGTCGGGCGTGGATCCGTCCCGCGGGCGGACGTCGCAGCCGTCATCGCCGAGACACTGGCGCAGCCGAGCACCGTGCGGACCACGTTCGAGGTCGTCGGCGGCGACGTCGAGATCGCAGCCGCTCTCCGAGACCTGGAGCCGGGCCCGATCGCCTGAACGGGGGTCGGCCCGGCGTCAGACGCCGATCGTCGCCATCGCCGAGACGACATACTCGCGCGACCGGGACTTTCCCGTGAAGGCGACCTTCATGCCGGCCTCGTCATCGCCGGCGCTGACCACGGTCACCTGGTGGCTGACGGCGAGTATCGGAGCACCGCCCTCGCCCGCCGCGATCTCCTGCAGACGGTGGGCGACCTCGGCCATCGCCTCCGCGATGCTTGTGCTGGCTCCGGAGACCGCATAGACGACCGCGGTCCCCGGCGGCGCGTCGAACGGGTCCTGCGGCATCGTCATTCGACGTCCTCCGTGGCATCGTCGGTCTACTGGTGCTCAGCATGTCACGAGGAGCGACCGCGTCAGGTCAGCTGGTCGGCCCTCCAGCCGGCTGCGGCGGCCTGCGCCCGATAGGTGACGAGATCCTTCTTCAGCTCCTCGGTCATGAACGCGGGAGTCAGGTTGCCCGACGCGAACTGTGCATGGTCCGCCCAGAACGTGGTGTTGAGCACGGCGGTCTGGCCGTTGAGCCCGACGACGTCGTACTCGTAGTGGGTCTCTCCGGGGCCGGAGAACCCGCCTTCGAGAAGCAGCTGGAAGAACTCGCGCCACTGCACCATGCCGGTGCCGGCAGGCTTCCACACCGATCGCACCGTGCCCGTCGGGGTTCGTTCGACGAGCGTGTCCTTGAGCCCGACGCTCTTGATGTGCGACATCGCGTAGCGGACGTTCGTGCGCCAGGCGGTGAGCGTGCCCTCGTTGGTCATGTGGCCGATGTCGAAGTTGATCGCGAGCTCGTCGGGGTCGTAGTCGCGCAGGATGTGCATGAGGTCCCACACCGAGCGTGCGTTCGTGCCGTTGGTCGTGTGGGTGTGGTACGCGGCGGTGGTGCCGTAGCGGCGGTTGAGCCGAGCCAGTCCACGGACCCGCCGGCGGAAGGCGTCGAGCTGCGCGAGCACCTCGTCACCGAAGGGCTGCGGGTCGGTCGCGTCCGGACCCGACTGCACCTGATAGGCGAACCCGCCCCAGCGGTAGAGGTCGATCCCCTGGTCGCGGGCGACCCGGAGGATGTCGTCGGCACGGACCGGCTGCCCCTCGCGCTCGGCGACCGGGGTCTCGTGGTCGACGATGTCGGTGGTGATGAAGGAGCACGTCGTTCCGGTGCTGCGCACCCCGTCGAGCATGGACGGCAGGTGGGTGCGGACGTCGACGAGGCTCGGGTCGACGTGACCCGTCCGTCGGACGGTGAGGTTGACGGCCGTGTAGCCCAGCTCCGCGGCCTTCTCGCCGATGAGCACGCCGGTCTCGTACGGGTGCTCGTGGGCGTAGGCCTGCGTCGTGAGCCACTGGAGGTGGCGGGAGAAGATCGTCCAGGTGATGTGGGGAGGCCGAGGTCGCGGGCGGTGGGCCGGCACGGCCTCGGCGATGCCGCCGGGGACGGCGGTGGTGCCTGCGACAGCGGCGGCGGCAGCGGCGGTCTGGAGGAAACGGCGTCGTTCCACAAGGACTCCTTGAGTGACGGGAAGTCCGCTCAACGTACGACGGACGAAAGCGCTTACGCAAGCGCTTGCGTGAACTTCGTCACAGACCGGGTGGGGCGGGTGGGGCTCGAACCCACGACCTGACGGATTATGAGTCCGCTGCTCTGACCGGCTGAGCTACCGCCCCTGGCGGAGCCAGCCTAGTGCGGCATCGCGCACGACAACCAGGCAGTATCCGGCCTACGATCGCGAGATGACCGCCGCGCAGTCCGAGATGCCGCCGCCCCTGACGCCCCTCGCCGAGGACTGGGAGACGGCCCTCGCCGTCGTCGCCCACCCGGACGACATGGAGTTCGGCGCCGCCGCCGCGGTCGCGCGGTGGACGAACCAGGGCAAACGGCTGGTCTACTGCATGGTCACCAGCGGCGAGGCGGGCATCGACGGCATGGACCCCGAGACGACGCGCACCGTCCGGACCGCCGAGGAGATCGAGTCCGCTCGCGTCGTGGGCGTCGACACGGTCGACTTCCTCGGCTTCGCCGACGGCGTCCTCGAGTACGGCCTTCCTCTGCGGCAGGCCATCGCCCGCGAGGTCCGCGTCCATCGCCCTGACGTCGTGATCACCGGCAACTTCCACCAGTACTTCCCGAACGGCATCCTCAATCAGGCCGACCACATCGCGGTCGGCAGGGCGACCCTCGACGCAGTGCGCGACGCGGGGAACCGATGGGTCTTTCCGGAACCCGGTCTCGAGCCGTGGGGCGGCGTGCGAGCGGTCTGGGTCAGCGGCTCGCCGGACGCCCGGCACGCCGTCGACATCACCGACACCTTCGACGCGGGCGTCGAGTCGCTGCGAGCCCACGAGGCCTACCTGGACGGACTCGGCTGGGTGGACTTCGACCCGGCTGCCTTCCTCGCGACCATGGCTGAGCCGACCGGCTCACGCATGGGCGTGCGCTACGCGACGTCGTTCGAGGTGTTCTCGCTCGGATTCCCGGAGGACTGACGAGAACGAGAGAGCGGCCCGACTCGCGGAGGCACGTCTCCGCAGGTCAGGCCGCTGTTTCTTGCTCCCCCGACTGGACTCGAACCAGTAACCTGCCGGTTAACAGCCGGCTGCTCTGCCAATTGAGCTACAGGGGACCGCCTCGAAGGCGCGGTCGCTAGCCTAGCAAGCCGGACCCTCGCTGCCCAAACCGGGGTGTCAGCTCAGCGCCTCGTCGAGACCGAGGTCTGCTCGGACCATGGCAAGCGCCTTTGCGGTCGCCTCGCGGACCGCTGGATCGTCTGACGACAGCCCACGGTCGAGCACGTACGAGAAGGAGACAGGACCGGTGCGGGTCGGAGATCTCCGCGCGACGACCGTGACGGTCCCCCGCCCACCCTCGACCTTCTCGTGAGCGCGGGCGACGAAGCTCGCGTCGACCCGTTCGCGAGCGAGGTCGACCAGCCTCCCCGGACCGTCGAACGCCAGGACCGTGCGTACGACCTCCAGCCCGTCGGCGACCATCACGGAGATCGTCGAGGCGTCGGCGTCCCACGTCAGGGTCTCGACGGTCTCCCACGGGACGTGCCGCGTACGTTCGTCACCGGTGTCGAGGTGGAGTGCCGCGTCGGTGCCCACCTGCCAGCGGCCCTGGGTGTCGCGCTGCGAGGCGAGGACCCGCTCGCCGTACTCGCGGGCGATGTCGCGACGGACCTGGCGAGGCAGAGAAGGACCCATGCGTCCATCATCGGCCATCGGCCTGCAGGCCGAGCACGGCCGGATGACTTCGCAGCCACCGCAGCGCACGTCGCTCCGTGCGCCGTACCCAGGCGGTGGTCCGGCCGAGCTCGTCGGCGACGACGTGAGCAGCGCGACTGCCCGCGCCGTCCAGCCCGAACCGGCGCTCGACGACGTCACGCTCGTCCGACGGGAGCGTGGCGACGGCATCGCGGACGGTCGTGGTCGTGCAGTCGCCGCTGCAGAAGTCACGCGGCGGGGACTGAGCGTCGACATCGACGTGCGCAGCCGCTGCCGCGAGCGACAGGGGCGAGGCGTCGGCGGCACGGAGACGCTCGACCAGCGTCACCGTCAGGCCGACCCGCTGCGCGATCTCCGCCGCCGAGGGGTGCCGTCCGGTGGCGCGCTGGAGCGTGTCCGCCGCCTCACGGCACGCGACGGCGTCGCGCTCCGCCTTGGGTGGAAGGCGCACCGTACGCCGGCTGCTCACCTCGTCTGCGACGTGACGGCGGACGAAAGCGACGGCGTAGCTCGACAACCTCACCCCGTGGCTCGCATCGAACCGGTCGACCGCGGTGATCAGGCCGACGATCCCCTCCTGGACGAGATCAGCCTCCGCCACCCCCCTCCCCCGGTAGTGCCTGGCGATCGACGTGACGAGCCGGACGTGGGCCAGGATCAGGCAGGCGCGAGCGGCGTCCCCCTGCTCGATCGCTCTGCGCAGCACGACGACGGCAGCCGGACCGCTGCCGCCACCGTCGGCGAGCTGGGCGGCGGCATGCCGCCCCTCGGCGTACGTCGTGGCAAGGGCACGCTCTTCGTCGAGGGAGAGCAGCGGCGCGGTGGACGGGAGGAGGTCGGGGCCGGTCTGAGCGAGCATGCGGCCAGTCTCGGGATCGCGCCGACCTGCGTGCAGCACGACCGACGCGTCCTGTGGGAAAGCCGCCGTCGCCTCTCGACGTGGACGACCGCGTCCCGCGATCGAGCGTCAGGCGAGCGATCCGCCGATCGCCTTCTCGCGCAGCTGACGCCGCTGCTGCTCGAGGGCGAGCAGGTCGCCGAACATGCGGTTGTAGTCGGTCGCTGCCTCGACCGGGTCCGTCCGCTGGAGCTTGGACTTGACCTCGGCGATGCGTCGCAGGATCGTCAGCTCCTGGACGCGCGCCACGAGTGCGCCGACCAGCGTGCTGGTGGGCACTCCGGTCACGCGGAGCGGGTCGACCGAGAGCTGCGCGAGCACCCGCTGGAGCTGCGGGTCACCGAGCCGGTCTCGGACACCGGTGGCCCAGGCCTCGTCGGGCTTCGCCGGCAGCCCGATCTCGGTCGCGGCGTCCCACACGGCCGCGGCGTACGGGTGCGTGAAGTCGTCGGTGTCGAGGTCGTCCGCGTGCGGCGCCACGAGGTGCGGCTGCTGGACGAGCACCTTGAGCAGCTCCCGCTCGTCGGTGAACCGAGCATCACCGAGGCTCGGGACGGGCTCGGCAGCCGGTGTGTCCGGCGGCGGCACCTCCGTCGTCACAGCATCGGTGCGCGACGGTCGTGATGCGTTCCTAGGCGGTGGCGACGGACGCCGGCGCGCGGCGGCGAGCTCGCGCTTGACCTCGTCCAGCTCGACGCCCACCGTGCTCGCGATCTCGCGCACGAACTGCTCGACCTTGCCCTGGTCACGCACGGACGACACGAGCTCCACCGCAGCACGCAGCGCGTCGACACGCTGGTCGGCGTGGTCGAGGTCGTACCGCGCGACCACGTTCTTGAGCACGAAGCGGTAGAGCGGGATGCGCGTGCCGACGAGCTCGCGCACGGCGGCGTCGCCCTGCTGGAGCCGCAGGTCGCACGGGTCGAGCCCGTCGGGCTGGACGGCGACGTAGGTCTGGGCGACGAACTGCGCGTCGCCCTCGAACGCACGCATCGCGGCCTTCTGGCCGGCCTCGTCACCGTCGAACGTGAAGATGACCTCGCCGCGCATGGCCTCGTGGTCGAGCAGCAGGCGCCGCAGGATCCGGCCGTGGTCCTCACCGAAGGCCGTGCCGCAGGTGGCGACCGCCGTGCTGACGCCGGACTCGTGGCAGGCCATCACGTCGGTGTAGCCCTCGACGATGACCGCCTGGCTGGACTGGGAGATCGCCTTGCGCGCGAGATCGACTCCGTAGAGGACCTGACTCTTCTTGTAGAGCGGCGTCTCCGGGGTGTTGAGGTACTTGGCCTCGATTCGGTCGTCGTCGAACAGCCGCCGCGCGCCGAAGCCGACGACGTCGCCGGAGGCGTCGCGGATCGGCCAGAGCAGGCGGCCACGGAACCGGTCGTACGCTCCGCGGCTGTTGCGGGCGACCAGGCCTGCGGCCACCAGGTCGTCCTCGGCGAATCCACGGCCCTTGAGGTGTCGGAACAGCGCCTCGCCGTCTCGTGGCGCGAAGCCGACGCCGAACTTCTCGGCGGCGTCGCGGCCGAACCCGCGGTCGGAGAGGAACTGGCGACCGGTGACGGCGACCCGGTCCGTGGCGAGCTGGTCGAGGTAGAACTCCGCCGCAGCGGCGTTCGCCGACACGAGCCTCCCGCGCTGGGCGAAGTCGCGCTGGGGACCGGCGGGTCCGTCGACGTAGTTCAGCGTGATCGCGTACTTCGCGGCGAGACGCTCGACCGCCTCGGAGAAGCTGATCTGGTCGATCTTCTGGAGGAAGGTGAAGACGTCACCGCCTTCGCCGCACCCGAAGCAGTAGTACATGCCGCGCGCCGGTGTGACGTTGAACGACGGCGACTTCTCGTCGTGGAACGGGCACAGCCCCTTGCGGGAGCCCCCACCCGCGTTGCGGAGCGTCACGTACTGCTCGACGACCTCGTCGATCCGCGCGCGCTCCCGCACCGCTGCGATGTCGTCCTCGCGGATCCGGCCTGCCACGCTGGGCAGTCTACGGTGCCCCGCGAGACGCGCCGCGCTCTGCACACGGCGGCTCAGAGCAGCTGGCGCCCCCAGGCCCGTGCCGACTCGTCCGTGAGCGACGCGACCTGGTCGGCCACGACCCGCAGCCGGGCCTCGTCGCTGTCTGCAGCCCGCGCGTCCGCGGCGAACGGCGGCTCCAGCAGATCAGGTCCCTTGGCCACCAGGGCGTCGACGAGCCCACGCAGGAGGGCGCGCTGCTCGGCCAGCAGCGCGACGCGGTCGTCGGCCCGCATGACGTAGTGGGCCGCGACGGCCTTGAGCAGCGCGATCTCGTCGCGGGTGCCGTCGGGGACGACGAGGTCGGCCTCGTACCGGACGAACGGCCGAGGGCCGTACGCCGCCAGAGTCGCGTCGTGCGCGGCTGCGACGAACCGCCCGACCAACGCGCTCGTCAGGCCCTTGAGCGAGGCTTGCGAGCGCCGGCTGCCGTCGTAGGGAGCAGACGGCCACTCCGGCGCGGCGACGAGGCGCGCGTACGCCGCCTCGAGGGAGTCGTCGTCGGCGTCGCGCACGTACCACTCGCGCACCGTCGCGCAGATCGCGGCGAAGTCCTCGCGCACGCTCCGCAGGTCGATGACACCGGACACCACGCCGTCCTCGACGTCGTGGACGCAGTAGGCGATGTCGTCGGACAGGTCCATCACCTGGGCCTCGACGCAACGGCGAGCCCCAGGGGCACCGTCGCGCACCCACGTGAAGATCGGCAGGTCGTCGTCGTACACGCCGAACTTGCGGACGAGCCGCGGCGACCCGTCGCCGTGGGCGCCTTCCGGGACGGGCGCGGCGTCACGGGTCCACGGGTACTTCGTGCAGGCGTCGAGCGTGGCACGTGTCAGGTTGAGTCCGACCGTGCGTCCGTCCTCGTCGAACGTCTTGGCCTCCAAGCGTGTCAGCAGCCGGAGCGTCTGCGCGTTGCCCTCGAACCCGCCGCACGACGACGCAGCCTCGTCGAGCGCCCGCTCGCCGTTGTGGCCGAACGGCGGGTGGCCGAGGTCGTGCGCGAGCGCCGCGGAGTCGACGACGTCGGGATCGCAGCCGAGGGACTTGCCGAGCTCGCGTGCGACCTGCGCGACCTCGAGGGAGTGGGTGAGCCGGTTGCGGACGAAGTCGTCGGTGCCGGGACCCACGACCTGGGTCTTCGCGGCGAGGCGTCGCAGCGCGGACGAGTGCAGGATGCGGGCTCGGTCGCGCTCGAACGCGGTCCGGGTCGCGCGCTTGGGTGGCTCGGCGACGACCCTCGCCCGCGCCGCGGGGTCGTACGCGTCGTACGGAGCGGTGGGCGGGACTGGCTCGGTCACGTCCTGAGCCTAGCGAGCGCGCGCCACCTGTTGCGCTCGGTCACCAGCACCCCTAGGCTGCGGAACGCCGTTCCAGATTGCGTTAGCAATGATTAATCTCGGGGACGCCACTGGTCCGGAGTACGTGCCATCTGCCACACGACTCAGGAGCACTCGTGACCAACATCCCCTCGCGGCGCCTGCCGCGACTCCTCGCATCGATCGCCGGCACCGTCGCCGTCGTCGCCACCGCGCTCGTCGCCGCACCCGCACCGGCCACCGCAGCAACCAGCTGCTCCGGCTACTCGTCGTCGTCCACCACCTGCGTCAGCTCGCCGGTCACCATCGGCGGGACGTCGTACGCTGCCGACTGGTACCTCCCCAACGGCACCGCCAGCGCGCTGATGCTCGTCGAGCACGGCTTCAGCCGCAGCTGCAAGCACCTTCGCGGCACCAGCAAGGCCATCGCCGAGAAGGGCCTGATGGTCGTCTGCCTCGACGAGGACATGACGGCCGGCAACCCGGGACTCGCCACGATCTTCGGCAACGCCCTCGCCGACCGGACGGTGGTCCCGCCGAACAGCAAGCCGCTCCCGGGGAACTACCTCGTCGGCGGACACTCGGCCGGCGGACAGTTCGCAGCCCTCGTCGGTCAGCAGCTCGCCACCCGCGGGTACGCCAACCTCAAGGGCGCTGTCCTGTTCGACCCGGTCGCCGCGGAGGGCTTCTCCAGCGCCGTCTCTGCGATCTCGGCCGGCGGCACCCGTCCCGTCCTCACCGTCGCTGCGCGTCCGAGCGTCATCAACCTCTTCAACAACTCGTTCGGTGCGCTCAACGACCTGAACACGGGCTTCGCGGGCATCCAGCTCGTGTGGTCCAAGTTCGTCCTGGGCACGCCGACCGGGGGCAGCTGTCACATCGACAGCGAGGGCGAGAACACCGACTTCATCGGCGTCGCCGGTGCCCTCTGCAGCCCGAGCTCGACGCAGACCGCTCGCCTGCGGGACTTCGCCACGACGTGGGCGAAGGACCTCGCGACGGGGTCGCACACGGCGTCGCACTACTGCACGGACGACACGGACGTCGCCACGTGCGGCTCCGCGGTCAAGGACCTCGTCGATCGCTCGCTGCCGCTGGCGGCACCGATCCGATGAGGTGACGTGACGTGCTCCCCGCTGTCGGCCTCACCACCGCGCGTTGCGCGGACGGGGCTGACAGCGGGGACACGTGTACGAGGAACGGTTCATGAACGGGTCGCGCCGGATCACGGTGCCGCACCGCGAGCACGGCTCCCCCGCCTGCCCGTACACCTCCAGCGACCGCGAGAAGTAGCCGCTCTCGCCGTTCACCGCGACGTAGAGCGCGTCGAACGACGTGCCTCCCTGGGCGAGCGCCGCGGTCATCACCTCGCGCGCGGCATCGATGACGCGCTGCGCCTCGGCACGGCGCATCGTGTCCGTCGGGCGGGCGAAGTGCAGGCGGGCGCGCCACAGCGCCTCGTCGGCGTAGATGTTGCCGATCCCCGAGACGAGCGTCTGGTCGAGCAGCGCACGCTTGATCCCCGTACGCCGGCGGCGGAGGCGCTCGACGAACGCGGCGTCGTCGAAGGCAGGGTCGAGCGGGTCGCGCGCGATGTGGGCGATCTCCGTCGGCGGCGCCGCCGCGTCAGCACTGATCGTGAGGCCGCCGAACATCCGCTGGTCGACGAAGCGCAGCTGCGCCCCACCCTCGAGGTCGAGGACGACGCGCAGGTGGCGTTCGTGCGGCGCGTCCTGCGGCTGGACGAGGAACTGCCCGCTCATCCCGAGGTGCGCGAGGATCGCGTCGCCCGACTCCAGCGGGAGCCAGAGGTACTTGCCGCGCCGCGCAGGGTCGAGCAGCCGGTCACCGGTCAGCCGGAGGGCGAAGTCCTCGGGCCCGGGGAGGTGGCGGCGTACCGGACGCGGATGGAGCACCTCGACGCGCTCGATCCGTCGACCGGCGACATGGTCCTGCAGGCCGCGGCGGACGACCTCGACCTCGGGGAGCTCGGGCATCGGGGCGGCGAACCGTCAGGACTCGGCGGACGACCCGGCGGCACGCTCGACGGCCTGGATCACCTCGGCTGCGGGGACGACGGTGCCGTCCTCACGGTCCAACGCGTCGGCGGACGCCTTGATGGCGCGCCACGCGGTCTCGGCGACCTGCTGCTCGGCCTCCTTCTTGGAGTGCCCGACGCCTTCGCCGTACACCTCACCGCCGACACGGACGTGGGCGGTGAAGGTCTTGTCGTGGTCCGGGCCCTCCTCGGAGAGGCGGTACTCGGGGACGCCCAGTCCGCGATCGGACGAGAGCTCCTGGAGGCTGGTCTTCCAGTCGAGACCGGCACCGAGCTCAGCAGCCCTGGCCATCACCGGGTCGAACAACCGGTGCACGACGTCGGCAGCACCCGGGAAGCCGTCTTGGAGGTAGATCGCGCCGATCAGCGCCTCGACGGTGTCGGAGAGGATCGACGACTTGTTGCGCCCGCCGGTCGCCTCCTCACCCCTGCCCAGACGCAGGTACACGCCCAGACCCAGCTCGCGCGCCACGTCCGCGAGGGCGCGCGCGTTCACGACCGCTGCCCGCAGCTTGGCGAGGCGGCCTTCGGGAAGGTCGGGGTGCGCGTTGTAGAGCGTGTCTGTGACGACCAGGCCGAGCACGGCGTCGCCGAGGAACTCGAGCCGCTCGTTGTTGGGAAGCCCACCGTTCTCGTAGGCGAACGAACGGTGGGTCAGCGCCTGGGTCAGCAGCCCCGGCTCGAGGCCGGGGACGCCGAGCTGCTCGAGGAGCTCGGCGTTCGAGGCCGCGTCAGCGCCGTCGACGACGTCGGACACGGGCCGGCAGCTCAGATGACCTGGCGCTGCTCGCCGCGGGGGCCGTACTGGCCGCAGTCCGGGCAGGCACGGTGCGGCAGGTGCTTGGCACGGCACGCCGGGTTGGCGCACGTGACGAGCTGCGGCGCGGTGGCCTTCCACTGCGAACGACGGTGGCGGGTGTTGCTGCGCGACATCTTGCGCTTCGGGACTGCCACTTCTACTCCTCGTCTGGGCCGGACGCGCGTCCGGTCTCTTCCGAACCGCCCACGGGGCGGTCGTTGCCTTCCAACATCTGGCTGAGCGCCGACCAACGGGGATCGACGGCGTCGCCGTGTGTGTGCTCTGGGTCGTCCGCGAGCCGCACCCCGCACTCGGGGCACAGTCCCGGGCAGTCCGGAACACACAACGGGTTGTGCGGAAGTGCGAGCACCACCGCGTCCCGCAGGACAGGCTCGAGGTCGACCAGGTCACCCTCGAGCCGGGAGATGTCGTCGTCCTCGTCCTCGTCGTCGTAGACGTACAGCTCCTGCAGGTCGACGGTCAGCTCACCGTCGATGTCCTTCAGGCAGCGTACGCACTCACCGGAGGTGTGCACCGAAGCGGTCCCCGTGACGAGGATTCCTTCCATGACCGACTCGAGCCGGAGCTCGAGAGCGACGTCACTTCCTTCGGGCACGCCGAGCATGTCGACACGCATCCCCGCCGGCGCCTTCTCGGAGACGTCGAGCTCACGCTGCGTTCCGGGTCGTCGTGCGATCTCACGGGTGTCGAGAACGTACGGCGCCCGGGAGTCGAGCGTGCTCACGCGTACTCCTTCAGGCATAGCGGGGTTTGGCCCGTGTGCAGGCCAAGGACCAGGATACCGAACGGACCCACACCGACGCGAACCGAGGCGTCACTCGGCGGCGAGCTTGCGCTTCAGGGCCTCCAGGACGACGGCCGGGACGTGCCCGGAGACGTCTCCGCCGTGCCGCGCGACCTCCTTGACCAGGCTCGACGCGAGGAACGAGAACTCCGGGCTGGTCGGCATGAAGAGAGTGTCGACGCGCGCGAGCGTCGAGTTCATCTGGGCCATCTGGAGCTCGTAGTCGAAGTCGGAGACGGCGCGCAGACCCTTCACGACCGCCGACACGTCGTGCTCGGTGCAGAAGTCGACCAGGAGTCCGGAGAACGTCAGCACCCGGACGTTCGGCAGGTCGCCGAGGACCTCCTCCAGGAGGGCCACGCGTTCGGCGGTGTTGAACATCACACGCTTCGAGTCGTTCACACCGACCGCGACCACGACCTCGTCGAAGAGGTGAGAGGTGCGGGAGATGATGTCGACGTGCCCGAGCGTCACGGGATCGAACGACCCCGGGCAGGCGGCCCTAGTCATGCGGCTGACCGTACCAAAGCGCCGTCTCGCCGTACGTCCGGTGCGCGACCGCCTCGACCGTCTCCGGCCACACCAGTGCCGGTCCGCGCGTCGACCGCTCGACGACGACGAGTCCGTCCCTCGCGAGCCACTCCGCGGTGGTGACGGCGCGGAGGACGAGGTCGAGGTCGGCACCCGATAGGTCGTACGGAGGGTCGGCGATGATCACGTCGTACGGCTCGGCCGGCGGTCTGCTGGTGAAGGTGCGGACCTTCTCCGCGAGGACCGTCGCAGCGTCCTGGACCCCGAGGTCGACGGCGTTGCGTCGGATCA
This sequence comes from Mumia sp. Pv4-285, assembly GCF_041320275.1. NCBI lineage: Bacteria > Bacillati > Actinomycetota > Actinomycetes > Propionibacteriales > Nocardioidaceae > Mumia > Mumia qirimensis. The sequence goes on along the minus strand of NZ_CP162023.1, from coordinate 1,744,685 downwards.
GTCCCGCCGTGCGCCGGTCTGCCTCGACCAGCGTGGCGTGGACGGCACCGCGCGAGATCGCCTCCAGACCGAGAGCGCCGGACCCGGCGTACAGGTCGAGGACCCGCGTGCCGTCGAGGCCGCCCATCCTCGACTCCAACGCCGAGAACAGCGCCTCGCGGACGCGGTCCGAGGTCGGGCGGGTGCCCGACCCGGAAGGCGTGGCCAGGCGGCGTCCGCCGAGCCGGCCCGAGATGATCCGCGTCACGTCTTCTCCAGGTAGTCGGCCTGCGTGCTGTCCTCGAGCGCGCGTACGGCGGCGGCGAGTGCGGGCACGCCGGTGAGCCCAGGGTCACCGGCGACGACCTCGGCGGCGTCCTCGCGCGCGTCGACGATGACCTGCTCGTCACGCACGACCGAGAGCAGCCGCAGGCTCGACCGCACACCGGACTGGCGCGCGCCGAGGACGTCGCCCTCCCGTCGCAGCTCGACGTCGAGGCGCGACAGGGCGAACCCGTCGCCGGTCTCCGCAACGGCGTCCAACCGCTCTCTGGCGAGACTGCCCTCCTCGGCACCGGTGACCAGCAGGCACAGCCCGGCGTGAGCGCCGCGTCCGACACGGCCGCGCAGCTGGTGCAGCTGGGAGACACCGAAGCGGTCCGCGTCCATGATCACCATCGCCGTCGCGTTCGGGACGTCGACACCGACCTCGATCACCGTCGTGGCTACCAGGACGTCGACGCCGCCGGCGGAGAAGGCACGCATCACGGCGTCCTTCTCCTCAGGTGGCAGGCGGCCGTGGAGGACCGCGGTCCGCAGCCCCGCCAACGGACCGTCGCGCAGCAGCTCGTGCAGGGCGAGGACGGACGTCAGCGGTCGGTTCGTCCCCTCCTCGTCCGGCTCGAGCTCGGCACCGTCCTCGGAGCGGTTGCCGTCGTCGTCGCCGATCCGCGGACACACGACGTACGCCTGGCGGCCCTTGCCGACCTCCTCGCGGAGGCGCTCCCACGTCCGGTCGACCCACCCGGGCTTCTCCGCGGCGGGGACGACCGTGGACTGGATGGGCTGACGGCCACGCGGCAGCTCGGTCAGCGTCGAGGTGTCGAGATCGCCGAAGACGGTCATCGCCACGGTCCGTGGGATCGGCGTCGCGGTCATCACGAGCAGGTGCGGCGCGTCCACGCCCTTGTCGGTGAGCGCGGCACGCTGCTCGACGCCGAACCGGTGCTGCTCGTCGACGACCACCAGTCCGAGCTCGGCCAGCTGGACCCGGTCCTCGAGCAGCGCGTGCGTGCCGACGAGGATGCCGGCCTCGCCCGACGCGGCGTCGAGCAGCGCCTCGCGGCGCGCCTTCTGCCCCATCGACCCGGTGAGGAGGCGCACCCGCGTCGCCGTCTCGGCGCTGCCGAGCATCCCCGCCTGCGCGAGCGGGCCGAGCATCTCGACCATCGAGCGGTAGTGCTGCTGGGCGAGCACCTCGGTCGGCGCGAGAAGAACCGCCTGTCCCCCGGTGTCGACGACCTGGAGCATCGCGAGGAGGGCGACGACGGTCTTGCCGGACCCGACCTCACCCTGCAGCAGGCGCTGCATCGGCTGGTTGCGGACGAGGTCGGCCCCGATCTGCGCAACGACCTCCTGCTGCCCCGCGGTCAGCGAGAACGGGAGCTGCGTCTCGAACCGGTCCCGGAGCCCGTCGGCCACGTGCGGCCGCGGCGTCGCTCCCGCGGCGACCACGGCGTGGCGGCGTACGGCCAGGGTCGTCTGGAGGACGAAGGCCTCCTCGAACTTGAGCCGGTGCCTCGCCCGCCAGTGGTCCTCGGCCTCGCGGGGGCGGTGGATCTGCTCGAAGGCGGTCCGCAGGTCGACCAGGCCGCGCCGCCTGCGTACGGGTTCGGGGAGAGGGTCGTCGATCTCGTCGAGCGAGTCCAGTGCGAACGCGACGGTCTTCTCGACCGTCCACGACGACACGGCCTGCGTCGCGGGATAGATCGGCACGATCGAGCCTGCGTACTGCTCGGCCTGCCCACGGGCCTCCTCCTCGTCCGCCGCGGGCCGCACCTCGGGGTGCAGCAGCTGCTTGCGGCCCCGGAAGGCGTTGACCTTGCCGGCGAACATGCCGAGGGTCCCGGGCCGCAGCCGTTGGGCGATCCACGGCTGACGGAAGAAGGTCAGCACGAGCTCGCCGGTCCCGTCGGTGACGACGACCTCGGTGCGCACGTTCTTGCCGCCGGCTCGCCCGCCGCCCTTGGGACGGAACGGGTAGTCCTTCGCGTGCACGACCCGTGCGAGCACGGTCACGTGCTCGTCGACCTGGAGCGCGGAGAGGTCCGTGAGAGATCCGCGCTCGGCGTAGCGGCGCGGGTAGTGGCGCAGCAGGTCGTCGACCGTGAGGATGCCGAAGCTGCGGTCGAACGCGGCTGCCGTCTTGGCGCCGACGACCGACCCCAGCCTGGTCTGCGGCGAGACGCCCACTACTCGACCGCCACCAGCAGCGGGTAGCGCTCCTGGCCCCCGTCGTAGACGACCAGCTCGACGTCGGGACGGCGAGCCTTCAGCCAACGCTCCAGCCGTGGGACCACGTCGTCCTCGAGTCCGGCGCCGGTGACGAGGGTGACGAGCTCGGCGCTGCCCGACATCAGCCGGTCGAGCACCTTGCGCGCCACCTCGGCCTGCTCGTCGCCGATCATCGAGAACTCGGCATCGACCACGCCGAGCACGTCGCCGACCAGGCACGGCCCCGCCATGGTCATGCCCGTCTCGGTGGCGACCGTGATGGCGCCGTGCTGGGTCCCGCGCGCGGCGCTCGTCATCGCGACCACGTCGTCGTCGAACGCCTGACCCGGGTCGTGGACCGCGATCGCCGAGAGTCCCTGCACCTGCGTCCACGACGGGATCACGGTCGCGTGGACGCCGGCCTCACGAGCCTGCGTGGCAGCCGCATCGCAGACCGTACGGAAGTCGCGGCTGTTGGGGAGCACGACGACGTCGTCGGCACCGCAGGCGAGGATCGTGTCGAGCACCGTGCTCACGGCGACGTCGGCGCCGGCCGTCGTGGACACCACCACCGCGCCGGCGTCGCTGAACAGGGAGGCGAGCCCGGGTCCGGCTGCGATCGCCACCACGGCCCGCGTGCCGTCCGTGCTCGCACGCGCACCACCCTGCTCGGCGAAGTGGGTGACGGCGATCCGGTACGGACGACCAGCCTCCATCCCGGCCTCGATCGCGGCTCCGACGTCGTCCACGTGCACGTGGACGTTCCAGAGGCGGCCGCCGCCGATCACGACGAGGCAGTCACCCAGGGCGTCGAGCCGCGTGCGGAGCCGGCCGATCGCGTCGTCGGGCGCGTCGAGCAGGTACATGACCTCGTACGCCGGACCCTCGGGGTCCAGCGCGTGATCAGCCGCGTCGTCGATCAGCGGACGGACGACGGCGGACGCTGGGGCCGGGTCGGGGACGAACCGGCCCGTCAGGAGGTGGTCGGTGGTGTCGAGCACGACGACGAGTGCCCGTCCTCCGGCATCGACCACGCCCGACCTGGCGAGCCGCTCGAGCTGCTCGGGGGTGCGCCGCAGCGCCTCGCGCGCCGCAGCGGCGGCGGCCCCGATCATCGCGTCGATCCCCGCACCGGCGGCGACGGCCTCCTGGGCGGCCTCGGCGGCGCGGCACGCGACGGTGAGGATCGTCCCCTCGACCGGGTGTCCGACTGCGGCGTACGCGGCAGCAGCAGCCGCCGTCATGGCGTCGGCGACCGCAGCAGGACCCGCCGTGCCGCCCTCGTACTCGGCCAGCGCAGGCAGCGACGCACGCAGGAGCTGGGCCATGATGACGCCCGAGTTGCCGCGCGCTCCGAGAAGGGCGCCGTCGACGTACGCCCGGACCAGCGCGGACAACGATGCGCCCGGCTCGAGGGCCGCCATCGCCTGGCTTGCGGCCTCGAAGGTCACGTAGACGTTGGTCCCGGTGTCTCCGTCGGGGACGGGGAAGACGTTGAGCGAGTCGATCTCGGCTCGGGCCTCACCCAAGGCCTCGGTGCACGCCCGTGACCAGGCGGCGAAGGAGTCCGGGGACAGGCGTGTTGTCATGATCTGAGAGACTATCCCTGGGCACGCTCCGATCGTGAGCGACGAGGCCGATTGGATTCGGCCTGGCCTCATCAGATAATCTTGACTTTTGGTAATCCCCCTTCGATTTCAATTCGGGAGTGTTCGCTGTGGCTGCAGTCTGCGACGTGTGCGGCAAGAAGCCGGGTTTCGGCAACAACAAGCCGTGGTCGCGTAAGCGCACGCGCCGTCGTTTCGACCCCAACATCCAGCGGGTCCGTGCGAAGGTCGGCGCGACGCCCAAGCGCATGAACGTCTGCACCTCGTGCCTCAAGGCCGGCAAGGTCAGCCGCTGACCGGACCCCTGGTCCGTCGCCGCTGACGCGGTGGCACCGAGGTCCCTCGTACGCCGAGGCGGGCAGCACCCTAGGGTGCCGCCCGCCTCTTTGGCGTTCTCGTCGTCCGGCCCTCGGCACCGTTCGTACCGTACGTACCAGCCGAGCATCAGCATCGCCACCGCGACGTAGAACGCGTGGAGCACCCAGACGGGACCCGCCGGAAGGCTGAACACGTAGACCGAGTGCACCGCGTTCCCGACGTTGCTCAGCCCGAGGTTCCCCAGGCTGTACGAGCTCAGGTCCTTCGATCGACCGGCCTTCACGAGCATCGGCAGCGTGCTGATCGCGAAGATGGTGGTCGACAGGGCTCCCGCGACGACGGGCATGCTGATCTGCATCGCTCGGACCCGGTCGCTGCCGTCACGCCGGCGCGATGTTCTGGTTGATCCGGAAGAGGTTGTACGGGTCGTAGCGCCGTTTGATCTCGGTGAGGCGCTGGTAGTTCCCGCGGTAGGCGGCCCGAACACGCTCCTCCCCCTCGGCCATCATCATGTTGACGTAGCCACCACCGGCCGAGGTGGGGTGCAGGCCCTCCCAGTAGTCCCGCGCCCACTCGGTGACCCGCTCGAGGTTCGCGGGATCCGGGTCGATGCCCGCGATCACCCCGTTCCACCCGCCCCGGCGGTAGGCGAAGGCGGTCGCGTCCTCCGGCACGCGGGCCGCTGCACCGCTGATCGGGTACAGGTGCATCGTCGACAGCGGAGTCGGGATGGTCTCGCCGTACCGCTGGTGGAGCACGATCGCCTCGTCGGTGATCTCCTCGTAGAAGTCGGCCTTCCAATACCACTGGAGGCCGGGAGCGAGGAGCCCGTCGAACGCCGACTGCAGGACCGAGTACGGCATCGGCTGGAGCCCGGTCAGCAACGGCGATCCGAAGTCGCGGACGGGTGCCAGCACCTCGTCGGCACGCTCGCGCGGACCGGAGTAGCACCACACGATGCCGCAGACCTTGCGGCGCCACAGCTCCTCGGGGAACGGGGCCGCCGCCGGCACCTCCAGGACGCCGATCCAGCCGTTGAGGTCGTCGGGCAGAGCCGGGAGCACGTCCCGGTACCACCGGAACACCTCGGCGGCGTCGGCCATGTCGTAGAGCACGGGACCGCCGACGATCTCCCCTCCCTCCCCGACCGGGTGACACCTGAAGGTGAACGACGTGACCACGCCGAAGTTGCCGCCCCCGCCGCGCAGCGCCCAGAAGAGGTCCGGGTGGCTCGTCTCGTCGGCGGTGACGAACGTGCCGTCGGCCAGGACCACGTCGGCCGCGACCAGGTTGTCGACCGTGAGTCCGTAGTGCCGGCTCAGGTATCCCGTGCCGCCGCCCAGCGTGAGTCCCGCGACACCGGTCGTGGAGACGAAGCCCGAAGGCGTCGCGAGACCGAACGCACCGGTCGCGTGGTCCACGTCGCCCCAGGTGCACCCGGCGTCGGCCCGCACCGTGCCGGCTACGGGATCGACGTCGGTCGAGCGCCGGTCGGCGAAGTCGATCACGACGGCGCCGTCCCAGACGCCGAAGCCGGCGCCGTGGTGACCGCCGCCGCGGACCGCCAGCGGGATCTGGTGCCGACGGGCGAAGTCGACGCAGCTGATCACGTCGGCGACGTCGGCGACGCGGACGATGGCGGCGGGGCGCCGGTCGACGGCTCCGTTGTACACCTTGCGTGCCTCGTCGTACTCCGGGTCGGAAGGCCCGACCAGTGGTCCGCGCACGCTCTGGCGCAGATCTTCGGCGACGGCGTCGGGTGTGGTCTCGAGTGTGGACATGATGTGCTCCTCGTAGCTCTCCGTTGGTGGGACAATGTGTTCTCGACGCTAGGGAGCCGCGCAGCCGTGCCGGAATGCCCAGGACCCCGAAGGTCGTGCCCGTCCATCCGGGTGGGTGCTCGATCGTCGCCGTCCGTCCAGGACTTCTGCCCGAGCGTCCGGGAGGTGTGCCGTGGACGTTCTCTCCGACGTCCTGCTCGCCGTGCGTCTGACCGGGGCGGTCTACTTCGACATCGAGGCACGATCGCCCTTCGTCGCCCAGAGCCCGCCCACCGACGTCATCGCCGCGAAGGTCGCCGCTGACTCCGAGCACCTGATCGCGTTCCACGTGCTGACCTCCGGCTCGTGCTGGGTCGAGGCCGTCGACGAGCCCGAGCCCGCCGAGCTGCTGCGAGCCGGCGAGATGGTGATCTTCTCGTCGGGTGAGGCCAACATCCTGTCGTCAGCGCCGGGGATGCGCGGACAGCCGAACCTGTCGCAGTACTACCGCCCCGTGAGCGAGGCCCTGCCGTTCGTCATCGACATCAACGGCGACAGCTCAGCCGAGCGGTGCCGGATCGTGTGCGGCTACCTCGCCTGCGACAAGCGGCCGTTCAACCCGTTGCTGGAGTCCCTGCCACGGATGGTCCACGCCCCCGTGTCCGGCCGCAGCTGGGGATGGATGACCAGCCTGCTCGACGCCGCCGTCGCGGCGAGCGACGAGCACGACGCCGGGCAGGAAGCGATGCTGGCCAAGCTCTCGGAGCTGATGTTCCTCGAGGCGCTCCGCTCCCATCTCGAGGGGCTGCCACCACAGACGCGGAACTGGGTGGCAGGCCTGCGCGACCGCGAGGTCGGCTCGGCGCTGCGGCTCATGCACGGCCGGTTCGCAGAACCGTGGACGCTCGAGCAGCTCGCGCGGGAGATCGGCATCTCGCGCTCGTCCCTGGCGGAACGCTTCACCTCGTACGTCGGCGTGCCGCCGATGACCTATCTCGCGCGCTGGCGCCTGCAGCTCGCCGCCCGCCTGCTCCAGGGCGGCTCGCTCAGCGTCGCGCAGGCCGCGACCGCCGTCGGGTACCAGTCGGAGTCGGCGTTCAACCGGGCGTTCAAGCGACAGGTCGGGGAAGCACCCGGTGCGTGGCGGCGACGGGACCTGTAGCAGTCGCCCGGCTCAGCGGTAGTGCTCGTGGCCTCCTGGCCCTTCCCACGGCACACCGTCGACGGTGACACCGTCGCCGTCGGACACCGTGCCGACGACCCGCCAGCCGTCGGGTGCACCGACGGCGGCCGGGAACGTCGCCGCGAGGGTGTGGTCGTCGCCCCCGGTGAGAAGGAAGCTCAGCGCATCGACGTTCGTGGCCGCAGCCACGTCGGCGATCGGGTCCGCCACCTCGAAGGCAGCGCCGTCCAGCGCGATCGCGACCCCGCTCGACTCGGCCACGTGGCCGAGGTCGGCGAGCAGCCCGTCGCTCACGTCGATCATGGCGGTGGCGCCGTGGACGGCCGCGCGGGGTCCCTCGGCGTACGGCGGCTCAGGGCGTCGGAACGCGTCCACGAGCACCCGCGGTGACCGGAAGCCTCGCGCGAGGACGTGCAGGCCCGCTCCGGCCCACCCGACGCGGCCGGCGAGCGCGACGACGTCCCCCGGCCGAGCACCCGAGCGTAGGACGGGCGCCTGGTCTGACTCTCCCAGCACCGTGATCGCGATCGTCACCGCGTCGGCCGCCGTGACGTCTCCGCCGACCACCTCCGCGCCCACCAGAGCCGCCTCGTCGACGATGCCGCGGGTCAGGTCCTCCGCCCACTGGACGTCCAGGTCGGCCGGCGCGGCGAAGCCGACGGTCAGTGCCGTGGCGACTCCGCCCATCGCCATGACGTCGGCGAGGTTCGCGGCAGCGGCGCGACGCCCCACGTCGTACGCCTCCGCCCAGTCCCGCCGGAAGTGCCGTCCCTCGACGAGGAGGTCGGTCGAGACCAGGACGGAGCCGGTCGCCACCCGCACGTACGCGCAGTCGTCCCCGGGCCCGATCTGCACCCTGTCCGTACGGGGTTCGCGAGCGACCTGGGCGATGAGCCCGAACTCACCGAGCTCGCCGAGCGTACGGCGGTCGCCGGCTCCGGGAGATGTCGTGTCCATGGGCTCATCCTGACACCGGGAGAGGCACGTTCCCGGTGACGCCTCGCCGCTGCGCTGTCACACGGACGACATGATCCTGTAGCGTGTCCGAGGCGGTGACCGACGAGCATGGAGGAACGCAAGATGGTGGTGCAGGCCTACATCCTGGTCCAGACCGAGGTCGGCAAGGCTGCCGACGTCGCTACCGCCATCGCTGAGGTGAGCGGTGTGACGCTCGCCGAGGACGTCACCGGTCCGTACGACGTCATCGTGCGGGCGGAGGCCAAGCACGTCGACGAGCTCGGCGAGATGGTCGTGGCGCAGATCCAGCGCATCGACGGCATCACCCGGACCCTCACGTGCCCGGTCGTCCACCTCTGATCCGCACCACCCGTACGGCCTGCGCGATCGGTCTTCTCGTCGCGCTCGCGGGCTGCGCCGACACCGTCGCCGTCGACCCGCCCGAGCCCGCGACCGATGTCGCCTCGTTGTGCTCGGACCTGCTCGAGGACGCTCCCGGGAGCGTGTCGGGTCAGGATGCCGTCCGTGTGGCGCCTGCCGACGCCGGACGGGCGTGGGGCAGCCCGGCGATCGTGATGCGCTGCGGCGTCGAGCGTCCAGCCGCGCTCGAGTCGACCTCGCGCTGCGACATGGTCGACGGGGTCGGGTGGTTCACGCAGGAGGACGACGACCACTACGTGTTCACGACGATCGGACGGACGGCGTACGTCGAGGTGAGCGTCCCCCGTCGGTACGACCCACCCGCGGACGCGCTCACCGACCTCGCGGCGGCGATCGATGAGCACGACCCCGTCGTGAAGCCCTGCGTCTGAGTCAGCGCAGACCGGTCGGGCGCGCCAGGGCGTGCGCGATGAGGCGTTCGACGAGGTCGGCGTAGCCGAGCCCGCTCGCCTCCCACACCTGCGGATACATCGAGTACGGGGTGAAGCCGGGCATGGTGTTGACCTCGTTGATGAAGAACGTGCCGTCGAGGAGGAAGAAGTCCACTCGGGCGATGCCCTCGCAGCCCAGCGCGAGGAACGCGCGCGCTGCCTTGTCGCGTACCCGGTCGACGAGGGTGTCCTCGATCGGTGCTGGGATCAGGTTCTTGGAGGTGCCGTCCACGTACTTGGCACTGAAGTCGTAGAACTCGTGCCCGGCGCCGTGGTCGACGGCGATCTCACCGGGCGTGCTCACGCGGAGCGAGCCGTCGGGGTCCTGCAGAACCCCGCACTCGACCTCGCGGGCCTCGACGGCGGACTCGACGATCACCTTGGGGTCGTGCTCCTGCGCGAGGGCGATCGCTGCGGCGAGCGCGTGCTCGTCGGCGACGAGGGTCCCACCCATGCTGGAGCCTGCGCGGGCCGGCTTCACGAACACCGGGTAGTGCATCGAGGCCACGGTCTCGCGCACGGCCGCGGGGTCGCTCTTCCACTCGGCGGCGGTCACCACCGCGTACGGGAGCTGCGGGAGCGCAGCAGCCGCGAACAGCTGCTTCGCGACGGCCTTGTCCATGGCGACCGCGCTCGCGAGGACTCCCGAGCCGACGTAGCGCACGCCGGCCATCTCGAAGAGGCCCTGGAGCGTGCCGTCCTCGCCCCACGGGCCGTGCAGCAGCGGGAAAGCGACGTCCACCGAGGCGAGCGGGCGGCTGCTCCCGTCGTCGCCCAAGGCGAGGACCCTGTCTCCGGCGAGCGCGACCGGGGTGCCTCCCGGGTCGACCTGGGGCAGCCCGTCGACGTCCGTTGCCAGCTCGCCCTCGTGGAGCACCCACCGCCCGTCGCGGGTGATGCCGACGGCGACGACGTCGTAACGGTCCCGGTCGATCACGGCAAGGACCTCGCGCGCAGTCATGCACGACACGGCATGCTCGCTCGATCGTCCGCCGAAGACCAGCAGGACGCAGACCCTGCCTGGTGTGGCCGGGCTCACGGTCGGGTCAGTAGGCATGGCACTCATCGGGGCGACCCTACCGTGAGCCGCGACAATGGTCGGCATGGCTCGCTCACGTACCCTCTCCGCCGAAACCCTCGTCGTCGCAGCCGGCCGTCCTGAGCGACGGCCGGATGCACCCCTGAGCGTTCCGATCACGCCCGCCAGCACGTTCGTCGCGGGTGGCGAGCTCGAGTACGGCCGGTTCGGCAACCCGACCTGGGCGGCCTTCGAGGACGCGGTCGGCGCGCTCGAGGGCGGGCGCGCGGTGATGTACTCCTCGGGGATGGCCGCCGCGAGCGCGGCGCTGTCGCTCGTCCCCGACGGCGGCGCGGTCGTCGTGGCCCGGCACTCCTACAACGGCACGCTGGGTCTGCTCACCGAGGCGGAGCGGCGCGGGCGCATCTCGGTCCGGGCGGTAGACGTGACCCAGCCCGATGCCCTCGTGGACGCAGCGGAGGGCGCCGCGATGGTGTGGATCGAGTCACCGACCAACCCGGCGCTCGAGGTCGTCGACATCGCCGAGGTCGCCGCCGCGGCACGCACCCGCGGAGCGCTCGTCGTCGTCGACAACACCTTCGCGACACCGCTCGTGCAGCAGCCGCTCGCCCTGGGCGCTGACGTCGTCGTCCACTCCGCCACGAAGCTCCTCGCCGGCCACAGCGACGCGCTGGCCGGTGTCGTGGTGGTCGCCGACGACGCGACGTACGGGGTGCTCGAGTCGTACCGGCGGATGCACGGCGCCGTACCCGGATCTCTCGAGGCCTACCTCGCGACCCGCGGGCTGCGGACCCTCGCGGTCCGGTTCGAGCGGGCGCAGGCCAACGCACGTCGGCTCGTGGACGCGCTGCGGGCGCACCCTGCCGTCGACCAGGTCGGGTACCCCGGCTTCGGGACGATCGTGACCTTCGAACCGTCCGGCGGTGCAGCCGCAGCCCACCGGGTCGCCACCTCGAGCCGGCTCGTCGTCTGCACGACCAGCCTCGGTGGCGTGGAGTCGACCTGGGAACGCCGCCGGCGGTGGGCCGGCGAGCCCGAGTCGATCCCCGAGGCGTTGATCCGGATGTCGGTCGGCATCGAGGGGTACGACGATCTCTGGGCGGACGTCGAAGCCTCCCTGGCCCAGGCCTGAGGCGCTAGCGGATCTCCGGCTTCGGGCTGCGCGCGACCAGCATGGTGACGAGCTCCTTGGGAGTGGCCTCGCCACGGATCAGCGCGGCGACCTGCTCCACGATCGGCATGTCCACACCGTGCAGGCGAGCGAGCTCGGAGACGGAGTCGCTCGACTTCACGCCCTCGGCGACCTGGCGGGTCGAGGCGACGATCTCGTCCACGGTCATGCCGCGTCCGAGCTTCTCGCCGAAGGTGCGGTTGCGCGACAGCGGGGAGCTGCACGTGGCGACGAGATCACCCATGCCCGCGAGCCCCATCATGGTCATCGGGTCGGCCCCCATGGCGAGACCGAGCCGCGCGGTCTCGGCGAGGCCGCGCGTGATGACCGACGCCTTGGCGTTGTCACCGAAGCCCAGACCGTCGGCGACACCGACGGCGAGCGCGATCACGTTCTTGGTCGTCCCGGCCAGCTCGCAGCCGACGACGTCGGTGTTCGTGTACGGGCGGAACGCCGGTGTGTGGCACCAGCTCTGGAGGCGCTGCGCCACGCTCTCGTCGACGCACGCGACCACCGCGGCGGCGGGCTCGCGCTGAGCGATCTCGCGGGCGAGGTTGGGGCCGGTGACGACGGCGATGCGCTCGGGGCCCGCACCGGTGAGCTCGGCGATCACCTCGCTCATCCGCAGGTGCGTGCCGAGCTCGACACCCTTCATCAGGCTGACCACCACCGCATCGGCGGGGATGTGGCGCGCCCACTCGCGGAGGTTGGCGCGCAGCTGCTGCGACGGGACCGCGAGGACCACGAACTCCGCGTCCGCGAGGACGAAGGCCGGGTCGTGGCTCGCCTTGATCGTCTCCGGAAGGAGGATGCCCGGCAGGTAGTCAGGGTTCTCGCGGGTCTGGTTGATCGCGTCGCAGACCTCCTTGCGACGACCCCAGAGGTGGACGTCGTTGCCCGCGTCTGCCAGGACCATCGAGAAGGCGGTCCCCCAGGATCCTGCACCGAGGACAGCGGTCTTCGCCATGCGTACTACTCCTTCGTGGCCGACTGGCGTCGTGGGTGGGGACGCTCCTTGACCCGCGGGTCGTCGCGGGACATCCGGTGCGACGGTGCACTGACACCGCGCACCAGGGCGAGCTGCTCGGTCACGGCATCCATGATCCGGTCCGTGGCCTCGGTGAGGATACCGGCTGTGATCTCACGGCCGCGCAGGTCGTCGAGGTCGACGGGAGGACCTGCCGAGATGTGCATCGTCTGGCGGGGCACGACGCGCGGCCGGTAGCCGTACGGCTCGAGGAAGAGGTTGGGTCCCCACTGCGCCACAGGGATGACGGGGCACCCTGTCTCGAGAGACACCCGCGCCACACCGGTCTTGCCCGACATCGGCCACTCGTCGGGGTCACGCGTGATGGTGCCCTCGGGATAGAAGATGACGCCTTCACCGTCGAGGACGGCCTGCTTGGCGGCGGCGTACGCGTCGGCGGCGTTCGCCGTGCCGCGGTAGACCGGGATCTGTCCGGTCGCGCGCAGGATCTTGCCGGCCAACGGGAGGTCGAGGATCGCCGCCTTCGCGAGATAGCGTGGCGGCACGCCGTTGTCGTACAGGAAGTGCGCGAGCATCACGGGGTCCGAGTGCGAGATGTGATTGGCGGCCACCACGAAGCCCTCGTCGCGAGGCAGGTGCTCGGCCCCGGACCACTCGCGGCGGACCATCGCTGTGACCGGTGCACGCAGCAGCGTGACGATCGACCTGAGCACCATGCCGGGATCGCGGTCCGAGGCGGGGGCAGCAGGGGTCCTCATCCGCACGAGCCTAGTTCATCAGGGGTGGGTGCCGGCTCGTGTGCTGTGCTTCGTGAGGCAAGATCGAGGCGTGGCAGCGCGTTGGACGATCGTGGTCCCGGTCAAGGAGACGGCCGTGGGCAAGTCCCGGCTCGGCGCGTTCGGCACGGACCGACCTCGCCTCGCTCTGGCCATGGCGCTCGACACGATCGAGGCCGTCGTCTCTTCCGCGGAGGTCGGCGACGTCGTCGTCGTCTCGTCCGACCGTAAGCTCGCCGCGGCGCTCGACGCACCACGTGAGGGCGGCTCTGCAGGCGTGCACATCGTTCCCGACGACGGTACGGGTCTCGACGGTGCGCTCCTGACCGGGATCGAGGCGGCGACACGCATCACCGCGTACGTCGCAGTCCTGACCGCGGACCTCCCGGGCCTGCGACCCGACGACCTCAACGACGTGCTCGCCGCCGCCGTGCAGCACCGCCTGGGTGTCGTCGCCGACGCGGACGGGACCGGCACGACCCTGCTGACCGCGACCGAGATCGGCGCGCTGGCGCCACGCTTCGGGGAGGGTTCGCTGGCAGCGCACCGCGCCCAGGGTGCCGCGCTGCTCGATGCTCCTGCGACCCTGCGTCGCGACGTCGACGTGCCGGCCCATCTCGAGGAGCTCGGCACCGCGCTGGGCGCCCGCACCGCCTCGATCGTCGCGCGACGCGCGGTACCGTAAGCCGCATGCAGGCAACGATCGCGTCGTTCGACGCCGAGAGCGGCGGCACGCTCGTGCTGGACGACGGCGTGACGCTCCCCTACGACGCCGAGGCGGTTGCGGCTTCGCCCGTACGCCACCTGCGGCCCGGGCAGCGGGTGATCGTCGAGCTGAGCGACGCGACGGAACCCGCCGTGCGCGCGCTGCGGATCCACTAGGCATCCGGGCACGGGAACGGCCCCGGTCAGACCGGGGCCGCGTCCGTTCCGATCACACGCCGGCAGTCGCCTTCCTGGCCGTCGTCTTCTTCGCGGTGGCCTTCTTGGCGACCGTCTTCTTGGCGGTCGCCTTTTTGGCCGGTGCCTTCTTGGCGGTGGCCTTCTTCGCCGTGGCCTTCTTCGCCGCGGTCGTCTTCTTGGCGGTCGCCTTCTTCGCGGTCGCCTTCTTCGCAGTCGCCTTCTTCGCAGTCGCCTTCTTCGCGGCTGTCTTCTTGGCGGTGGCCTTCTTGGCCGTGGCCTTCTTCGCCGCGGTCGTCTTCTTGGCGGTCGCCTTCTTCGCAGGTGCCTTCTTGGCCACCGACTTCTTCGCCGTCGCCTTCTTCGCAGTTGCTTTCTTGGCCGCGGTCGTCTTCTTGGCGGTCGCCTTCTTGGCGGTCGCCTTCTTCGCAGTTGCCTTCTTGGCCGCGGTCGTCTTCTTGGCGGTCGCCTTCTTGGCTGCCGTCTTCTTGGCTGCCGTCTTCTTGGCTGCGGTCGTCTTCTTGGCGGTCGCCTTCTTGGCTGCCGTCTTCTTCGCCGGCGACTTCTTCGCCGTCACACCTGCCACCACGTTCTTCAGCTCCCCTCCGGGTTTGAACTTCGGGATGGTCCGATCCGCGATCACGTGGATCTCCCCCGTCCGCGGGTTCCGGACCTGTCGGCCGGTGCGGATCGATTGTTGGAACACTCCGAACCCACTGAGCACGACACGGTCTCCTCGCGAGAGGTGGAGCGTGAGCGTCGTGATCACAGCGTCGAGTGCGCGACGAGCCTGCGCGCGATTTCCCCCGAAGGAGACCGCGAGTGCTTCGACGAACTCGCTCTTGTTCAACGGCTTCCTCCGTGAACGGTCTGGTTCTTCGTGTTTGACGGTAAGCAATCGACTTGTCCGTCTCAATCACCGTAGAGGCAAATGTCTGAACGTGTTGTGTCATGCGCGCACGCGTCTGCGCGGCGAATCACCTCCGCGTCGGCGTGAGCACACCCGCGCGCGAGAACGACGAAGCCCGGAAACCACCATGGCTACGTGGTTTCCGGGCTTCGGTCGGTTCGGGGTCGAAGCGGCTGTCAGCGCGTACGACCGACAGCGTGCGACGTCACAACGTTGCGGGCTTGAACGACGGTCGTGTCGCCTCGTACGCGCTGATCGCGTCGGAGTGCGACAACGTGAGGCCGATGTCGTCGAGTCCTTCGAGCAGGCGCCACCGCGTGTAGTCGTCGATGTCGAACGAGTCCTCGACCCGCTCGAGACCCTCGCCGGCGCTGACGGTGCGCGCGACCAGATCGACGGTCACCTCGGTGCCGGGCTTCTCCTCGACGAGCTCCCACAGAGCGTTCACCGTCTTCTCGTCGACCTGTGCGGCGAGCAGGCCGGCCTTGCCCGAGTTGCCTCGGAAGATGTCACCGAAGCGCGGCGAGACGACGACGGCGAAGCCGTAGTTCTGGAGTGCCCACACAGCGTGCTCGCGCGACGACCCCGTGCCGAAGTCGGGACCGGCGAGGAGCACCGTCGCCTGCGCGTACGCCGGCTGGTTGAGGACGAACGCCGGGTCCTTGCGCCACCCGGCGAAGAGGCCGTCCTCGAAGCCCGTGCGCGTGACGCGCTTGAGGTACTCGGCGGGGATGATCTGATCGGTGTCGACGTTGCTGCGACGCAGCGGTGCAGCGACTCCGGTGTGCGTGCTGAACTTCTCCATGAGCGTTTCCGTCCGGTACGGGGTCAGGCGTTGACGAGGTCGGCAGGTGAGGCGAGGTGTCCGAGGATCGCCGTCGCAGCGGCCACCTCCGGCGAGACCAGGTGGGTGCGTCCGCCCTTGCCCTGGCGCCCCTCGAAGTTGCGGTTCGACGTCGACGCGCTGCGCTCGCCGGGCGTGAGCTGGTCAGGGTTCATGCCGAGGCACATCGAGCACCCGGCACCGCGCCACTCCGCGCCGGCCTCCTTGAAGATGACGTCGAGGCCTTCCTGCTCGGCCTCCAGCCGGACGCGGACCGACCCGGGCACCACCAGCATGCGGGTCGAGTCGGCGACCTTGCGGCCCTCGACGATCTTCGCGGCGGTCCGCAGGTCCTCCATGCGACCGTTGGTGCACGAGCCGACGAAGACGGTGTCGACGGTGATGTCGCGCAGCGGCATGCCGGCGGTCAGGCCCATGTAGTCGAGGGCCCGCTCGGCCGCGACGCGCTCGCTCGGGTCGTCGAAGTCCTCCGGCGAGGGGACGGTAGCCGACAACGGCGCTCCCTGCCCCGGGTTGGTGCCCCAGGTGACGAACGGCGTCACTGCGGACGCGTCCAGGGTCACGACCTTGTCGAACTCCGCGTCGTCGTCGGTCACCAGCGTCCGCCAGTGCGCGACGGCGGCGTCCCAGTCGGCACCCTGGGGTGCGTGCGGGCGGCCTTGGAGGAAGGCGAACGTGGTCTCGTCCGGCGCGATCATGCCGGCCTTCGCGCCCCACTCGATCGACATGTTGCAGACGGTCATCCGCGCTTCCATCGAGAGCCGGCGGATCGCCTCGCCGCGGTACTCGACGATGTAGCCCTGGCCGCCGCCGGTGGTCTCCTGCGTGATCAGGGCCAGCACCAGGTCCTTGGCGGAGGCGCCGTCGGGCAGCTCGCCGACGACCTCCACGGCCATCGTCCTCGGCTTGGCCTGCGGCAGCGTCTGCGTCGCGAGGACGTGCTCGACCTCGCTCGTCCCGATGCCGAAGGCGAGGGCGCCGAACGCGCCGTGCGTCGCCGTGTGCGAGTCGCCGCACACCACGGTCGTACCCGGCTGGGTCAGACCGAGCTGCGGTCCGACGACGTGCACGATGCCCTGCTCGATGTCACCCATGGGGTGCAGGCGGACGCCGAACTCCTCGCAGTTGCGACGCAGGGTCTCGACCTGCGTCCGCGAGACCGGGTCGGCGATCGGCTTGTCGAGGTCGGTCGTCGGGATGTTGTGGTCCTCGGTGGCCAGCGTCAGGTCGGGACGGCGCACCTGACGGCCGGCGAGGCGCAGCCCGTCGAAGGCCTGCGGGCTGGTCACCTCGTGGATGAGGTGGAGGTCGATGAAGAGCAGGTCCGGCTCTCCGTCGGCACGCCGTACGACATGCTCGTCCCACACCTTCTGCGCAAGGGTCTTGCCCATTGCTCTCTCCTCTTCCACGTGGTCCGTCGTCGGACCGGTCTCGACGAGCGATCTCCCGCTCGGCCTCTTCGCCTGCATTTCACAGTGCTTGCATTTCACAATGCGAGACGGCAATATCAAGGCATGGACAACTCTAGCGGAGTCGGCGTGCTTGATAAAGCCGCACTGGTCTTGTCGGCCCTCGAAGCCGGTCCAGCCACGCTCGCCGGCCTCGTCTCGAGCACCGGCCTGGCCCGCCCGACGGCCCACCGGCTGGCGGTCGCTCTCGAGCACCACCGGCTCGTCGCGCGAGACATGCAGGGCCGTTTCGTCCTCGGACCACGTCTTGCCGAGCTGTCCGCAGCAGCCGGCGAGGATCGTCTCCTCGCCGCCGCCGGCCCTGTGCTGGCGCGGCTGCGCGACATCACCGGCGAGTCGGCCCAGCTTTTCCGGCGCCAGGGCGACTACCGGATCTGCGTCGCCGCGGCCGAGCGTCCGACCGGCCTGCGCGACACCGTCCCGGTCGGCAGCCAGCTGACGATGCGGGCCGGGTCGGCCGCCCAGATCCTGCTTGCGTGGGAGGATCCGGAGCGGATGAACCGAGGCCTCCAGAACGCCGCGTTCACCGCTGCGGCGCTCTCGCAGGTGCGCCGTCGCGGCTGGGCGCAGAGCGTCGGTGAGCGCGAGACCGGCATCGGTTCGGTCTCGGCGAGCGTCCGCTCCCCCTCGGGCAAGGTGATCGCCGCCGTGTCCGTCTCCGGGCCGCTCGAGCGGCTCACCCGCCAGCCAGGACGGATGCACGCCCCGGCCGTGGTGGCCGCTGCCGAGCGGCTCTCGCAGTCGCTGCGGCGCAACGGCGAGTAGACGACGGGTCAGAAGAGGCCAGGGCCCTGCTCGAGGTCGAGCAGCGCCTGCTTGCGCTCCAGCCCACCCGCATAGCCCGTGAGCGTCCCGTTCGCGCCGATGACGCGGTGGCACGGCACGATGATCGGGATCGGGTTGGACCCGTTGGCCGAGCCGACGGCCCGGGCGCCGAAGGGGCCCAGCTCGAGCTCTGCAGCCAGCTGGCCGTACGTGGCGGTCTTTCCGTACGGGATCTCGCACAGCGCCTTCCAGACCGAGCGCTGGAACGCCGAACCCTTCTGCGGACCGAGCGGGAGGTCGAAGGTCGTCCGCTCGCCGGCGAAGTACTCACGGAGCTGGGCCACTGCGGCGTCGAGGACGGCGTCGTGGGACTCACCCCCGTCCTCGTGCGCGTCGAAGTCGATCTCGGTGATGCCTGCCCCGTCGCTGTGGACGCGCAGGCCACCGATCGGGGAGTCGAGGTACGCGTAGCGGTCGGTCGTCTCGTTCATGACTGCCTCTCGGTCGTGGCGGGAAGGGCCCACAGGTGCATCGCGGCGTACGAGCGCCACGGGCTCCATCGGGCGGTGGGGTCGTCGGTGGCGGAGCGGGGCACGAGCGCGTCGAGCCGGCGCCTGATCACCAGGTCGGTCGCGAGCAGGACGTCGGGGTCGCGCGCAGCACGCATCAGGACGTAGTCGGCGGTCCACGGCCCGATCCCCCGCAGCTCGAGCAGCTGGTCCCTCAGCGAGGCACGATCGGCGCTCGGGCCGATGTCGATCTTGCCGACGGCGACCGCGTCGGCGACGGCGAGCACGGTGGCCGCACGTGAGCGGGGCATCCCGAGCGTCGTGGCGTCGACCGATGACAGCACATCGGGCTCGGGGAACACCCGCTCCAGCGCGTACGCCTCCGCCAGCGGATGCGCTTGCTGCTCGATCGGCGTGCCGTGCGCGTGCACGATCCGCGCGAGGGTGGTCCGAGCGCCGGCGACCGACACCTGCTGCCCGACGACGGCGCGGATCGCCAGCTCGTACCCGTCGACGTGCCCGGGGACCCGCAGCCCCGGTGCCGCAGCGACGGCGTCACGGAGGAGCGGGTCCGCCGCCAGCGCGTCATCGATCGCCACGGGGTCCGCGTCGAGGTCCAGCAGGCTGCGGCAGCGCGCGACGGCGGTCATCGTGTCGCGCAGGTCGCTCAGCTCGAGCTCGCACCGGACGTGGTCGTGCGCGGGCGTCAGGGCGACGACACCGAACCCGTACGGCAGCCGCAGCGTGCGCGCGTACGTGCCACCCTCCACCGTCTCGAGCCCGGGAACGGCGCGGAGGGCGAGGAAGCTCAGGAGCGGCTCGTACGCGAAGGGCGCGCGGACGGCCAGGCGGAGGCTGATGCGGCCGGCGACCCTGTCGGCAGCCGGCTTGCTGGTGCGGTGTCGCGCCTTCTGCCGAAGCGTCGACGGCGTGGCGTCGTAGACCGTGCGCAGAGTGTCGTTGAACTGACGGACCGACGCGAACCCAGCGGCGAACGCGACGTCGGTCACGGGCACGTCCGTCGTCTCGAGCAGGATGCGGGCGTGGTGCGCGCGGTTGCTCCGTGCGATCGCGAGAGGGCCGGCGCCGACCCCGTCGAGCAGCATGCGGTGGACGTGACGCGTGGTGTAGCCGAGCCGAGCGGCGAGACCGGCCACGCCGTCGCGCTCCACGACGCCGTCCCGGATCAGCCGCATCGCCCGGCCGACGGTGTCCGTGCGGATGTCCCACTCGGGCGACCCCGGCGCGGCATCGGGGCGGCAGCGCCGGCACGCGCGGAACCCGGCGTCGTGAGCGGCGGCCGCGGTCGCGTAGAAGCGGACGTTCTCACGCTTCGGCGTCCGTGCGGGGCAGGACGGCCGGCAGTAGATGCCGGTGCTCGTCACGGCGGTGTAGAAGACCCCGTCGAACCGGGCATCCTTCGCGCTGACTGCGCGGTAGCAGCGGTCCTCGTCATCGATCATGGCTCCAGCATGACTCCCGCCGACCCGCATTCCTAGCGGAAATCGGACATCACCGTGGAAGGCGCACGAGCCGCGCAAGAACTGCTGTCGGCGGGAAACACAAAGGCGCCCGAGTCCTGGTGGACTCGGGCGCCTGTTGTAGCCCCGACGGGATTCGAACCCGCGCTACCGCCTTGAGAGGGCGGCGTGCTAGGCCGCTACACAACGGGGCCTGGTGGTGAAAGAAGCCTACCGGACGTGCCGGAGGTCCCTCTCGCTGGGGTACTAGGACTCGAACCTAGACTAACGGTGCCAGAAACCGACGGGCTGCCAATTACCCCATACCCCATGGCTTTGGTCCGGCTCCTTGCGGCCTCCGAACCGAGAAGAACACTACCGGACGCCTTCGTACGACCCAAATCCGGGGGTGCCCGAGGCGGCATCGTCGCAGGTCAGCCAAGGATTGCGCCCGACGAGCCTCGCGCATCCCGATGGGCGGGGTACCCCAGCGGAACCGGACCGCCCCGAGTCTGCTCGCTCGGGGACGTGGGCTTTCGCTGGGGTACCCCTGGACGAGAACGGCCCCGACGTGAGGATTCTCACGCCGGGGCCGGCTCTCGCGCCTCGATCGGCAATCGGATCAGGCAGTGAGTGCGCGCTCCAGGCGACCCAGAGTGCGGTCCTTCCCCAGCAGCTCGATCGACTCGAACAGCGGCGGCGAGATGCGGCGGCCGGACACGGCCACACGCACCGGGCCGAACGCGTTGCGTGGCTTGAGGCCCATCCCGTCGACCAGCGCAGCACGAAGGGCCGCTTCGATCGACGCCGTGTCGAACGAGTCGAGCGCAGCGAGCGCGTCGCGGGCCGAGCGGACCACCGCGAGACCGTCCTCGGTCAGCGTCTTCGCGCCGTCATCGGGGTCGACCGTGAAGGCGTCCTCCGACACGAACAGGAACGCCAGCATGTCGACGGCCTCGCTCAGGACCGTGATGCGCTCGCTGACCAGGGGTGTCGCGGCGGCGAGCAGGGCGAGGTCGTCCTCGGACGGCTCGGCACCGAGGAGACCCGCACCGACGAGGTACGGGACCAGCCGCGCCGCCAGCTCCTCGACCCCGAGGTCACGGATGTGGTGCGCGTTGACCGCCTCGCACTTCTTGGGGTCGAACTGCGCGGGGTTCGGGTTGACGCGGCCGATGTCGAACGCCTCGGCCATCTCCTGGAGCGAGAAGATCTCGCGGTCGCCGCCGATCGACCAGCCGAGCAGCGCGAGGTAGTTGAGGAGACCCTCGGGCAGGAAGCCGCGGTCACGGTAGTCCGCGAGGCCGCCACCGGGGTCGCGCTTCGACAGCTTGCGGTTGCCCGGCCCCATCACGAACGGCAGGTGGCCGTACTCGGGGACGACACCCTCGCCGATGCCCAGCTCGACGAGCGCACGGTGCAGCGGGATCTGGCGAGGCGTCGAGCTCAGCAGGTCCTCGCCGCGGAGCACGTGCGTGATGCCCATCGTCGCGTCGTCGACAGGGTTGGTCAGGGTGTAGAGCGGCTGGCCGTTGGCGCGCATGATCACGTAGTCGGAGACGTGCTCCGGCTCGAAGGTCACCTCGCCGCGGACGAGGTCGGTGAACACGATCGCCTCGTCGGGCATCCGGAACCGGACGACGGGCTTGCGGCCCTCGGCCTCGTACGCGGCGCGCTGCTCGTCGGTGAGGTCGCGGTGCAGGCCGTCGTAGCCGCTCGAACGCCCCTCCGCACGCGCGGCCTCGCGGCGCTGCTCGAGCTCCTCCGGGGTGTCGTACGCGTAGTAGGCGTAGCCGGCGGCGACGAGCTTCTCGGCCACCTCCGTGTAGAGGGGCATGCGCTCGGACTGGCGGTACGGGCCGAGGTCGCCGCCGACCTCCGGCCCCTCGTCCCAGTCGAGCCCGAGCCAGCGCAGCGCGTCGAGCAGCCCTTGGTAGGACTCCTCCGAGTCGCGCGCGGCGTCGGTGTCCTCGACGCGGAAGACGAACGTGCCGCCGTGGTGGCGGGCGAACGCCCAGTTGAACAGCGCCGTCCGGACGTTGCCGACGTGCAGGTTGCCCGTCGGGGACGGGCAGAAGCGCACGCGGACAGCGCGGCTGGACTCAGTCACTTGAAACCACCTTGTTGGTCAGGGTTCCGATGCCCTCGACGGTGACGCTGACCTCGTCACCAGGGTTCATGGGACCGACACCCTCTGGGGTGCCGGTGAGGATGACGTCGCCCGGGAGCAGCGTCATGAAGCTGGACACGTACGCGATGAGTGCCGGCACGCCGACGACCATGGAGGAGGTGCGCCCGTCCTGCACCACGCGGTCTCCGACGGTGGTCGTCACGCGCAGGTCGCTCGGGTCGAGGTCGGTCTCGATCCAGGGGCCGAGCGGGCAGAATCCGTCGGACCCCTTCGCGCGGCTCCACTGGCCGTCCGACTTCTGGAGGTCGCGTGCGGTCACGTCGTTGGCGACGGTGTAGCCGTGGATGACCTGCGCGGCCGACTCGGCGGGCACGTCCTTGCAGATCCGGCTGATCACGACAGCGAGCTCTCCCTCGTAGCTCAGCTCCTTGGTGAAGTCGGGGTAGATGATCGGGTCGCCCGGCCCGGTCACGCTCGTGTTGGGCTTGAGGAAGACCAGCGGCTCGGCCGGGACCTCGTTGCCGAGCTCGGCGGCGTGGGCGGCGTAGTTGCGCCCGATGCCGACGACCTTGCTCCGCGGCAGGACCGGCGCGAGCAGCCGGACGTCGTCGAGGGCGATCTTCTCGCCGGTCAGCTGGACGCCGGCGTACAACGGGTCGCCGGTGATCGCGGCGATCACCGTCTCTCCGTCGGCCTCGCCGACGATGCCGAAGCGGGGGTCCTCATCGGTGGTGAACCTTGCGATACGCACGAGGTTCAGCCTATCCGCGCCGGGATACGGTGTGGTCCTCACCCACAGTCGAGGAGTGGACGCGATGCACCTCGTCACAGCCCCCGCACTCCCCTCGCTCGCGCGGGTCGACACGTCGGCCCCCGAGCAGGACACCCGCGACACCTTGCGGATAGGCGTCGTCCAGCACCGCTGGCGCGACGACGCGGACGCGCTGGTGGCCGTCCTCGACGACGCCGTGGCGACCGCAGCCGGGGCGGGTGCGCGGGTCGTCTTCCTGCCCGAGCTCACGCTGAGCCGCTACCCGGCCGACGTCCGCGCCGGCGACGAACCCGACGCGGAGGCCGAGGACCTTCACGACGGGCCGACCTTCGCGTTCGCTGCGCGGGCCGCTGCGGCGTACGGCGTCCACGTGCACGCGTCGCTCTTCCGTCGCGCGCGCGGCACCGGTGACTCCGACGTCACCGACAAGCGGGGACTCAACACCGCGATCCTCGTCTCCCCCGCCGGCGAGCTCGTCGCCCTGACCGACAAGCTGCACATCCCGGTGACCGCCGGCTACTACGAGGACACGTGGTTCCGGCCTGGCACGCCCGCCGACCCGTACCCCGTCCACGAGGTCCCCGCGCTCGACGGCCTGCGCGTCGGCCTGCCGACCTGCTGGGACGAGTGGTTCCCCGAGGTCGCCCGTGCGTACGCCCTCGGCGGGGCAGAGGTGCTCGTCTACCCGACGGCGATCGGCTCGGAGCCGGACCACCCCGACTTCGACACGCAGCCGCTGCTCAGGACGGTCGTGACCGCGCAGGGCATCACCGCCGGCACGTTCATGGTCGTCCCCAACAGGACCGGCGACGAGGGGGCGATCCGCTTCTACGGCAGCTCGTTCGTGTCCGACCCGTACGGCCGGGTGCTCGTCGAGGCACCTCGTGACGAGGAGGCCGTGCTGGTCACCGACCTCGCGCTCGCGCAGCGTCGCGACTGGCTGACCCTGTTCCCGTTCCTGCGGACCCGGCGGCCCGACACGTACGCGGCCCTCACGCGCCCGGTCGACCCAGAGCGCCCGTTCGGCGGCGGGGAGTGACCGGGCTCCGGATGCCGGCGGAGTCCGCCCCGCAGGAACGGGTGTGGATGGCGTTCCCGACCGCCGGCTACTCGCTCGGCGACACGGCAGCGGAGGCGGAGGAGGCCCGCGCGACGTGGAGCGCGGTTGCCCACGCGGTCTCCGACTTCGCGCCCGTGACGATGGTCGTCGACCCGGAGGACGTGCGCGACGCCCGCCGGTGGCTGTCCGTAGCGGTCGACGTCGTCGAAGCCCCGCTGAACGACGCGTGGATGCGCGACATCGGGCCGACGTTCGTCCACCGCGAGGACGGGACGGTCGTCGCCGTGGACTGGGTGTTCAACGGGTGGGGTGAGCAGGACTGGGCGCGGTGGGACCACGACGCGCGGATCGCCGCCGTGGTCTCGCGGGAGGCGGGTGTCGCCCGCATCGGTTCGCAGATGGTCAACGAGGGTGGCGGCTTCCACGTCGACGGAGCCGGCACGGTCCTCGTCACGGAGACCGTGCAGCGCGACCCGCACCGCAACCCCGGCTGGTCACGGGCGGCCGTCGAGATTGAGCTCGCACGCACGATCGGAGCGGACCACACGATCTGGCTGCCGCGAGGGCTGTCGCGTGACAGCGAGCGCTACGGGACCCGCGGGCACGTCGACATCGTCGCGACGTTCCCGTCGGCAGGGCGCGTGCTCGTGCACGACCAGCGTGACGCCACCCATCCGGACCATGCGGTCTCCGAAGAGATCCGTACGTCGCTGGCCGACGCCGTCGACGCCCGCGGCGACGCCCTGGAACTGGTCGCGCTGCCCGCCCCCCGGACCCTGCGCGACGGCGAGGGCTGGGTCGACTGGTCGTACGTCAACCACCTCGTGGTCAACGACGGAGTGGTCGCGTGCGCGTTCGACGACCCGCACGACGCGGAAGCGGCGGCGGTGCTGCGCGAGGAGTACCCCGGTCGTGAGGTGGTCGGAGTAGACGCCCGCCCGCTGTTCGCGCGCGGCGGTGGCATCCACTGCATCACGCAGCAGCAGCCGGCACCGCTCACGGTGTCGTGACGTCGCCGTCGACGTAGAACCAACGCCCGGCACGCCGCTCGAACCGGCTCCGCTCGTGCATCGCACCCGGGCCGGCCGGGGTCCGGAAGTGCGCCCGGAACTCGACCTCGTCGTCGGTCGCGTCCAGGATCTCGAGGAGTTCCCACACGAGGTCCGGCACCGGCTCGACCTCGGCGGGACGCGTCCGCGGGTGCCAGGTCCGGAAGACGTGGTCGACGTCGCCGACGGCGTACGCCGCGTACCGCGAGCGCATCAGCTCCTCCGGTGTGGCCGCCTGCACCTCCTGGCGGTGCAGTCGGCCGCAGCACGCGTCGTACGAGGTGCCGGACCCGCACGGGCAGGGGCGGTCGAACGTGCTCACGCGGACCCGTAGCGGCGGTTGCGGCGCGCGTACTCCTCGATCGCCTCCCACAGGGCGCGGCGGTCCACGTCCGGCCACGCGATGTCGGAGAACACCATCTCGGCGTACGCCGCCTGCCAGATCAGGAAGTTGCTCGTCCGCTGCTCCCCCGACGTGCGCCAGAAGAGGTCGACGTCGGGCATGTCCGGCTCGTCGAGGTAGCGGGTGAACAGCTCTTCGTCGACCTTGCCCGGCTTCACCCGGCCGTCGGCGACGTCGCGGGCGAGAGCCGCGGCGGCGTCGGCGAGCTCCGCCCGACCGCCGTAGTTCACGCACATCGTGAGCGTGAGGACGTCGTTGTCCTTCGTGAGCTCCTCGGCGATCTCGAGCTCCTTGATGACGCTCCGCCACAGGCGCGGGCGACGCCCGGCCCACCGCACCCGGACGCCGAGCTCGTGCATCTCGTCGCGCCGGCGGCGGATGACGTCACGGTTGAACCCCATGAGGAAGCGCACCTCATCCGGCGAACGCTTCCAGTTCTCGGTGGAGAACGCGTAGGCGGAGATCCATTTCACGCCGACCTCGATGCCGCCCTCGACGACGTCGAACAGCGACGACTCTCCGGCCTCGTGGCCCGCCGTGCGTGGGAGCCCTCGCTCCTTGGCCCACCGCCCGTTGCCGTCCATCACGATCGCGACGTGGCGCGGGACCTGGTCGCTCGGCAGCGACGGCGGCTGGGCGCCTGACGGGTGCGGGGCGGGGCGGCGTACGGGCTGGGTCACGTGCCCATTGTCGCCGGTCGCGCGGCCGTGCCGGCAACGGCGTCGGACACCGCCGCAGCGAGGCTCTCGCGCACCGCGCGGACACCGGGCTGGCCGGCCGAGAACCGGCGGGCGGACGTGAAGACGGTACGACGCGGCGCCCCGGCGAGGTCGCGCAGCACGACCGTCGGTCGACGTCCGAGCCAGAGCAGGTCCGGGAGGAGGGCGACGGCGTTGCCGGACTCGATCAGGCGGATCTGTGCCTGGAGGTCGGCAGTCTCGAACCGGACGTCGGGCTCGAATCCGGCACGACGGCAGGCCTGCTCGGCGAAGTGGCGCGACGCGACGCCGCCCGGCTCCATCACCCACGGCACCTCCGCCGCATCGGCGATGGTCTCGATGGCGGCGTACGGGCCGGTCGATGGGACGGCCAGCCGGATCTCGTCCGAGGTGAGCTCGATGCGGTCCAGGTCGGGGTGCCAGGGCGCCGCGTGACCCGGGTACTGCTCGGCGACCACGAGGTCGAAGCCGCGGGCCCACGTCTCGCGGAGCGCATGCTCCGGCTCGCTCTGGGTCATCGTCACGCGCAGCCGAGGATGCGCGGCGGCAAGGTCGGACAGGGTCTGCGGCATCAGTGCCAGCGCTGCCGACTGGAACACCGCGAGGCGCACCGACCCGGTTGCCTCGGTGAGCGACGCCGCAAGGTCGGACTCGGCGAGCTCGAGCCGCGCGAGCACGTCTGCGGCGTGGTCGGCGAGGATCTCGGCCTGCGGCGTCAGACGCACACCGCGGCCGGCCTTCGCGAGAAGCGGGACGCCGACCTCTCGCTCGAGCAGCGCGAGCTGTTGCGAGACGGAGGAGGGCGACTGGTGGAGTGCCGCAGCGACCTCGGCGAGGGAACCGCGGACCTGGAGCTCGCGCAGCAGGCGCAGACGACGGACCTCGAGCACGGCGGCCTCCTATCAATCAGAACTGCTTACGGATATCCGTCATGAATCATCGCTTTACCTTACCAACCGCCGGATCGATACTGGAGAGGAAGGCCGATCCCGGAGGTAGTCCCGTGCCCGATCTCGACTCGCACCCCACTCCCGTCGCCACGGGGCTCACGACCGACCTCGACGGCATCGCCGACGAGGCCGTCGCCCTGGTGCGACGGTGGAACGCCACATCCCAGGCGATCCGGCCGGACAAGGCGGCCGCACGTCTCGGTGCCGTCCTGGAGGATCCCGCCGGGCTCGCCTTCACCACCGGCTTCGTCGACGGCGTCATCCGTCCCGAGGACCCGGCGGTCGCCGCGCAGAACTTCGCCGCGCTCTCGCGTCAGGCACCACGGTTCCTGCCCTGGCACCTTCGCACCGCCGTACGCCTCGGCGGCACTGTCGCTCCGTACCTTCCCCGCGTCGTGATCCCGATCGTGCGCCGCACGCTGCGCGCGATGGTCGGACACCTGCTCGTGGACGCGAGCGACCGTCGGCTGGGACGCGCGATCGCCCACCTCCGCCGCCCAGGGATCCGGCTCAACGTCAACCTGCTCGGCGAGGCGGTGCTCGGACGTCGCGAGGCGTCGCGCCGCCTCGCCGGCACGCGCCGAGTCCTGGCGCGCGACGACGTCGACTACGTCTCGATCAAGGTGTCCTCGACGGTCGCACCGCACGCCGCCTGGGCGTTCGACGAAGCCGTGTCCGACATCGTCGACCAGCTCGCGCCGCTCTTCCTCCAGGCTGCCGCCTCGTCGCCGAAGAAGTTCGTGAACCTCGACATGGAGGAGTACCGCGACCTCGACCTCACCATGGCGGTCTTCACCCGGCTCCTGTCACGGCCCGAGCTCCTCGACCTCGAGGCAGGGATCGTCCTTCAGGCCTACCTTCCCGACGCGCTCGGCGCGATGATCCGGCTGCAGACGTGGGCCGCAGCGCGCACGGCCCGCGGCGGGGCACCGATCAAGGTCCGCGTCGTCAAGGGCGCGAACCTGCCGATGGAGCGCGTGGAGGCTGCGCTGCACGACTGGCCGCTGGCGACCTGGGGGAGCAAGCAGGAGACCGACACGAACTACAAGCGCGTCCTCGAGTACGCGCTGCGGCCGGAGCACGCACGCCACGTGCGGGTCGGCGTGGCCGGGCACAACCTGTTCGACCTCGCGTTCGCGTGGCTGCTCGCCGGCCGCCGCGGCACCCGCGACGCGATGGACGTCGAGATGCTGCTCGGCATGGCCCAGGCCCAGGCCGAGGTCGTCCGCGCCGAGGTCGGCAGTCTGCTGTTCTACACGCCGGTCGTCCACCCGGCAGAGTTCGACGTCGCCATCGCGTACCTCGTACGCCGCCTGGAGGAGGGCGCGAGCCAGGAGAACTTCATGAGTGCCGTCCTCAAGCTCGACGAGGACGCCCTTTTCGAGCGTGAGCGGCAGCGGTTCGCCGCATCGCTCGCCGACCTCGACACCGCCGTCCCCCTCCCCAACCGGCACCAGGACCGGACGGTCGCCCCCGCAGCCGGTCCTCGAGGCACGTTCCGCACTGATCAATTCCACAACACCCAGGACACCGACCCGTCGCTCGCCCCGAACCGTCTCTGGGCACGCGAGGTCCTCGCCGCAGTCCCGGCGTCAGACGCCGGCCAGGCGCTGGTCGCCGAGCACACCGTACGGTCGGGCGACCAGCTGGACGCCCTGATCCACAGCGCGGTTCAGGCCGCCCCCCGGTGGGCCGCGCTCGGCGGCGCGGGGCGGGCCGCTGTGCTCGAGGACGCCGCGGACGAGCTCGAGCGGCGTCGCTCGGACCTTCTCGAGGTGATGGCGTCGGAAGCCGGCAAGACCCTCGGCGAGGGTGATCCGGAGGTCTCCGAGGCGATCGACTTCGCGCGCTACTACGCCACGCTGGCGCGCGAGCTCGACGACGTGGACGGCGCGGAACCCGTGCCGGTCCGACTGACCGTCGTCACGCCGCCGTGGAACTTCCCCGTCGCGATCCCCGCCGGTTCCACCCTGGCCGCGCTCGCCGCCGGCTCCGCGGTCGTCGTCAAGCCCGCTCCGCAGGCTGCACGGTGCGGTTCGCTGATGGTCGAGACCTTGTGGCGAGCCGGTGTCCCGCGTGACGTCCTCCAGCTGGCGCACGTGGACGAGGGCGACCTCGGCAGCCGACTGATCGGCGACCGTCGCGTCGACCGTGTCGTCCTCACGGGGGCGTTCGAGACCGCTGAGCTGTTCCGGTCCTTCCGACCGGACCTGCCGCTGCTCGCGGAGACGAGCGGCAAGAACGCGATCGTCGTCACCCCGAGCGCCGACCTCGACCTGGCCGCCCGCGACGTCGCCGCGTCGGCGTTCGGGCACGCGGGCCAGAAGTGCTCGGCCGCGTCGCTGGTCATCCTCGTGGGCTCGGTCGCGCGCTCGCGCCGCTTCCGTGAGCAGCTCGTCGATGCGGTCACCTCGCTCGAGGTCGGAACGCCCGAGGTCGCGACGACACAGGTCGGCCCGCTGATCGAGCCTGCCCGCGGCAAGCTCCTCGACGCCCTGACGACGTTGGGACCCGGTGAGTCGTGGCTCGTCGAGCCCCGCAGGCTGGACGACGCCGGCCAGCTCTGGTCCCCCGGGGTCCGCGTCGGTGTCGCACCAGGATCCGTCGCCCACCTCACGGAGTTCTTCGGGCCCGTCCTCTCCGTCATGACGGCCGAGACCCTCGCCGAGGCGATCGCGCTCCAGAACCAGGTCGACTACGGGCTCACGGCCGGTCTCCACTCGCTCGACCGGTCCGAGATCGACACCTGGCTGTCGTCGGTGCGGGCCGGCAACCTCTACGTCAACCGCGGCATCACCGGCGCCGTGGTCCGCCGCCAGCCCTTCGGCGGGTGGAAGCGCTCAGCAGTCGGGGCCGGCACCAAGGCCGGCGGCCCGAGCTACCTCGTCGGGCTCACCGGCTGGCGCTCGTGCCCGTCCACCGCGACCACGGCGCCGCTCCCGGTAGTCGGCCCCCTCCGCGAGGCCGCCGGTGCCGTCGGCCTCCCACCGGAGGATCTGGAGCGCCTCGACCGCGCGCTCCGCAGCGACGCCCAGGCGTGGCACGACCTGTACGCCGAGGGTGCCGATCCGAGCGCCCTCGGCGTCGAGCGCAACGTGCTGCGTCACCTTCCGACGACGGTGACGGTCCGGCACACTGCCGACGCCTCGCTGACGGACCTCGTACGCGTCGTCGCGGCCGGGGCAGCTGCCGGCGGCACCGTCGTGGTGTCGTCCGAGGAACCCCTGCCCGCCGCGCTGACCGGTGCGATCACGAGGCTCGGGATCAGCGTGCACGTCGACGACGACGCCGCGTGGCTGCGGCACGTCGAGGCGTCGGCCGGGGGCCGGATCCGCATGGTCGCCGCGGATGCAGAGGCGGAGGCGAGCGCCCTGGCGACGGCGCTCGGGGGACGACCGGACGTGGCGGTCTGGGCTCAGCCGGTCACCGAGTCGGGCCGGATCGAGCTGCTGCCGTTCCTGCACGAGCAGGCCGTCAGCGTGACCGCGCACCGGTTCGGGATCCCTCACGACCTCACCGAAGGGCTGGTCTGACGAGGTCGACGGGACGTCAGCGGTCGACGTAGTCGAGCGAGCGCAGGCCCCGCTCCAGGTGCCACTGGAGGTACGACGCGACGAGCGCACTCGCCTCGCGACGCGTGCGGTCCCCCGATGTCTCGGCCTGCGGCCAGAGCCCGCTGAGCAGCGCCCCGAGGAGGAGCACCGTCTCCGGCGCCGGGTTGTCCGATCCCGGGAGCCGGCAGTCGACGCAGAGCATCCCGCCGGCGCCGGGGTTGAAGGAACGGTGGGGTCCTGCGAGCCCGCACCGGGCGCAGGTGTCGAAGCTGGGGGCGTACCCGGCGATCGCGAGCGAGCGCAGCAGGAACGAGTCGAGGATCAGCCCGCTGGGATGCCGGCGGTCGGCCAGTGCCCGTAGCGCTCCGACGAGCAGCAGGTACTGCTGGGCGGCCGGGTGGCCGTCCTCGCCCACCAGGCGGTCGGCGGACTCCAGCATCGACGTGCCGCACGTGTAGGCGCCGTAGTCGTTGCCGAGGCGCCCGGCGTACGCGTCGAGCGTCTCGACCTGCGTGATGACGTCGAGCGTGCGGCCCTCGGCGAGCTGGAGGTCGACGTGCATGAAGGGCTCGACCCGCGAACCGAATCGCGAGCTCGTCCGGCGTACGCCCTTGGCCACGGCGCGCACCCGGCCGTGGTGACGGGTCAGGAGCGTGACGATGCGGTCCGCCTCGCCCAGCTTCTGGGTCCGGAGGACGACGGCCTCGTCGCGGTAGAGCGCCACGGGCACCATTCTGCCGCGCGCTTCGTCGTACGAGGTGAGGGCCGCGCCGGACAGGGAGACCGAGGAGGGTTGATACCCCTACCCCCTAGGGGTATGGTGCGGTGATGATCACCTACACCGCACGACGACGTGCCGCCGCTCTCGTCACCGCCGTCGCCTTCGGGCTCGGGGTCTCCGCCTGCGGGGCGGACGACACCGGGACCAGCGGCGGCGGCCACGGAGGCCACGAGACGTCGCAGGAGTCGGACGCGTCCCCGGCCGAGGAAGGCGACCACAACGCCGCCGACGTCGCCTTCGCGCAGCAGATGATCCCCCACCACCGCCAGGCACTGGAGATGGCTGCGCTCGCGCCGTCTCGCGCAGGCACCGAGGTCGCAGCGCTCGCGGAGCGCATCGGCGCCGCGCAGGACCCCGAGATCGCCACGATGACCGGGTGGCTCGAGGAGTGGGGCAAGGACGTGCCCGCAGAGGACGACGCTCACGCCGGCCACACCGACATGCCGGGGATGATGTCGCCGGAGGACCTCGACCGGCTGGAGGGGCTGACCGGCGACGCCTTCGACGCCGAGTTCCTGCGGCAGATGATCGCGCACCACGAGGGTGCGGTCGCGATGGCGGAGGACGAGGTCACCGCCGGGTCCGACCCCGAGGCGATCGCGCTGGCACAGCAGGTCGTCACCGCGCAGCGTGCGGAGATCGCCGAGATGCAGGCCTTGCTCGCGCGCTAGCGTGGACGCGTGCCTCCCTCCCGCAGGACTGCCGTCGACGCCTGGTCGAACCGTGACCGGTTCGTCGTCGTGGACGGCGCGCTCGCGACCGAGCTCGAGCGGCACGGGGCCGACATCTCGAGCGCGCTGTGGTCCGCGACGCTGCTGCGCGACGACCCTGCGCTGATCGCCCGTGTTCACCGCGACTACCTCGACGCCGGCGCCGACGTGCTGATCACTGCCAGCTATCAGGCGACCGTGGAGGGCTTCGAGCGCGCCGGCATCGACCCGGCCGAGGCCGAGGCTCTGATCGCCTCGTCGGTGACCCTCGCACGTGAGGTCCGCGACACGTTCGTCACCGAGCAGCCAGACGCGTTCGCGAAGGGGCGCTCACGGCCGCTCGTCGCTGCCTCGATCGGCCCGTACGGCGCCGCGCTGGCGGACGGGTCCGAGTATCGCGGCGACTACGGCGTCGACGTCGCCACGCTGGTCGCGTTCCACCGGGACCGCCTGCAGCTCCTCGCGGACGCGGGCCCCGACCTCCTGGCCTGCGAGACCGTGCCGTCGGTCGTGGAGGCTGAGGCGCTCGCAACCCTCGTCGACGCCGAGCAGGAACGCACCGGCACGCCGGCCTGGATCACGTTCACCGCCCGGGACGCCCACCGCCTCAGCGACGGCACGCCCGTCCGCGAGGCCGCGAAGCTGGCCGCGGACCACGCGTTCGTCGCGATCGGCATCAACTGCACGGCGCTCGAGCACATCGCGCCGCTCGTCGAGGCGATCGCCGCCACCACCGTCGTGCCGGTCGTCGTCTATCCCAACTCCGGCGAGACCTGGGATGCCGGTTCCCGCGGATGGACCGGGTCGTCGGCGCGCGGCAGCTGGGCGCGCTGGGTCCGGGAGTGGCGGGACGCAGGGGCGAGCCTCATCGGCGGGTGCTGTCGGACCACACCGGCCGACGTCGCCGAGATCGCGTCCGTCCGAGGCTAGTTCCTACGAGTGTGTCGTCCCGCTCCGCGGAACGCTGTTACGCTCTGCGCAGCCCGGCCGCTCCGCCGCCGCGGCCGAGCCGAGGAGCACGATGAACGACACGCCTGCACCGGACGACTCTGCCGCCGCGACGGACGACCCGATCACGCGACGGCAGTGGCTCGCGATGCTCACCGTCTCGGTGGGCGTCGCCCTGGTCGTGATGGACATGACCATCGTCAACGTCGCGGTCCCCGTGATCATCGAGGATCTCGGACTGACGGCCGCGGGCGCGCAGTGGATGAACGCGATCTACCTGCTGATGCTGGCGTCGGTGCTCCTTGCGGCGGGACGCTTCGGCGACCAGTACGGCCGCCGGCGGGTCTACGCGATCGGCCTCGTCCTCTTCATGGCCGCCAGCCTCGTCGCCGGCGCCGCGCAGAGCCAGGAGATGCTGATCGCCGCCCGGTTCGTCCAGGGACTCGGCGCCGCGATGATCGTCCCCAGCACTCTCTCCACGCTCAACGCGACGTTCCACGGCCGCGCGCGGGGGATCGCCTTCGCGATCTGGGGCTCGACCGTCGGGGGCATGGTTGCCGTCGGGCCACTCATCGGCGGCTGGCTCGCGACCGACTCGAGCTGGCGCTGGGCGTTCTGGATCAACCTGCCCTTCGGTCTGCTCGCACTGCTCGGCATCGTGAAGGTCCTGGACGAGACCAAGGACCCCGACCTTCAGCCCGGCACCGACCTGGTCGGCCTCGCACTGTCGACGCTCGGCCTCGGTGGTGTCGTCTTCGGCCTGATCGAAGGCCAGTACTACGGCTGGTGGCGCCAGGAGTCCGGTGCCCTCTCCCCCGTACCGTTCGCGATCGGTATCGGGACCGTCCTGGTCGTCGCCTTCGTCGTCGTCGAGGCGAGGCGTGGCCGCGCCGGACGGGTCACGCTGATCGACCTCACGCTGATGCGGTTCCGTTCGCTGCGCTACGGGTCCATCGCCGCGCTGATCGTCGCGCTGGGCGAGATTGGCCTCATCTTCACGCTCCCGCTCCTCCTCCAAGGCGCCCTCGGCTACACACCGCTGGGCACCGGCTTCCTCGTGCTCTGGTTGGCTGTGGGCACGTTCCTCGTGTCCGGCGCGACGCCGCAGCTGACCGCGCGGATCGGCCATCGTGCCGTCGTCCGGATCGGACTCCTCCTCGAGGTCGTCGCGGTCGCCGGCATCGCGGCAGTCATCAGCCTGACGGTGAGCGGAACGGCGATCGCCGCGCTCCTGTTCGTGTACGGTGCCGGCGTCGGCATGGCGACCGCGCAGCTGACCAGCGTGATCCTTGCCGAGATCCCGCTCGGCGCGAGCGGGCAGGCGTCCGGGTTCCTCACGACCGTGCGCCAGCTCGGGTCCGCGCTGGGTGTCGCCGTGCTCGGCGGGCTGCTCATCTCCACGCTCGCCTCTCGCACGGCGGACGAGCTCGCCACGACGACGATGCCGGCGTACGAGCAGGAGCAGGTCGTCGCAGCCGTGCGTGACAGCGCCGGCGCGGCGATCCCCGAGCTCGCGGAGGAGCCGGCGACGGCCGCGGCGGGCGCCGCTGCGCAGGAGTCGATGGTCACCGCCAGCAAGATCACGACCGCAGTCGCGGCCGTCATCCTCGTCGGTGGGCTCGCGGCGACCCTGGCTCTCCCCCGAGACACCACCCGTGGTGGACCGACCGGCGCCGGGTCGCCTCAGCGCCCCCGCGTGCGTCGCCGAGACGCCGCGCGGAGCTGATCAGCGACGACCCGGCGGCCGCACGGTCTGCGTCAGTCGCGTGCTGCGGCGGCGCGGTTCGCCGCGGAGACGACCGCCTTGAGCGACGCCGTCACGATGCTCGGGTCCACGCCGACGCCCCAGACGATCTGGTCCCCGATCTCGCACTCGACGTACGCCGCGGCGACCGCGTCGCCACCCGACGAGAGGGCGTGCTCGGCGTAGTCGAGCACCCGGACGTCACCGTTGACCGACCCGATGGCATCGACGAACGCAGCGACGGGGCCGTTGCCCTCGCCCTTGAGCGACCGGACGTTGTCACCCACGCGGACGTCGACGACCAGCTCGTCGAGCCCGTCGTGGTCCGTCGACGAACGGAACGCCTCCAGGGCGTACGGCGTGGTGCGCTCGAGGTACTCGGCGGAGAACGCCGACCAGATCTGGTCGACGGACATCTCGCCGGCCTCACCCTCCGTCATCGACTGGACGACCCGGCTGAACTCGATCTGGAGCCGACGCGGCAGGTCCATCTTGTGCTCGGACTTCATGATGTACGCGACGCCGCCCTTGCCGGACTGGCTGTTCACGCGGATCACGGCCTCGTACGAGCGACCGACGTCGTGGGGGTCGATCGGCAGGTACGGGGCTTCCCACGGCATCTCCGAGACCGGGATGCCCCGCTCGACGGCCTGACGGTCGAGGTCCTCCAGACCCTTCTTGATCGCGTCCTGGTGCGAACCCGAGAACGCCGTGTAGACGAGATCGCCGGCGTACGGGTGGCGCGGATGGACCGGCAGCCCCGTGCAGTACTCGACGGTGCGACGGACCTCGTCGATGTCGGAGAAGTCGATCTGCGGGTCGATGCCCTGGCTGAAGAGGTTCATGCCCAGCGTGACCAGGTCGACGTTGCCGGTGCGCTCGCCGTGTCCGAACAGGCAGCCCTCGACGCGGTCGGCGCCGGCCATCATCGCCAGCTCCGTCGCGGCCACCGCCGTACCGCGGTCGTTGTGCGGGTGCAGCGAGATCGCGACGTGCTCGCGGCGCGAGATGGCGCGTCCGAACCACTCGATCTGGTCGGCGTACGTGTTGGGCGTCGCCATCTCGACGGTCGCGGGCAGGTTGAGGATGATCTCGCGACCGGCCTCGGGCTGCCAGACGTCCATGACGGCCTCGCACACGTCGACCGAGAACTCGAGCTCGGCGCCGGTGAAGATCTCGGGCGAGTACTGGTAGCCGAAGTCGGTGCCCTGCAGGTACTCGTCGGCGTACTTCATGACGAGCTCGGTGCCGCGTACGGCGATCGCCCGGCACTCGTCACGATCCACGCCGAAGACGACTCGGCGGAACAGCGGCGCGACGGCGTTGTAGAGGTGGATGTTGGCGTTCTTCGCCCCGACCAACGACTGCGCCGTGCGGTCGATCAGGTCCTCGCGGGCCTGGGTCAGGACCGAGATCGTCACGTGGTCAGGGATGAGGTCGTCCTCGACGAGGTGACGGACGAAGGCGAAGTCCGTCTCGCTGGCGCTCGGGAAACCGACCTCGATCTCCTTGTAGCCCATGCGTACGAGCATGTCGAACATGCGGCGCTTGCGGGCGGGCGTCATCGGGTCGATCAGCGCCTGGTTGCCGTCGCGGAGATCGGTCGACAACCAGCGCGGCGCCTCGGTGATCGTCTTCGACGGCCAGGTGCGGTCGGGGATGTCGATCGGCGGGAAGGCGGGGTAGCGCTCGTACGGCATGCCGCTGGGCTGCTGAGGGGAGATGGCCATGGTGGGTCCTCGCTCGGTGAAAGGCTCGTCGCCTGAAGAGGGGCGCCGCGGTGCGGCGGACGGCCGGCCATGACGAACGCCGCGACGAGGGGGTCCGACCTAGAGCGAACCCTCGCCGCGGCACCGAAGGAGGAGGCGCGCGTAGTACATGGCTACGAGGAGCATAACCCACGGCGCCCGCTAGTCTCACCGGGTGGCCACCTTGCTCCTCGTCCACCACACGCCCACCGCGTCAGTCCAGGCGCTCGCCGAGGCCGTGACCGCCGGCGCGCACGACCCCGCGATCGAACGCGTCGAGGTCGTCGTACGCCCGGCGCTCGAGGCCCGCGCCGACGACGTCCTCGCGGCCGACGCGTACGTGCTCGGCACCCCGGCCAACTTCGGCTACATGTCAGGGGCGCTGAAGC
This sequence comes from Mumia sp. Pv4-285, assembly GCF_041320275.1. Classification (NCBI taxonomy): domain Bacteria; kingdom Bacillati; phylum Actinomycetota; class Actinomycetes; order Propionibacteriales; family Nocardioidaceae; genus Mumia; species Mumia qirimensis. The sequence continues at coordinate 1,707,727 of NZ_CP162023.1, read as the reverse complement.
ACTTCTTCGACACGATCTTCCTCGAGGCCGGGGGTGCGCTGGCCGACGACGGCTCGGCCGCCGGGGGCGGCGACGGGCCGGCGCGCCGCAGCAAGCCGTACGGGCTGTGGATCCACGGCCGGTACGACACGACCGGTGCCGTCCGCGCCGTCCAGTCGATCGTCGGCGCGCTGGGCTGGACGCAGGCGGCGCCCGTCCTCGAGATCCTCGGCGACGTCGGCGAACCCCAGCGCGCGGCAGCGTACGAGCTCGGGGCGACCCTGGCCGCGCACCTCTCCGCCTGATTGCGGACAGCACCACTGCTCCTACTGTGGAGGCGTGGTTACTCGGCACCGCGTCATCGTCCGCGCCCTCGGAGCGCTCACCGCCGTCCTGACGGTCGGTCTCACCGCCTGTACGGGAGACGGATCGTCCGACGAGCCGGATGCCACCGGCACCACGAGCAGCCCGAGCGCCTCCCCTACTCCCACGGCGGCACCACGGCCGGTCGTCGACGCGTGCTACCGACTGACACCGGCGCAGCTCGACGAGGCGCAGCTCGACGTCGCCCCGGTCCCGTGCACCCAGCCGCACACCACGCAGACCTACCTGGTCGCGATGCTTCCCGACGAGGTCGATCCTGCCGACGGCGCGGCGGTCGCCACGGCCGCCGACCGCGGATGTCGTGCGGCTCTGCGCCCCTACCTGCGGGCGACACCGGCACGTCTCGCGCTGTCGCGGGCCACGTACGCGTGGTTCGTCCCCAGCGACGACGACCTCGAGGCAGGCGCCCGGTGGCTGCGGTGCGACGTCGCCGTCTCTCGCAGCGACACCACCCTGCTGCCCCTGCCAGTGAAGGCACACGGGCTCCTCAGGAACGACGGCGCGCTCGACCGGTACGGCCGGTGCGCGCGCACCGGTCGAGCCGGCATCGCCGCCGGCGAGGGCGGACGCGCGTGCGCACTCCCCCACACCTGGCGGGCCGTGGCGGCACGCCGGCTGGGAGCGGCGCGTGACGCCTATCCGGGTGGTGCCGCCGTACGCCAGGACGTCCTCTCCCGTTGCGAGCAGCCCGCGCGGGAGTTCACCGACAACAGCACCGCCGACATCGACGTCGGCTGGCTGCCGCCGAGCCGCGCCGCGTGGGCGTCCGGTGACCGGTTCGGCCTCTGCTGGACGCGGACGCGCGACTGACGCCGGCCGAGGTCGGGCGCAGCTGGCCTCGGGTAGCGGCCCGCCCCGTACACTGGCAGCCGTCGTGCCGCCGAAACCCCGGGAGGACGTCCAGTGACGGCTCCGCGTCACCTCCGCACCCGCACCCGCAACCTCGTGGTCGCCATGCTCGGTGCCGGAGCCCTGACCCTGGTCGCTGCCTGCGGCTCGGCGTCGGACCTCGCCGGTGCCGGCGACGACCCCACGACGGAGGCCACGCCCCCGATCAGGACGCTGCCTCCCACCGAGTCGGCGGCTCCCACTCCGTCGCCGACGCCGACGACACCGGTCGTGACGCTCCCCAAGACCGGTGAGTGCCGCAAGCCCGGCACGGTCGACGCGACGCTCCGCGTCAGCGACGACGACACCGCACCGGTTCCCTGTGCAGGTGCGACGGCCCTCACGTACCTCGTGCGCACGATGCCTGCACCGCTGAAGGCCGCCGTCGCGAACTACAACACGACCCGCATCCTCAAGGCAGCCCGGCCGATCTGCGAGAAGGCCGCGATCAGCTACCTCGGCAAGGACCGTCCCACGTTCGAGCGCTCGCAGTTCGGCTTCATCGTGGGCGTCCCCAGCCCGGCCCAGACCGCCGAGGGTGCTGCGTGGATGCGGTGCGACCTGGTGCTCTCCGCGAACGCCACCCGCCTCGCCGCCCTTCCCGCGAAGACCAAGGGAGCACTCACCGGCAAGCGGTCGACCGGCTACATGCAGTGCGTCCGCGGTGACATCCGCGTCGCCGTCGGCACGGTCGCCTGCTCGACGAAGCACCAGTGGCGTGGCATCGACAGCATCCGCCTCGGCTCGCCGACCGCGTCGTACCCGGGGTCCAAGCGCTCGCAGTCGACGATGCGCGACCGGTGCACGACGAGCGTCCGCCGCTATCTCGACACGCGAGGGTCGTTCGAGTACGGCTACATCTCGCCGAGCAAGACCTCGTGGCAGCGCGGGGAACGCTGGGGCGTCTGCTTCGCGAAGACCCGCAACTAGGCCGCGAGCCGCCCTGAGCGGCTCGCGAACGCCCAGAAAGTGGCTCGCGAACGCTAGAAGCCGAGGCGGCGGAGCTGCTTCGGATCGCGCTGCCAGTCCTTGGCCACCTTGACCCGCAGGTCGAGGAAGACCGGCGTGCCGAGGATGCGTTCGATCTGACCGCGGGAGTCGGAGCCGATCTGCCTCAGCCGAGCGCCGCCCTTGCCGATCACGATGCCCTTCTGGCTGTCGCGCTCCACGAAGATCACCGCACGGACGTCGACCAGCGGCCGGTCCTCCGGGCGGTCCTCGCGCGGGACCATCTCCTCGATCACGACAGCGATCGAGTGCGGCAGCTCGTCGCGCACACCCTCCAGCGACGCCTCACGGATCACCTCGGCGACCAGCGTCTCCTCGGGCTCGTCGGTCAGCTGACCGTCGGGGTACAGCGGGACGCCTTCGGGCAGCTCGTCGATCAGCAGGTTGCGCAGGTGCTCGACCTGGTAGCCGGACTTCGCCGACACCGGGACGACGTGCCTCCAGTCGACTCCCAGCTCGTCACCGGTCGCAGCGATGTCGCTGAGGTGCTGCAGGAGCCGGTCGGGCGCCACCTTGTCGGTCTTGGTGGCGAGCGCGATCATCGGCATCCGGCGGATCTTTGCGAGCTCGCCGATCAGGTAGCGGTCGCCCGGGCCGATCTTCTCGTCCGCGGGGAGGCAGACCCCGACGACGTCGACATCGGCCCACGTGCTGCGGACCAGGTCGTTCAAGCGCTCACCGAGCAGCGTCCGCGGACGGTGGAGCCCCGGCGTGTCGACCAGGATCAGCTGCGCGTCGGGGGTGTGGACGAGTCCGCGGATCACGTGACGCGTCGTCTGCGGACGCGACGACGTGATCGCGACCTTGTCGCCGACGAGCGCGTTCGTCAGCGTCGACTTGCCGGCGTTGGGCCGGCCGACGAAGCATGCGAAGCCCGACCTGAAGGCGCTCATGCCTCCACCCGAGTCCGCGCGACACCCTGAGGGTCGGCGAGCAGCACCGGCACCCCGGCGCCGGCGAAGTCACGGATCACCTGTCGGTCGTCCTCGCTGACGGCGTCGGCATCGGTGCTGAGGGCTGCCGCCTCGAGCCCGGTCGCGCCGGAGGACACCGCCATGGCGACGGCGAGGCTGAGAGCCGACAGCCGCAACGTCGGCAGCTCGACGGTTGCCGCGGCGTACGTGCGGCCGTCGCGGTCACGGACCGAGGCGCCCTCGGCGGCACGGGTCCGTGCACGAGTGGCTCGAGCGAGGGTCAGGATCTTGCGGTCCTCAGGGTCGTCGACGCTGATGGGTTCGGGTGCCATGCCGCCCAGGGTATCGGCGGGCATCAGTGGGACGCCGATGCGCCGACCGACTCCTCGGAGTCACCGCCCACCTCGTCGCGACTGACGAGGACACTGCCGATGCGGTTGCGGCGCCCGCTCGGCGCCTCCGCGACGAAGCGCAGGCCGTCGAGGGCGAGCTCGCTGCCCGCGATCGGGACCTTGCCGAGGTGCTTCGCCATGAGGCCACCGACGGAGTCGACGTCGTCGTCCTCGATCGGGACGCCGAAGAGCTCCTGCAGGTCGTCGACGTCGTAGCGGGCGCTGATGCGTACGGAGCCGTTGGCAAGGTATTCGACGTCGTCGGGCGGCGCGTCGTACTCGTCGGTGATCTCACCGACGATCTCCTCGAGGACGTCCTCGATCGTCACCATGCCCGCCGTGCCGCCGTACTCGTCGACGACGATCGCGACGTGCGTGCGGTGGGCCTGCATCTCCCGGAGGAGGTCCGCGGCAGGCTTGGAGTCGGGGACGTAGAGGCACGGTCGCATGACGGACTCGACCCGCTCGGTCGTCTCGGCCTCACGGTTGTCGAAGACCCGCTTGGTGACGTCCTTGAGGTACGCCATGCCGACGACGTCGTCGAGGCTGTCGCCGGTGACGGGGATGCGTGAGTATCCGCTGCGCAGCGCGAGCGACATCGCCTGGCGCAGCTTCTTGGTGCGCTCGATGAACACCACGTCGGTGCGCGGGACCATGACCTCGCGGACGACAGTGTCGCCGAGCTCGAACACCGAGTGGATCATCTGACGCTCGCCGGACTCGATCAGCGCGTTCTGCTCGGCGAGGTCCACCATCTCGCGCAGCTCGGCCTCCGACGAGAACGGCCCCTCACGGAAGCCCTTGCCGGGCGTGAGCGCGTTGCCGATGAGGATGAGGAGGCGCGGCACGGGACCGAGGATGCGGGTGATCGCCGCCAGGGGCGCCGCGGACAGCAGGGCGACGCGCTCGGAGTTCTGGCGGCCGAGGGTCCGGGGGCCGACGCCGATCGCCACGAACGAGACCACCGTCATCACGATCGTCGCGAGCAGGACCTGCAGCCACTGGCCGGAGAACGCGTGCACGAACACGACCGCGACCATCACGACCGCACCGGTCTCGGACAGGATGCGCAGCAGCAGCGCGGTGTTGATGTAGGGGGCGGGATCGCGGACGATCGCCACCACCTTCGTCGCGCCCGAGCGGCCCTCGGCGACGAGCTCGTCGGCGCGGGCCTTCGAGAACGTCGAGAGCGCGGCGTCGGCGCTGGCGAGGAGCCCGGCGAGGAAGACCAGGACCACGGCCGTGGCGGTGAGCCACACGTCGACGGTCATCACGAGCCCGCCCCCACCGCGTCCTGCCGGTCGGACCGACCGTCGCGCCACCGGCCCAGCAGCTCGTCCTGCAGGGAGAACATCTCCTGGTGCTCCTCGGGCTCCGCGTGGTCGTAGCCCAGCAGGTGCAGGATGCCGTGCACCGTCAACAGCTCGAGGTGGTCGCGCAGCACGAGACCCTCGGACTCGGCGTCCTTCTGGGCGACCTCGGGACACAGGACCATGTCACCGAGGTATCCCTCCTCCGCGTCGAGGTCGTCGGTGCCCGGCCGCAGCTCGTCCATCGGGAAGGACAGGACGTCGGTGGGCCCCTTCTTGTCCATCCACTTCTCGTTGTACTCGGTCATGGTCGGCGGATCGACGACGATCATCGTCATCTCGGTCGCCGGTGCGAGCCGCATCTCTTCCATGACGAACTGGGCGAGGCGCGTCAGACGGACCACGTCGACGGCGACGCCGTCGGAGTCTCGGTAGCTCGACTCATCGAGTACGTCGACGTTCATGCCCCTCGCCCTCGCCCTCGAACTCGTCGTACGCGGCCACGATGCGGCCGACCAGCTTGTGGCGGACGACGTCGGCGGAGGTCAGCTGCGGGAACGAGATGTCACGGACCCCGTCGAGGATCTCGCGCACCACGCGGAGGCCGCTGCGCTGGCCACCGGGGAGGTCGATTTGCGTGATGTCGCCGGTCACGACCATCTTGGAGCCGAAGCCGAGCCGTGTCAGGAACATCTTCATCTGCTCGGGCGAGGTGTTCTGTGCCTCGTCGAGGATGATGAAGGCGTCGTTGAGCGTGCGGCCACGCATGTAGGCCAGCGGCGCGACCTCGATCGTCCCGGCCGCGAGCAGCTTGGGGATCGTCTCCGGGTCGAGCATGTCGTGCAGCGCGTCGTACAGCGGGCGCAGGTAGGGGTCGATCTTCTCGCTGAGCGTGCCGGGCAGGAAGCCGAGGTTCTCGCCGGCCTCGACGGCAGGCCGGGTCAGGATGATCCGGTTGACGTCCTTGGCCTGCAGCGCCTGCACGGCCTTCGCCATCGCGAGGTAGGTCTTGCCGGTGCCGGCGGGCCCGATCCCGAAGACGATGGTGTGCTTGTCGATCGCGTCGACGTAGCGCTTCTGGTTGAGCGTCTTGGGACGGATCGTCCGGCCGCGGTTGGAGAGGATGTTGAGGCTCAGCACGTCGGCCGGGCGCTCCTCGGTCTCCGTCCGGAGGATCGTGATGCTCCGCTCGATGGTCTCGGTCGTCAGACCCTGACCGGTGCGGATCATGGTGACGAGCTCCTCGAGGAGGCGCTCGACCAGGGCAGACTCGGCTGCCGTCGCGCGGATCGTGACCTGGTTGCCCCGGACATGGATGTCGGCGTCGAAGCTCGACTCGACCAGCCGGAGGAACTCGTCTGCGGGGCCGAGCAACGACACCATCGGGATGCTCGCCGGGATCGTCACGGTGTGCTGCAGGGGTTCAGGTGTACTCATCGGCGCCCCCTCGGGGGCAGTTCTCCTTCGCGTCGTACGGACCACTCCATCGTAGGCGGCTCGGGTGACGGTGTGCGAGCGTGATTCTGTCCTCGTTCGGCCGGGCGCATCGGGCCCGGCCGGGGCGATCAGCGGAAGACGTCGCGGATCCGGCCGAAGACTCCACGGTGCGGAGCAGCGAACTCCGGCTCGACCAGCTCCTCGCCGCGCTCCGACGCCAGCTGGCCGAGCAGCTCGCGCTGGCGGTCGTCGAGCCTCGTCGGGGTCTCCACCACGACGCGTACGAGGAGGTCGCCACGCCCGACACCGCGCAGGTGCGGGACGCCGCGGCCGCGGATCGTGACCGTCTCGCCGGACTGGGTCCCGGGTGCGATGTCGAACGCGATCGTCGCCTCGGCGGCATCGACACCGGTGTCGGCCTCGAGGGTCGGCAGATCGATCTGGGTGCCGAGCGCCGCGGCCGTCATCGGGACACGGACGTCGCAATAGAGGTCGTCGTCGGAGCGGGTGTAGACCTGGTGGGGCTCGACCTCGACCTCGACGTACAGGTCGGCGGCCGGGCCGCCTCCGGGGCCGACCTCGCCCTCGCCGGTGAGCTGGATCCGGGTGCCGGTGTCGACGCCGCCCGGAACCTTGATCGTGAGCGTGCGGCGGCTGCGGACACGGCCGTCGCCGGCGCACTCCTCGCACGGGTTCACGATGACGCTGCCGAAGCCCTGGCAGGTCGGGCACTGGCGCGCCGTACGGATGTCGCCCAGGAACGAGCGCTGCACGTGCTGGACCTCTCCCCTGCCCCGGCACGTCTGGCAGGTCACCGGCTCGGCACCGTCGGCGGACCCGTTGCCGTGGCACGTCGCACACACGACCGCGGTGTCGACCTTGAGCTCACGGGTCGTGCCGAAGGCCGCGTCGGCGAGCGACACGCTGATGCGGATGAGGGCGTCGTTGCCGCGGCGGGTACGACCACGCGGACCGCGCTGCGTCTGCTGGCCGAAGAACGCGTCCATGATGTCGCTGAACGAGAAGCCGGCACCGAAACCACCGCCGCCGGCATTGCTCAGGGGATCGCCGCCACGGTCGTAGAACGAGCGCTTCTCGGGGTCCGACAGCACCTCGTACGCCACGGTGACGGTCTTGAAGCGCTCCTGCGCCTCCGGATCAGGGTTGACGTCCGGGTGCAGGGCGCGCGCCAACCGACGGTACGCCTTCTTGATCTCCTCGGGGCTCGCGTCACGGCTGACACCGAGGGTCTCGTAGTAGTCCTGGCTCATGCGTCCTTGTCTGTCTCTCGGTCGCTTCTGTTCAGTCGCTGAGGGTCTGGCCGACGTATCGGGCGACGGCGCGCACCGCCGCCATCGTGCCCGGGTAGTCCATCCGGGTGGGGCCGACGACGCCGAGGGTGGCGAGGGGCTCCGTGCTCGTGCCGTACGCGGTGGCGACCAGCGAGGTCGCCGAGAGCTCCTCGTACGGCACCTCCGCACCGATGCGCACCGTCAGCATGCTCGGCGAGGTCGCCTCACCGAGAAGCTTGAGCAGCACGACGTGCTCCTCCAACGCCTCGAGCACCGGCTTGATCGAGGTGTCGAAGTCGGCGCCGAACCTGGCGAGGTTGGCGGCGCCCCCGACGGCGACGCGCTCGTCGGCGCGCTCGTCGGAGAACGCGCGGGTCAAGGTGGCGACGACCGCCGTCACGATCGGCTGCTCCTCAGGCCTGAACGTGGTGATCAGGTCGGCGACACCGGCCGAGGCGTCCGGGAGACGTTGGCCGACCGCCGCACCGATCACCTTGCCGCGCAGCTCGACGAGGAGCAGGTCGTTGGGCTCCTCGGGGAGCTCCACGATCCGCTGGTCGACGCGACCGGAGGAGGTGATGAGCACCACGAGGATGCGTCCGCGCTCCATCGGCACCAGCTCGACGTGCCGCACGGTGGACCGGGTGAGCGTCGGGTACTGGACGAGCGCCACCTGGTGGGTGAGCTGCGACAGCAGCCGCACGCTGCGCTGCACGACGTCGTCGACGTCCACGGCACCGTCGAGGAAGGACTCGATCGCGCGACGCTCCGGCGTGCTCAGCCGTCGCACGGAGGCGAGCCGGTCGACGAACAGACGGTAGCCCTTGTCCGTCGGGATCCGCCCGGCACTCGTGTGCGGCTGGGCGATGAACCCGTGCTCCTCGAGGATCGCCATGTCGTTGCGCACCGTCGCCGGCGAGACACCGAGCTGATGGCGGTCGACGAGGGCGCGGGAGCCGACCGGCTCCTGCGTCGCCACGTAGTCCTCGACGATGGCACGCAGCACGGCCAGCTTGCGCTCGTCGAGCACGACCTCTGCCACGATCCCTCCTCGTCCAGCACGGCCCTTGGCACTCACGCGCCCTGAGTGCCAGTCTAGCCAGCCGCACCAGCCGCGTGTGGCTCCCGGTCCGACGCGTCCCGAACCGCTAGTTTGCTGCTCGTGGCTCACGACCGATACGGCTCCGACGTCCTGTCCGGCGACTGGCGCGTCCCCAAACGCGGGCGCTCCACCGAGGTCGAGGCCGAGATCGGCATGGTCGTCGAGGAGGTCGAGACCGACTTCTGCGGCGCGATCATCCGTACCGACCGCGATCTCGGCACCGTCGACCTCGAGGACCGGCGCGGCAAACGCCGGACGTTCCTCCTGGGTCCGGGCTTCCTGCTGGAGGGCAAGCCGGTCGTCCTGAACGCGCCGGCACGCCCTGCTGCTCCGGCGCGGCCTACTCACACCGCCTCCGGCTCCGTCGCGGTCCAGGACACGAAGGCGCGGGTCGCGCGAGCGAGCCGCATCTACGTCGAGGGCCGACACGACGCGGAGCTCGTCGAGAAGGTGTGGGGCGACGACCTCCGGGTGGAGGGGGTCGCGGTCGAGTACCTCGAGGGCGTCGACGACCTGCCGTCGGTGGTGGCGCGCTTCAAGCCGGGACCGGGACGCGACCTCGGCGTCCTCGTCGACCACCTCGTCCCCGGCTCGAAGGAGTCCCGCATCGCCCAGGCGGTGCTCCGCGGGCCGTACAAGCAGCACGTCCTCGTCGTCGGCCACCCCTACGTCGACATCTGGCAAGGGGTGAAGCCGGAGCGAGTCGGCCTCGAGAAGTGGCCGGTGATCCCGCGCAGCATGTCGTGGAAGCACGGCATCTGCCAGTCTCTCGGCTGGCCACACCGCTCGCAGGCCGACATCGCTCACGCGTGGAAGCGCATCCTCGGGTCGGTCCGGTCGTACGCCGACCTCGAGCCGGCGCTGCTCGGACGCGTCGAGGAGCTCATCGACTTCGTCACGCGCTGAGCACCGGCTGCGAGGACTACGGCGCGTCGGCGCGGATCCGCCAGAAGCACAGCCCTCCCAGTCCGAGCGCCAGCGCGAGCACGAGCGCCGCCTCACGCCACTGCAAGGTCCAGAAGTGGCTGGCCGGGTGAGCGGTGACCTGTTGCACGTAGCCCTCGTCCGCCAGCCGGTCGAAGCAGGCTGCTCGGGCTTCCACCGGGGCGTTCTCCCCCGGTGGCGGACCACCGCACTCGGCGACCCACGCCGGCAGCGTCCGCATCCGCTGCCCGTCGGCGTCGAGCGTGACGTTGGACAGCTCCCACTCACCGGTCTGTCCCGTACCGACCCGGATCTCCTGCACGTTCTCTATCTCGTCCTCCGTGCCAGAGATCATCAGCGAGACGAGGTTCTCGTCGGTGATCGGGGTGGTGATGGTCTGCGGATCCGCCAGCTGGGCGCGCACGGTGATCACGACGAGCAGCTGGACGGCGAGGACGAGCACCAGGGTCACTGCCATCGCGAGCACCGTCCGCCGGAGCACGAGCCCGGCCAGCACCCCGATCGCGAGCGCGAGCAGCGCGTAGCCGACCGGGACGAGGCCCCGAGCACCGAAGACTGCCGGCTCCATGCGCGAGACCATGAAAGGGCCTGTCCCCTCGCCAGTCGCGATCGCGCGCTCGATGGGACCCGACCACCAGGTCACGCCCCACGACAGCAGACCCGCGACCGCAGCCGTGACCACGGCCGCGCCGCCGAGCTTGAAGGCGAGCCATCGCGTCCGCGTGACCGACTGGCTCCACGCGAGGCGGTGCGTGCGCGCCTCCAGCTCGCGCGCCACCATCGGCGCACCCCAAAAGGCGCCCACGACCAGGGGCAGTGCGTACGCCGCCGCGATGCCCGCGTAGTAGAGCGTGACCTTGAACGCGTCGGCGCTCAGCCCGGTCAGGAACGAGCTCGCCCCGTCCTCCGCCGCGTCGACGATCCCCGGGCCGGTCACGGCCAGCGCGACGAGCAGCACAGCAACGGCCAGGGCGGTCGGAACGGCCTGGCCGCGCAGCTGGCGCCAGGTCAGCCAGGTCATCGGACCACCTCCACGGTAGGGCGTGGACGTTGGGAGGAGGCGTCGCTGCGCAGGTAGGCGAGCACGAGGTCCTCGAGCCCGAGCGGAGCGGCGTCCCACGACGGATCCACGATCGGTGCTGCCGTGCGGACCACGAAGGTGCTCTGGCGGTCGGTGTGGCTGGCCGTGACGACGTGCTGGCCGGCGGGGCCGGTGTCGGAGGCCCGTCGCGCTCCCGTCATGCGGCGGTGAGAGGCGAGGAGGTCGTCGAGATCACCGGCCACCCGCACCTGCGAGTCGACGAGCACGACCAGGTAGTCACAGGCCCGCTCCAGGTCGGAGACCAGGTGCGAGGAGAGAACGACGGTGAGGCCCTGCTCCGCGACAGCCTCCATCAGGTCCTGCATGAACTCGCGGCGGGCGAGCGGGTCGAGCGCGGCGACCGGCTCGTCGAGGATGAGCAGCTCCGGTCTCTTGCCGATGGCCATGGTGAGCGCGATCTGGGCGCGCTGACCGCCCGACAGGCTGCCGGTGCGACGATGCGGGTCGATGCCGAGCCGGTCGATCCGCTCGCGGACGATCCGTTCGTCCCACCGCGGATTGAGGTGCGCGCCGAGTCGCAGGTGGTCGGCGACGCTCATCCCGCGGTACGTCGGTGCGTCCTGGCTCACGAAGCCGACGCGAGCGAGGTGCTCGGCTCCGGAGGACGGATCCTCGCCCAGCACCTCGACCCGACCCGCTGTCGGGGCGAGCAACCCTGCAGCGAGCCCCAGCAGCGTGCTCTTGCCGGCGCCGTTCGGGCCGACGAGGGCGACCACCCGGCCCGACGGGAGATCGAGCGTGCAGTCCCTCAGGGCCCAGTGGCGACTTCGGCCGTACCTCTTGCCGAGCTCATGCGTTCTCAGTGCTGTGGTCATGCGATGTCCTCCTCGGAGGCGGCCCGAAAGCTGGTCATGAACAGCGCCTCGATGCTCTCGTCGTCGAGGCCGGCGCGGCGGGCCTTGGACAGCCACCGCTGAAGGTCGGTGCGCAGTGGGCCGTGCGCCGCGAGAGTGTTGTCGGTGAGGGTCCGCGTGATGAACGTGCCGACCCCCGGTCGGGGTGCGACCAGGCCGTCGCGCTCGAGGTCGCGGTAGGCCTTCAGCACGGTGTTGGGGTTGATCGCCAGCTGGCGGGCGACGTCCTTCACGGTAGGGAGCTGGTCGCCCTCGTCGAGAAGGCCGAGCCGAAGGGCGCGGCGTACCTGCTGCACGAGCTGCAGGTAGGCGGAGACTCCGGATCGGGAGTCCAGATGGAACTCGATCATGCGATGCTCCTAATGTACTATCTGAGTAGCACTATAGATGAGCGTCTCTGCGGGCGCAACGGTCGCTGGGAGGGCCCTGAGAGACTGGAGGCATGCCGTCCACGCTGCCCGAAGGGGATCCCGTCCCCGATGACGGCTCTCTCCCCGACGGTGCGCTCGACGCGGTCGGAAAGTCCCCGTTCGGGGTCTACGTGCACGTCCCGTTCTGCGTCACACGCTGTGGATACTGCGACTTCAACACGTACACGTCCTCGGAGCTGGGCCCCGGTGCCTCGCACGACTCGTACGCCGACACCGTGCTCGCCGAGATCAACCTGGCGGCCTCGGTCCTGGGGCGCGAAGGCCGGCGCCTCCCGCCCGTCGAGACCGTCTTCGTCGGTGGCGGGACGCCCACGCTGCTCGCCTCCGCCGATCTCGGCGGGATCCTGGAGGCGATCGACGCGACGTTCGGCCTCGCCGACGGCTACGAGGCGACCACCGAGGCCAACCCGGACAGCGTGACGCCCGCGTCGCTCGCCACTCTCCGCTCGCACGGATTCACCCGGATCTCGTACGGCATGCAGTCCGCCGTGCCTCACGTCCTCGCCACGCTCGACCGCACCCACGACCCCGCGCGGCTGCCGGACGTCGTGCGGTGGGCCCGCGAGGCAGGGTTCGAGCAGGTGAGCGTCGACCTGATCTACGGGACGCCCGGCGAGTCGCTCGCGGACTGGGAGCGGTCCCTGGAGACGGCGCTCGCGCTCGAGCCCGACCACGTCAGCGCCTACGCCCTGATCGTCGAGGACGGTACGGCGTTGGCTCGGCGAGTCACGCGCGGCGAGATCGCCGCGCCGGACGACGACCTGATGGCCGACATGTACGCCGCCGCGGACGCGCGTCTCGGCGGAGCCGGTCTGGGCTGGTACGAGCTGTCGAACTGGGCACGCGACGAAGCCGCCCGCTGCCGGCACAACGAGCTCTACTGGACGGGCGCCGACTGGTGGGGCTTCGGCCCGGGGGCGCACAGCCACGTCGCCGGCACACGCTGGTGGAACGTGAAGCACCCGGCCGCGTACGCGAAGCGGCTCGCCGACGGGCGCTCCCCCGGCCACGGCCGCGAGGTTCTCGACGCCGAGACCCGGCGAGTGGAGCAGGTCCTGCTGGAGTCGCGGCTGCGGGACGGGATGACGACGGAGCGCCTCGACGCGGCAGGACGAGCCGTCGTCCCGGCGCTCGTGTCCGACGGCCTCGTCGAGACGCGCCCGGCCGAGGCCGGGCTCGTCGTCCTCACGCTTCGCGGCCGCCTGCTCGCAGACGCGGTCGTACGCCGGCTGCTCGTTTGAGGTGTTCACACCTGAAGCGCGATGATCCCACCTCTGCAGTGAGGTGGGATCATGACTGATCGGGTGTGAACACCTCAAACGAAGGGCCGCACCTCCCAGCTGGGAGGTGCGGCCCTGGCGTACGGCGGGATCAGGCGCCGGCGTAGAACTCGTCGAGGATCGCGGCGTACTTGCCCTCGACGAACTTGCGCTTCAGCTTCAGGCTGGGCGTGATCTCGCCCTCCTCGACCGACAGGTCGCGGTCGAGGACCTTCCACTTCTTGACGGTCTCCCAGCGGTTGAGCTTGGAGTTGAGCTCCTCGACGTATCCGGTGATCGCCTTGTCCATCTGCGGCGAGGTCACGATCTCGGCGTACGACTTGCCGCTGAGCCCGTGGTTCTCGGCGAACAGCGTGGCGGCGTCGGGATCGATGGTGATCAGCGCGGTGACGAAGTTGCGGTTGTTGCCGTGGACGATCATCTGGCTCGCCAGCGGGCAGACACCCTTGAAGATGCCCTCGACGTGCGACGGCGCGACGTACTTGCCGCCCGACGTCTTGAAGAGGTCCTTCTTGCGGTCGGTGATCCGGAGGAAACCCTCGTCGTCGATCGAGCCGATGTCACCGGTCGCGAGCCAGCCGTCCTCGGTCACCGTCGAGGCGGACTCGCTCTCGAGGTTGTGGTAGCCCTGCATGATGCCGGGGCCCTTGATCAGGATCTCGCCGTCCTCGGCGATCTTGACCTCGGTGCCGGGCATCGGGAGGCCGACGGTGCCGAGCTTGTACTGGTCGGGGTGGTTGACGAACGACCCGGCCGCGCTCTCGGTGAGGCCGTAGCCCTCGAGGATGAGGATGCCGGCCGCCTCGAACCACTCGGCGACCTCCTGGGACAGCGCGGAGGCGCCCGAGATGAAGAAGCGCACGCGTCCGCCGAAGCGCTCGCGCACCTTCGACAGCACCAGCTTGTCGCCGAGCCTGTGCTGGAAGGCCAGGCCCGCGGGGACCTTCTTGCCCTGCCGCTCGAGGGACTTGACCTCGGCAGCGACCTTGGTCGCCCAGGTGAAGAGCTTGAGCTTGACCCCGCCCTCCTCCTCCATCATGCCGACGATGCGGCCGTACGCCTTCTCGAAGATGCGGGGCGCGGCACCCATGAACGTCGGCTTCACCACGGCGAGGTTGTCGACGATCTTGGGGATGTTGCCGTCGACGGCGGTCGGGAACCCGATCTGCAGCTGGGTCGAGAGCAGCACCTTGCCGAACGAGTGGGCCATCGGCAGCCAGAGGTACTGGAGGTCGTCGATGGTGATGTATCCGCCGGCAGCCACCGCGGCGCCCTCGTACGTCCACGAGTCGTGCGTCAGGCGCACGCCCTTGGGACGACCGGTCGTGCCGGACGTGTAGATGAGGGTCGCCAGCTGGTCCGACGGCGTCGCCGCGACGCGGTCCTCGACGACTGACGGCTGCTCGGCGAGGAGCTTCTCACCCAGCTGCTCGAGCTCGGCCAGCGTGATGACCCAGTCGCTGTCGTCCTCGCCGTCGAAGAGGACGACCTTGGTGACCTCGGGAAGCTCGCTGCGCTTCTCCTGGAGCTTGGCGAGCTGCGTCGCGTCCTCCGCGAAGACGACACGGCTGGCCGAGTCAGCGAGGATGTAGGCGACGTCGTCGGTCACGCTCGTCGGGTAGACCGTCGTGGTCGCGCCGCTCGCGGCCATGATGCCGAGGTCGGCCAGGATCCACTCGTAGCGGGTGCCGGACGCGATGGCGACCCGCTCCTCGGGCGCGATGCCGAGCGAGATCAGGCCGGCGGCGATGCGGGAGACGACGGCACCGGTCTCGCCCCAGGTGAGGGAGCGCCAGTTCTCGCCGACGGGGTAGCGGTAGGCCTCACGGTTGGGGGTCTCACGGACCCGGGCGAAGAACATCTCGCCGACGTTCTTGGCACGAGACTCGATCGTCTGCAGCTGCTCGGGCGTCGCGGCGTTGGCCATTAGTGGTGCACCTCATCGCTGGAAGTTCGGGGTGGTGATGGGGATCACGGATTAGCGGAATCGTACGCGATCGCTGTGACCACCGGCACACCCGTGCGGGTAATCGTTACCGATCAGTACCCCAAGTAATTCCAGGCGAGTCGAGACGGTTGTCGCGCGCAACCCGATTGGTCGGAACTCTCGTCTCTAGACCTGCGCGGCGACGTACCGCTCAGCCTTCGTGCGCGCCTTCGAAGCGAGGGCCGGCGCGTCGAGCAGACGTGGGAGCAGGGCGCGGTCGGTGGTGAGCGCGCGGAACGTGAGTCCGATGGTCACGCCATGGACCGGCACGTCGACGACCTCGACGGCGTCGCCGACGCAGAGCGCACCCGGCGCGACGACCCGGAGGTACGCGCCGGGAACCCCACGCTCCGTGAACCGCTTCAGCCAGCGCTGCTCGTCCACGAAGCCGGCGAACACCCTGCACGGGATGCGGACCGCACAGACCTCCAGCAGCGCCGTGCCGATCCGCCAGCGCTCACCGACGACCGCCCCCGTGACGTCCAGGCCGCGGGTCGTGAGGTTCTCACCGAACTGCCCGGGCATCACCTCGCGTCCGAGCTCGTCCGACCAGGCGGCAAGGTCCTCGGCGGCGTACGCGTACACCGCCTGGTCGAGCCCGCCGTGGTGCTCCAGGTCGCCGATCTCGTCGCCGTCCAGGCCGTACGAGCCGACGGACAACGAGCCCTCGACGGGGCGCTTGTCGATCGCGCTGCGGCCGAGCGAGCCCCACGGCACCTCACGGACTCGTCCCGTGTTGACGGACTCGACGTACGCACCCATGGCGCACAGAGTAGCCAGGGCCGATGCCGTGCCTAGCCGAGCGCCACGGGAAGGAGACCGCGGCTCGTGCGACAGGCGATCTCGGCGAGCGCCTCGTCGAGATCGGGATGGGCGAACACGAAGCCGGACTCACTCAGCACCCGGGGATCGACCCAACGGCTCTTGAGGACCAGCTCCGCCTCGGTGCGGATGACGCGCGCACCCACCTCGAGGGACCACGCGGGGAGCGGGACGCCGTACGACCGGCCGAAGGCACGGCGCACGAGGCGCATCGTGTCCGCGTTCGTCTCGGGACAGGGGGACGCCACGTTGACGGGACCGCTGACGCCGGGATGGTCGGCGAGGTGGTCGATCGCACGACGGACGTCGTCGACGTGCACCCAGCTGAACACCTGGTCGCCATCTCCCATGCGGCCGCCGAAGCCGAGGCGCGCGAGGTTGACGAACGGGTTCAGAGCGCCGCCGCCTGCACCGAGCACGATCGCCATCCGCAGGGCGACCTTGCGTACGGCGGTGGGCGCCGCGAACAGCTCGTGCTCCCACGCCCTGGCGACCGCGACGGAGAAGCCGGTGCCGAGCTCTCCCGTCTCCTCGTCCATCGGCCGGTCGCGCGCGTCGCGATAGATCGTGCCGGTGCTGGCGTTCACCCACAGCGAAGGTGGGCGCGAGAGCCCGGCAAGCACGCGTCCGAGCTCGGCGGTGGTCTCGGTGCGGGACGAGAGGATCGCGTCGGCGTTGCGCTTCGTGTAGCGACAGCTCACGGACCGCCCGGCGAGGTTCACGACCACGTCGCTGCCCTCGAGCACGTCGGCCAGCCCTTCCTGATCGGTCCACCTCGCGTCTGCGCCGGGTCCGCGCCCGATCGTCCGCACCTCGGCCCCGTCGGCACGCCAGGCCGTCGCCAGGTGCTGGCCGATGTATCCGGACGCACCGGCGACGACGGCGACCTGCCCGCCCCTCATCGCTGCACCTCGGCCGGCGAGACGAGGTCGACGACGTCGTCGACCAGACCGCGGGCGACCGGGAGGCGCGACAGCGCGACCGCCCTCCCGACGACGGGCGCGAGTCGGTCGACGAGAGTGCGGGTTCGCTCTTGAGCGGGGGTGGGGTCGACCACCCAGTGCAGCGTGACGCCGAGGTAGAGCAACCACAGAAGCGTCGGAAGCCGGTCACGGAGGGCGCTCGGCACGCGCGTCTTCGACGTCGCCACCGCATGGTCCATCAGCGCGATCGCCATCGCACGTGCGTCCGTCGACTCCGCGGAGAACGGGCTGGCCGACGACGACCCCGGGAGCGCCTGCTGCACGAACGTCGTCCCGAAGCCGTGGTACGGCGCCATCACGTCGAGACCGGTGTGCAGGACGACCCGCAGGTTGTCGACGAGCGGCGCGCCGTCGATGAGGTCGGCCAACGCCCGGTCACGATGATCGCGCTGGACGCTCACGTAGAGCTCGTGCACGAGCTCGTCCTTGCCGGCGAAGTAGTAGTACGCGTTGCCCAGCGACAGTCCGGCCTCGTCGGCGATGCGCCGCATCGTCGTCGCGTGATAGCCGTCCGTACGGAACAACCGCAACGCCGCGGCAACCAGGCGCTCCCGCGTGTCCTTCGCCATCAGAGCCACCGATACTTGAACATGTTCGAAACCTAGTCGAGGTTTCGAACATGTTCAAGAACGAGCGGCGCGGCGTGGAGCAACGATGAAGACGCTGTCAGCCGAGCGGCTTCGCCATCGCGACGCGCTCCCACGGGTCGAAGAAGGCGGACTCTTCGGCGATCCGCTCTCGCACCCCCGGGCTCCAGAGCGCCTCCGGGACGACGTCGAAGCCCAGCCGTCGGTAGTACGGCGCGTTCCACGGCACGTCCGCGAACGTCGTCAGCGTCATGACCGTCAGCCCGTGGTCGCGTGCCCACACCTCGACGGCATCCACGAGCGCCCTGCCGATCCCCTGCCGCGCGCACGACGGATGGACCGACAGCTGCTCCAGGTGAGCACAACCGTCGACGATGCCGACGGACGCGAACGCGACCGGCGAACCGTCGCCGTCCACCTCCACCCAGGTCGTACCGCGATCGACAGACTCCGCGACAGCCGCGTACGACGTGGGCTCGCCGTCGGCGACGAAGCCGAGACCGATGTCACGGAAGCGCTCGTCCGCCGCGCGCTCGACCTCTCTGATCTGCTCGACGTCGTCGCGCGTGGCCGGCCTCATGGGACGACTACTTCTTGCCCTTCTCCCCCGCGTCGCCGGTCGACAGCGCGGCGACGAACGCCTCCTGCGGCACCTCGACGCGCCCGACCATCTTCATCCGCTTCTTGCCTTCCTTCTGCTTCTCGAGCAGCTTGCGCTTACGGCTGATGTCGCCGCCGTAGCACTTGGCAAGCACGTCCTTGCGGATCGCGCGGATGGTCTCGCGGGCGATGACCCGGGCGCCGATCGCGGCCTGGATCGGCACCTCGAACTGCTGACGCGGGATGAGCTCCTTGAGCTTCTGCGCCAGCGCGACGCCGTAGCCGTACGCGTTGTCGCGGTGCACGATCGCGCTGAACGCGTCCACGGGGTCGCCCTGGAGGAGGATGTCGACCTTCACCAGGTCGGCCGCCTGCTCGCCGGTCGTCTCGTAGTCGAGCGACGCGTAGCCCTTCGTACGGCTCTTGAGGTTGTCGAAGAAGTCGAACACGATCTCGGCGAGCGGGATCGTGTAGCGGATCTCCACCCGGTCCGACGACAGGTAGTCCATGCCGAGGAGCGTGCCGCGGCGCGTCTGGCAGAGCTCCATCACCGGGCCGATGTAGTCCGTCGGAGTCAGGACGGTCGCCCGCACCACCGGCTCGTACACCTCGTTGATCTTGCCCGTCGGGTACTCGCTCGGGTTCGTGACGCGGTGCTCGCTGCCGTCCTCCATGAGGACGCGGTAGACGACGTTGGGTGTCGTCGAGATCAGGTCGAGGTTGAACTCGCGCTCCAGCCGCTCGCGCACGATCTCCATGTGGAGCAGGCCGAGGAAACCGATACGGAAGCCGAAGCCGAGCGCATCGGAGGTCTCCGGCTCGTACTGCAGCGCGGCGTCGTTGAGCTGGAGCTTGTCGAGCGCGTCGCGCAGCGTCGGGTAGTCGTCGCCGTCCATCGGGAACAGGCCCGCGAACACCATCGGGTTGGGGTGGCGGTATCCGCCGAGCGCCTGTGTCGCGGGCTTGCTCGCCGAAGTGACCGTGTCGCCGACACGGGACTGGCGCACCTCCTTCACGCCGGTGATGAGGTAGCCCACCTCGCCCACACCGATCCGATCGGCCTTCGTCGGCTCGGGTGAGATCACCCCGACCTCGAGCATCTCGTGCACCGCGCCCGTCGACATCATCTTGATCTTGTCGCGGTGCGAGAGGGACCCGTCGATCACCCGGACGTAGGTGACCACACCGCGATAGGTGTCGTACACGGAGTCGAAGATCATCGCGCGTGCGGACACAGCGGCGTCACCGACGGGGGCAGGGATCTGGTCCACGACCGCGTTGAGGACGTCCTCGACACCGACACCGGTCTTGGCCGACACGCGGAGGACCTCGTCGGGCTCGCAGCCGACGAGGTGCGCGAGCTCCTCGGCGAACTTCTCCGGCTGCGCGCTCGGCAGGTCGATCTTGTTGAGCACGGGGATGACGTGGAGGTCGGCGTCGAGGGCCAGGTAGAGGTTGGCGAGGGTCTGCGCCTCGATGCCCTGCGCCGCGTCGACGAGCAGGATCGCGCCCTCGCAGGCAGCAAGGCTGCGGCTCACCTCGTAGGTGAAGTCGACGTGCCCGGGCGTGTCGATCAGGTTGAGGACGTACGTCGTGCCGGCGTCGGCGCCCGTGGACTTCGTGAACGGCAGTCGCACCGCCTGGCTCTTGATGGTGATGCCGCGCTCACGCTCGATGTCCATCCGGTCGAGGTACTGGGCGCGCATCGAACGGGCGTCGACGACCCCGGTGTGCTGCAGCATCCGGTCGGCCAGCGTCGACTTCCCGTGGTCGATGTGGGCGATGATGCTGAAGTTGCGGAGGATCGCCGGGTCGGTCGCGCCCGGTGAGGGCGCCGACGAGGCGGGTGAGGTCTTGGCCATGGTGCCTCCCATCCTCCCATGACGGACCAGACGGGCGGGCCACGAGGACGGACGACTCAGCGCGCACGCCGCCGGGACGTGCGGCACGAGCGAGAATCGTCAGTCCCCGCGGCCCTCTGTGGAAGACGCCTGCACGGACGGGCCACGATCGGCCAGGCTGCTCGCCATGCACGTCGTCGAAGCACTGGCCCGCCTGGGAGGCGTCGCGCCGAGTCGCCTTCTCGTCTCGGCGACGTCGCGGAAGCGAGTTCGGACCGCGCTCAAGAACAGTGAGATCGTCCGGGCCGAGCAGGGATACGCATTGCCGACCGCCGACGACGGGAAGGTTGCGGCTGTGCGCCTGTCAGGGCTCGCGTCACACCAGTCTGCCGCCGCGATCCACGGTTGGGAGATGAAGTCACAGCCCGACCGTCCTTCCGTGATCGTGCCGCGCGGACGCAACGTTGCGCCCGAACGCAGGGCGGGCACCGACGTCCGATGGCGGCCGCGTGATTCGATCGAGAACTGGAACGACCTCGTCACCGACGAGATCCAGACCGTCATCGACTGTGCGAGGGACCTCCCGTTCGACGAGGCTCTGGCGATCGCCGACTCGGCGTTGCGTCGGCACGCGGTGCACGCAGACGACCTCGAACGCGCCGCCCGCCGCCTCGCCACGCGCGGGCGGGGGCGCGCCATCCGGGTCGTCACCCACGCTGACGGGCGTGCCGCGAACCCGTTCGAGTCCGTCCTTCGAGCGGTCGCCCTCGGCGTCGACGGGATCGCGGTCGAGCCGCAACGGTGGATCAGCGACGGCTCGTTCAGGGTCCGGCCAGACCTGGTGGACCCCGAGCTGCGCATCGTCCTCGAGGCGGACTCGTTCGGCTTCCACGCAGACCGCGCCTCGCTGCGGCGAGACTGTCGGCGCTACGTCGCCCTGGCTCTGCGCGACTGGCTGGTCCTGCGATTCAGCTGGGAGGACGTCATGTTCGATCCGGATTACGTCGCCGAGTGCATCGCGTGGGCCGTCCGACGGCATGGGCCACGGCGACGGACGACTCGCGCCGACCGGGCTCGGTACGCGGCCTGACGGCGGGAATCGTCAGTCCCGGTGGCCCCAGGGCGCCTACGCTTCTCGTTGTGAACCTGATCCTCAACATCATCTGGCTCGTTCTCAGCGGGATCTGGCTGGCCATCGGCTACGCGGTCGCCGGGGTGATCCTCTGCATCACGATCATCGGCATCCCGTGGGGCATCGCGTCGTTCCGGATCGCCTCGTACGCGTTGTGGCCGTTCGGACGCACGATCGAGCCCCATCCGACCGCGGGCGTGGCGTCGATGATCGGCAACGTGATCTGGATCCTTCTCGCCGGCTGGTGGCTCGCGCTGGCGCACCTCGTGAGCGGGGTCGCGCTCTGCATCACGATCATCGGCATCCCGCTCGGTCTGGCGAACTTCAAGATGGTCCCGATCTCCCTGGTGCCGCTGGGCTACCGGATCGTGCCCGTCCGCAACGGTTGACCGGTTCGCGCGACCCTCAGGGCGTTTTGGCTGTCCGAGGAGGCGCTGATACAGTGGGTGGTCGCGTGTCCGTGTCCGCGCGCGCACCCAATCCACTTCGACAGAACAACGAGGCTTGCCCCGTGGCAAACATCAAGTCGCAGATCAAGCGCAACCGGCAGAACGAGATTGCCCGCGAGCGCAACAAGGCTGTGCGGTCCGAGCTGAAGACGGCCGTCCGCCGCTTCACCGAGGCCGTCGACGCTGGCAACAACGACGATGCGCAGGAGTTCGCGAAGGCAGCGAACCGCAAGCTGGACAAGGCGGCGTCCAAGGGCGTCATCCACAAGAACCAGGCTGCGAACCGCAAGTCGTCGATCGCGAAGAAGGCTGCCGCTCTCTGAGCGCATGACTTCCGCATCACAGCGGCACCTCCCGACGGGAGGTGCCGTTGTTGCGTCTGGGCTCAGCTGCTGCTCTTGTCGGGCAGGCGCGGGATCAGCCACCCGAGGAACGCGTCCTGGCTCCTCGTCTGGAGATAGACCCGTCCGGGACCGGTCAGGTCGACCACGAAGCCCTCACCGCTGAGCAGCGTCGACTTCCACCCGCCGACCTTGCGCACCTTGTACTGGATGCCTTCGCCCCACCCGACGAGGTGGCCGGTGTCGACGACGTGCCGCTCTCCCGCCTCCAGTTCCAGCGTCTCGATGGCGCCGTAGCTCGAGACGAGCAGCGGACCGGTGCCGGTGCATCGCAGCATGAAGAGACCTTCGCCTCCGAAGAACGTCTTGGCGCCGCCCCACTTGCTGTCCACGTCGATGTCGATGCCTGCGGCGAGGTACGACCCGGACTGGACGAACACCGTCTCGCCACCGATGTCCCACCGCACGATGTCGCCGGCGAGTACGGGAGCGAAGGTGATCTCACCCGGCCCGCCCGAGGCGGTGAACGTGTTGAGGAAGAACGACTCGCCGCCGAGAACCGCTCGCCGCAGCCCTTTCATCATCCCGCCCATGGTCGACGTCTGGATGTCGATGTTCGACGACATCGCCATCATCGCTCCGCCCTCGGCGCGGACTGACTCCCCTGCGGCGAGCGCACAGGTCGCCGACGCGTACGCAGGGCGGTTCTTGATCTCGATGTCCATGGCCGCAGGCTAGCCACCCCAGGGGTACGGCGCCTCTCGGTCGAGGTTCAGACCCGCGTCGGACGAGCCGGCGTCACGCGGTGCGGGCGCCGGTCACGGTCAGGAC
Organism: Mumia sp. Pv4-285; assembly: GCF_041320275.1. Lineage (NCBI taxonomy): Bacteria > Bacillati > Actinomycetota > Actinomycetes > Propionibacteriales > Nocardioidaceae > Mumia > Mumia qirimensis. Next base: position 1,684,836 of record NZ_CP162023.1, on the reverse strand, counting down.
CATGCGCTCGAGGGCGTACTCAGGGTCGGATGCACCCTTGACGTCGAGGTCGGCGCGCGCAACGGCGCCGATCGCGACGGAGATGCCGGTGCTGTCCCATCCGCGGAGCTGGGCACGCAGCCGCTTGAGCCTGAACGGCGGTGCCCCGACCTCACGGGCGAGCTCCGCCTCCCGCAGACCCTTGCTCGACGCGACGCCGTAGCGAGCGAGCGAGCGCAGCCCGGACGCGAACGCCGAGGTGATGAGGACCGGCGCGACGTTGTTGTTGAGCGCCCATCGCAGCTGCTCGAGCGCGAGAGCGGTCTGGCCGTCGATCGCCGCGTCAGCGATGTCGAACCCCTTCACCTCCGCCCTGCCGCCGAAGTACTGGCGGACCAGCTCCAGCGAGATCGGCGCACGCTTGCCGTCGGATCCGGTCGCCGCGTCGACGAGCTGGTCTGCGGCCGCCGCGAGTGAGCGGAGGTCGTGGCCGACGGCATCGACGAGGTAGCCGGCAGCCTCCTCGGAGATCGAACCACCGAGCTGTCGTACCTCCGAGGCGACCCAGCGTGAGATCTCCCACGGCTTGGGTGCGGAGCTCGTGACCTCCTGGACGGCGGCGAGCTTGCGCAGCTTGTCGAGCACGCCCTTGCCCTTCTGACCACCGCCGTGGGTGAGGACGAGCGCCACGTCGGGGGCGGGCGAGGCAGCGTACGAGAGGAGCTCGTCAGCCGTGGTCGGGTCGAGCGACTCGATGCTGCGGACGACGACCGCGCTGTGCGCGGAGAAGAGCGACGGACTCGTGAGCGCGGTCAGCTCGCCCGTGCCGAGGGTCGCGGCCTCGACGTCGGAGACGGCGACCTCAGGATCCTCGCCCCGGATCTGGGTGAGGGCGCGACGCATCGCACGGTCGGTGAGGAACTCGACCCCGCCGGTGACCAGGAGAACGGTGCTGAACAAGGACGCCATCGTCGTCAGCATCCCACGCTCCGCCGACAGCTCACCGAACCACCCCGCCGAGCCGGCCGTCGCGCACGACCACGGCCACGTCGTGGCCGGGGTCCGTACGCAGGACCGTCGTGCCGTGCGACTCCAGCAGCTCGAGCGTCTGCGGTGCGGGATGCCCGTACGTGTTGTCAGACCCGGCGCTCACCGTCGCCCAGCGTGCCCCCAACCCGGTCAACCAGGCGGCATCCTGGTGCGCGCTCCCGTGGTGCGGCACCTTGAGCACGTCGACCTGCAACCTCGGGTACGCGGAGTGGAGCGCCTTCTGCGCGGGCGGCTCGACGTCGCCGGTGAGAAGGATGCGGACCCCGGCCACCTCGGCGAGCAAGACGATGCTGGCATCGTTGGCTGAGTCGTCGTCCGGCGCCTCGGCGGGTGTCGTCACCGGCCCGAGCACGGTGAGCGACACGTCGCCGGCCCGCCAACGGTCGCCGACACCCAGGTCTCGCACCGCGACTCCCGCGAGAGCGGGGCGGCTGGGTCCTGCCCCGAGCCAGGACACCTCTCGCCCCTCGAGCACGCCGTCGAGGCCGTCGACGTGGTCGGCGTGGTCGTGCGTCACGACGAGTACGGGCACGGATCGGACGGCGAGGTCGCGGAGGCACCGGTCGACCGCGCCCGGGTCGGGCCCGGCGTCGACGACGACCGCCGCGCCAGGGCCGGCGCGGAGGATCGTGGCATCGCCCTGGCCGACGTCGCAGGCGACCATCACCCATCCTCGCGGTGGCCACCCCGGGCTCAGCGGGGCGACGACCACCAGGACCGTCGCTCCCACGACCGCGCACGTGGCGACACGTCGACGCAGCACACGGTGCGCGGTCGACGCGAGGACGACCGTCACGCCGAGGACGACAGCGACGACCACCGGGCCGTCGCCCACCGTGGCGGACGCGCCGGGGAGGTCCGCGGCCCGCTGCCCCACGATCACGATCCAGCCGGCCGGCACCGAGGTCGCCAGGCCGACCACCGGACCGAGCGGCGCCCACAGGAGTCCGACGGTCCCGCCGGCCAGCCCGAGCACGGTCGCAGGGCCGACGGCAGGGGCGACCAGCAGGTTGGCCACCACGGCCACGAGCGAGACCTCGCCGGACAGCGCGACGACCGGCGCCGTGCACGCCAGCTGAGCGGACGCGGGCACGGCGACCGCCTCCGCGGCCCACCGCGGCATCCACCGTCCGAGCGCGTCCCGCCACACCGGAGCAAGAAGGACGATGCCCCCCGTCGCCACGGCCGACAGCAGGAAGCCGGCCGAGGTCGACAGCCATGGGTCGACGAGCACCACCGCGACCACAGCCCACGCGAGACACCTCGCGCCGCGTGCCCGTCCACCGGTGCTCAGCCCGGCGACGCCGACGAGTCCCATCACCGCCGCGCGGACGACCGACGGCTCGGGTCTGGCGAGGAGCACGAAACCGACGGTCGCGAGCACGGCCAGGGCGATGCGTGCACGAGGGCCTGCTCCGAGCGGCCGGGCGACCGCGAGCACCGCTCCGACGAGCAGGGTGAGATTGGTGCCGGACACCGCGAGCAGGTGCGTGAGGCCGCTCGTCCGGAAGTCCTCGGTGAGCTCGTCGCTGAGCGCGTGGTCGTCGCCGTGCACCAGGGCGGGAACAAGCGCGGCGACATCGGCAGACCGGCCGGCGACCGAGGCGGTCACGGCCTCGCGCAGGCGGTCGGCCCCGTCCCACCACCACGCGGGGTCACCACCGGACCGGCCCTCGATCGACGATGCCGAGACGGTCGCCGTGTACGAGGAGTCGTCGGGTGGTGCCAGTCGCCCCACCAGATCGACGGTCTGGCCGATCTCGACGCGCGGAGCAGCCCCGCGGACCCACACCCGGACCGGTGTCCTGCCCGACACGACCTCGCCGCGGGCCTCCATCGAGCGCAGCGTCGCTGAGAAGACCACCGACCCGCCGAACCGACCGTCGACCTCGCGCAGGTCGCTCGTCACGACGGCGACGGAATGCACCGTCGCGCGCTGGGCGGCGAGCTCCGCGACAGGGCCGTGACGGTGCATCGCCGCCCGCAGCGTACCGAGCACCACGGCAGCGACGAGCAGCACCAGGACGAGCAGAACCCAGGGCGTACGACGACGCAGCGCAGGGACGACACCGTGTGCGAGGAGTCCGAGGCCGACGACGCCGGCGGTACTGAGCAGCGCAGTCACCGTCGGTGTCCTCGTCGCCAGGACGGCGCCTGCCCACGCTGCGACGGCCGGGAGGATCATGCGAAGGTCGACCGGTCGCTCAGGCGTACGCCGGTCGGCGCCTGCGTCCACCGAGCGCCCCGTCCCACGGCTCGTGGCCGTGCCGGACGGATCAGACCGTGACGAGGTCACGCAGCCGGGCCAACGTCGCGTCGCCGATGCCTCGCACCTCGAGCAGCTCGTCGACCGAGGTGAAGCGCCCGTGCTCGGCGCGCCAGTCGAGGATGGCCTGGGCGGTGACCGGACCCACTCCGGGGAGTGTGTCGAGCTGCTCCATCGTGGCCGTGTTGAGCGGGACGACTGCCCCTGCCGGACCACCCGCATCACTGCTCGACGGAGACGGCAGGGCCGCCGGGAGACCGTCCACCGCGGGCATCCCGACCACGATCTGCTCCCCGTCGACGAGCACGCGGGCAAGATTGAGCGGCGTGAGGTCGACGCCGCGCGTGGCGCCCCCCGCCGCATCGAGTGCGTCGACCACACGGGAGCCCGAGGGGAGAGCGACGATGCCCGGCCGCCGGACCTTGCCCGCCACGTCGACGACCACTTGGGCCGCTCCGCTCCCCTGCGCCGGAGCCGGCGAGGGTGCCACGCCCTCTGCGGCACCACCCTGGGGGACGAAGGTAGCCGGCGCGAGCGGCTCCGCGACGACCGATCGGGGCTGCGCGCGCAGGACCCAGAACCCTGCACCCACGGCCGCGACGAGCACGATGACGACGACGACCACGACGTGTCGCGCCGTGACACCCGCCCCGAGGACGCTCAGCGCGCGCGGGAGCGCGACGGTCGACCCCGGTGCACGCCCCACCGCCCCCGATCGGTGCCGGCCCCAAAGGTCGTCGCCCTCGGGCCCGCCGAGCGGAGCCACGGGTCGTGACAGCCTCCGGCGACGCTCGGACTCCGCCCGATCGGGCAGCTCGTCGAGCGGGAGGAGACCATCCGGCCACAACAGCTCGTGCACGTCGTCGCCGAGCGCGACACGTGTGGACGCATCGGGCTCCGGTGCACCATCGAGCACCGCGAGGTCGTCCTCGGCGACGTCACCCCCGGCGATGCTGGCATGGGCGACGCCGGACTGGGCGATGTCGACCCGTCCGGTCCCGAGCTCACGAGCCAGCAGTGCAAGACGGCGCCGTGCTGCCTCGCTCGTCCGGTCGGCTCCGCGTCTGTCCACCTGGGAACGCTAAGGCCGGACGACCGGCTCGCGCGGAGCACACGACTCCACCCTGTGGACAAACGTCGGGTCGAGTCCGCTGGGGAGCGGCCGGACGGAAGACTAAGGAGCGCTCGGCAGCCGACCCGAGACAGTGGCGGCCAGCAGGCCTGGCCCGACGTGGGCGCCGATGACCGCTCCGACCTCCATCACGTCGACGGCACCGAGGCCGAGGGCGTCGCGCAGCCGGTCTGCGAGCGCCCTCGCCTGGTCCTCTGCGTCGAGATGCTGCACGGCGACGTCGACGCCGTCAGGGTGCGCGGCGACGGCCTGCGCGGTGAGCTCCTCGAGGCGGCCGATCGCACGTGCCGACGTCCGCACCTTCTCGACCGGCACGACCCTGCCGTCCTCGACCCCGAGGATCGGCTTGACCGACAGCGCGGAGCCGAGCATCGCCGACGCCGTGCCGATGCGGCCGCCGCGGCGCAGGTGCTCGAGGGTCGCGACGTAGAAGTACGTGGTCGCCCGCTCGGACCGGACCTGGGCGGCTTTAGCGGCGTCCTCGGCCGATGCTCCCGCGTCACGGTGGTCGGCTGCGCTGAGGGCGGCGTACCCGGTGGCCATCCCGACCTGCCGGCTGTCGACGCAGAGCACGGGGACCGGGCCCTCCTGGGCCGCCATCTGGGCGGACTCGAACGTTGCCGAGACCCGGGAGCTCAGGTGCACCGAGACGACCGCCTCGGCCCCGCGGTCAGCAAGGTCGGCGTACAAGCGCGAGAAGCGTTCCGGGCTGGGGCGTGACGTGCTGACGGCCCGCCCTGTCCGCAGCGCACGCGCGAGGTCCGCCGACGTCACGTCGACGCCTTCGGTGTACGAGCGGTTGTCGATGACCACCTCGAGCGGCACGACGGTGATGTCCCGGGACGCTGCGAGCTCCGGGGGCAGCGAAGCCGTCGAGTCGGTCACGATGGCGATCGTCATGGGCCGAGGGTAGCCGGAGACGCCGTGGCGGGCGCGTGCTCGTGCATCGGCCTGCGCGCAGCGCCGTCGCCGGTCCGTCCAGGCCGCCTCGTCTCTCGGCGTCGACGCAATGTGATCGTTCACAGAATCGGGCGAAACTGGTCACTTCGCCGAGGGGCTCGCGAAGGTCACGATTTGGAGACGACGCAGCAGCGCCAGGCGCTTGTCATCGTGCTTCAGCGCGCATTGAGGTGCAGCGACTCGCGCTCCCCAAAGACGCTCTGACCTGCGTAGATGAACGTGCCGTCGACAACGGCCCGACATCACGAGCTGGTCGACGCCCCACCCGAGACGACCGCCCCGGAGCGAGCAGAAAATGTGCCAGCGCCCTTGACGACCACAAATGTGAGCGTTAACAATCTGACCAATCGATGTGGCGCCCGTCACATCGAGAACGACCGGGGAGCAGTTGTCCGCCTGTGCCCCTTCGCCCGCACCAGAACCGGTGCCGGGTTCCGTAGACGGAGGAACCTCATGATCAGGAGAGTGAGTGCAGCCGCCGTCGGCGCCGTGCTCGTCGGCAGCCTCGCCGCGTGCGGGAGCGGCGGCAGCAGCGACGCGTCTGACGACGACAGCATCACCATGGGCTTCGCCCAGGTGGGTGCAGAGAGCGGTTGGCGGACAGCCAATACCCAGTCCATCAAGGACACCGCGAAGGAGGAGGGCGTGACCCTGAAGTTCTCCGACGCGCAGCAGAAGCAGGAGAACCAGATCAAGGCCATCCGGTCGTACATCCAGCAGAAGGTCGACGTGATCGCCTTCAGCCCGGTGGTGGAGACCGGCTGGGACACCGTCCTCCAGGAGGCCAAGCGGGCGAAGATCCCCGTGATCCTCACCGACCGCTCGGTCGACTCCGACGACACGTCCCTGTACGAGACCTTCCTCGGCTCGGACTTCGTCCTCGAGGGAGAGAAGGCCGGCGACTGGCTCGTCGAGAACGCCGACACCGCCGACACCGACAAGAACGGGACGATCAACGTCGTCCAGCTCGAAGGCACGACCGGTGCAGCTCCGGCGATCGACCGCGCCGAGGGCTTCAAGGAGAAGATCGCCGCCGACCCCCGGATCGAGGTGACCGCGTCGCAGACCGGTGACTTCACCCGCGACGGCGGCAAGAAGGTCATGGAGTCCTTCCTCAAGTCGCAGCCCGACGTCGACGTCGTCTACGCCCACAACGACGACATGGGGCTCGGCGCCATCGAGGCCATCGAGGCTGCCGGAAAGAAGCCGGGGACGGACATCAAGATCATCACCGTGGACGCCGTCAAGGACGGCATGACCGCGCTCGCGGAGGGGAAGATCAACTTCATCGTCGAGTGCAACCCGCTGCTCGGCCCCCAGCTGATGGACCTCGCCGCCAAGGTGGTGGCCGGCGAAGAGGTGCCTGAGCGTGTGGTCACCGAGGAGTCGACCTTCGACCAGGAGCAGGCCAAGGCTGCTCTGCCGGACCGCCAGTACTGAGTGCCGGCCTGCGCGTCGCCATCCGTCACGTGGTGCTGGGGGCTGATCCTGGATCCGCCCCCGGCACCACCCACCGAACCACCACAACCCGCCGACCCACGAGACCCCGAGGACTCGAGATGACCCACATGTCAGCCGACGCGTACCCCTCATCGGGGACGCGACCGGGCGGCACACCGCGCGACCCGCAGCCGGTCGTCGAGATGACCGGGATCACGATCACCTTTCCCGGGGTCAAGGCGCTCGACGGCGTGGACTTCCGGATGTTCCCGGGTGAGGTCCACGCGTTGATGGGTGAGAACGGCGCAGGGAAGTCCACGCTGATCAAGGCGCTGACCGGCGTCTACCCCATCGATGCGGGGACGATCCTCGTCGACGGCGAGGAGCAGCGGTTCGCCGGCACGGCGATGGCGCAGGAGGCCGGCGTCAGCACCGTGTACCAAGAGGTCAACCTGTGTACGAACCTCAGTGTGGCGGAGAACATGCTGCTAGGTCGCGAACCGCGCCGCCTCGGGCGCATCGACCACCGGCGCATGAACCGGCGCGCGAGCGAGGTGCTCGCCCGCCTGGGTCTCGACATCGCACCCCGCTCCCGCCTCGGGGACCACCCGATCGCCGTCCAGCAGCTGGTCGCGATCGGCCGTGCGGTCGACATCGACGCCCGTGTCCTCGTCCTCGACGAACCGACCGCGAGCCTCGACGCCGACGAGGTCGCCAAGCTTTTCGAGGTGGTGCGAGCTCTCCGGTCGCAAGGGGTCGCGATCCTCTTCGTCTCCCACTTCCTGGACCAGGTCTTCGCGATCTCCGACCGCATGACCGTGCTGCGCAACGGACGCCTCGTCGGTGAGCACCTCACCGACGGCGTCACGCGGCTCGAGCTCGTCGAGGAGATGCTCGGCCGGGAGCTGGAGGTCCTCGAACGCCTCGACCGCGAGCCCTCCCGTCAGCCGGACGAGCGTCGTACGCCGGTCCTGCGGGCGACCGGACTCGGCCGCAAGGGTGCTCTGGCGCCGGTCGACCTCGACGTGTACGACGGCGAGGTGATCGGCGTCGCCGGTCTGCTCGGCTCGGGCCGGACCGAGCTCGCCCGTCTGCTGTTCGGCGCGGACGCGTCGGACAGCGGCACGATCGAGGTGCGCGGGCGTCGCGTCCACCTTCGGACCCCGCGCAAGGCGGTCGACCACAAGATCGGCTTCTCCAGCGAGAACCGGCGCTCCGAGGGCGTGATCGGCGACCTGACCGTGGCCGAGAACATGCTGCTGGGCCTGCAGGCCGCGCGCGGGTGGCTCCGGCCGGTGCCGCCCCGTACCCGCGACCAGCTCGTCGCGAAGTACCTCGAGGCGCTCGACATCCGCCCCGCCGACCCGGACGCGCTCATGCGCAACCTCAGCGGAGGCAACCAGCAGAAGGTCCTGCTCGCCCGCTGGCTGATCATGGAGCCGGACCTGCTCCTCCTCGACGAGCCGACGCGCGGGATCGACGTCGGGGCGAAGGCCCAGATCCAGCAGGTCGTCGACGACCTCGCCCGCGACGGGATGGGCGTGGTGTTCATCTCGGCCGAGCTCGAGGAGGTGCTGCGCCTCAGCGACCGGCTCGTCGTCATGCGCGACCGCCACAAGGTCGACGAGATCACCAACGCCCAGACGACGACAGCCGACCTGATGGCGATCATCGCCCGCGACGAGGAGGCGACTCGTGCGTGACCTCGTCCGGCACCGGCTGTTCTGGCCCGTGCTCGCGCTGCTCCTCCTGCTGGCGGTCAACGCGATCGCCACACCGTCCTTCCTCCAGGTCCGGATGCAGGACGGGCACCTCTACGGCAGCCTGGTCGACATCGCCCGCAACGGCGCGCCCGTGCTCCTCGTGGCGCTCGGGATGACGCTGGTCATCGCCACCCGCGGCATCGACCTCTCCGTCGGCGCGATCGCCGCCATCGCGGGCGCCGTGGCTTGCGTGCACATCGCCGGCGCAGCCGATCCTGCCTCTGCCGGCACCGCGATCACGGCGATCACGCTCGCCCTCGCCGTGTGCATCCTGCTCGGTCTGTGGAACGGCTTCCTCGTCTCGGTGGTCGGCATCCAGCCGATCATCGCCACCCTGGTCCTGATGACCGCCGGGCGTGGACTCGCGATGCTCGTGACCGGCGGCCAGGTCACCACCGTGAACAACGCGTTCTTCAAGGCGCTCGGTGCGGACTACTTCCTCACTTTGCCGATCGCGATCCTGGTGTCGCTGGCCCTGCTCGCGTTCACCGGGCTCGTCACCCGCCGTACGGCGCTCGGCATGCTCGTGGAGTCCGTCGGCATCAACCCTGAGGCCAGCCGGCTCGCCGGAGTGCGCTCGCGCACGATCATCTGGACCGTGTACGTGTTCTCCGCCTTCTGCGCCGGACTGGCGGGCCTGATGATCGCGGCGAACACCAGCTCGGCCGACGCGAACAACGCCGGGCTGTGGATCGAGCTCGACGCCATCCTCGCCGTCGTGATCGGGGGTACGTCGCTCGCGGGCGGGCGGTTCTCGCTCACGGGGACGCTGGTGGGCGCGCTCTTCATCCAGACGCTGTCGACGACGATCCCCACCATCGGTATCCCGTCGGACACGAACTACCTCTTCAAGGCAGTCGTCGTCATCGCGGTGTGCCTCCTCCAGTCGCCGAAGGCCCGGGCGGCGGTCTGGCGCCGCCGTCGCAACCGTCCCTCTCTCGTGAAGGCAGGTCGAGCATGAGCACCGCCACGACCGATGCGCCCGGGGGCACCCTCGCGAGCCGGCTGAAGAGCTACTCCCCTCCGTCGCAGGTGCTCCCCGTGCTGGCGACCTTCGCCCTGCTCGTCGGGATGTTCGGCGTCGGTTCGGTCCGGTACGAGGGGTTCGCCTCTCCGCAGGTCGTCCTCAACCTCTTCGTCGACAACGCGTTCCTCATCGTCCTCGCCGTCGGCATGACGTTCGTCATCCTCACCGGGGGCATCGACCTCTCCGTCGGGTCGGTCGTCGCACTCTCGACGATGATCGCGGCGTCGACGTTGCGTGCGGGCTGGCCGCCCGCGCTGGCAGTCCTCGCAGTCCTGCTCACCGGGACCGTGCTCGGTCTCGCGATGGGTCTGGTCATCCACTACTTCGAGGTCCAGCCGTTCATCGCGACGCTGGCCGGGATGTTCCTCGCCCGCGGCCTCTGCTACCTCATCAGCGTCGAGTCGATCCCGATCAAGGACGAGACGTTCCAGTCGATCTCCGGGGCGTCGATCACGCTCCCCGGCGAGCTCTACATCACGCCGACCGTGCTGATCTCCCTCCTCGTCGTGGCGGTCGCGGCCTGGGTGCTGCACCTCACCCGCTTCGGCCGCACCGTCTACGCGGTCGGTGGCAGCGAGACCTCGGCGATGCTCATGGGTCTCGCGGTCGCCCGCGTGAAGGTCGGCGTGTACGCGATCAGCGGGTTCTGCTCGTCGCTCGGAGGCCTCCTGTTCGCGCTGTACATGCTCTCCGGCTACAGCCTCCACGCGGTAGGCATGGAGCTCGACGCGATCGCCGCGGTCGTGATCGGTGGCACGCTCCTGACCGGCGGGTACGGTCTGGTGATCGGCTCGCTCCTCGGTGTGCTCGTGCTCGGCACCATCCAGACGTTCATCTCGTTCGACGGGACACTGAGCTCGTGGTGGACGAAGATCTCGATCGGTGTGCTGCTGCTCGTCTTCGTCGTCCTGCAACGCTTCTTCACCCGCCGGGAGGTCTCGTGAGCACCGATCGTCAGTCCCCACCGGTGATGGCGGACGTCGCTCGGGCCGCCGGAGTGTCCCACCAGACCGTCTCGCGCGTGATCAACGGCTCCCCCAACATCCGCCCCTCGACGCGGGAGCGGGTCGAGTCCGCGATCCGCGAGCTCGGCTACCGCCCGAACACCGCCGCCCGAGCCCTGGTCACTCGACGCTCGTCGACGATCGGGATCATCAGCACCGGCAGCGGCCTCTACGGCCCCAACAGCATCCACCGCACGATCGAGGACGCGGCACGAAGCGCGGGCTGGTTCGCCGGGTCGGTGAGCCTCGCGACGGTGACGGCGTCGACCCTCACCGACGCGATCGACCACCTCCTTCGCCAGGCCGTCGAGGGGATCGTCATGATCGCCGGCCAGGTCGAGGCCCTCGAGCTGGTGAGCCACCAGGACTTCGGTGTGCCGTTCGTGGTCGTCGAGGGCGACCTGTCGAAGGCGACGAACGTGGTCGGTGTCGACCAGCACGCCGGCGCGTACGCCGCCACGGCCCACCTCGTCGAGCTCGGCCACACGCGGGTCGCGCACGTCCGCGGCCCGCGCAGCTGGACCGAGGCCGACGCCCGCGAGACCGGGTGGCGCGACGCCCTCGCCGACGCCGGTCTGCAGGCTGGGACGCTGCTGCAGGGCGACTGGTCGGCCCGCAGCGGCTACGCGGCTGGGCGGACGCTCGTCGCCGAGGCAGAGACGACCGCCGTGTTCGTCGCGAACGACCAGATGGCGATCGGCCTGCTCCGGGCGTACCAGGAGGGTGGTCGGCCGGCGCCGCGGCACGTGAGCGTCGTGGGCTTCGACGACACCCCGGAGGCCGAGTACCTCCAACCGCCCCTGACGACGGTCCGGCAGGACTTCGCGGAGGTCGGGCGCCGTGCGATCGCCTTCCTCGACGCCGGCATCAAGGGCGTCGAGCCCCACCTCGAGCGCCTCGTCTCCCCCGACGTGATCCTGCGCGCCAGCACGGCACGCCCGTACCGACCGGAGGTGGCGCCGTGAGCAGACCCGAGTACGCCGTCGGCATCGACTTCGGCACGCTGTCGGGCCGTGCGCTCGTCGTCGCCGTCGAGGACGGCCGCGAGATCGCGAGCGCGGAGTCGGTGTACGCCCACGGCGTCGTCACCGACGCCGTGCCGGGCTCACCCGGACGACGGCTGCCGGCCGACTGGGCGCTCCAGGTGCCTTCGGACTATGTCGACGTCCTGCGTACGGCGGTCCCCGAGGCGATCCGCAAGGCGGGCATCGATCCCGCGGACGTGATCGCGGTCGGGACCGACTTCACGTCCTGCACGATGATCCCGACCACCGCAGACGGGACGCCGCTTTGCGAGCTGCCCGCGTTCGTCGATCGCCCGCACGCGTACGTCAAGCTCTGGAAGCACCATGCTGCTCAGGGCCAGGCCGACCGCATCAACGCGCTGGCCGCCGAGCGGGGCGAACCCTGGCTCGCACGCTACGGCGGTCTGGTCTCCTCGGAGTGGGAGTTCGCCAAGGGGCTGCAGGTTCTCGAGGAGGATCCGGAGCTCTTCGCCGCGATGGAGCGGTGGGTGGAGGCGTCGGACTGGATCGTCTGGCAGCTCTGCGGGAAGTACGTGCGCAACGCGTGCGCCACCGGCTACAAGGCGATCTACCAGGACGGCCACTACCCGAGCGAGGACTTCCTCTCGGCACTCCATCCGTCGTTCGGCGACTTTGTTAACGCTCACATCAATCAGCCCGTCGTGCAGCTCGGTGAGCGAGCCGGGACGCTGACCGCGGAGGCCGCGTCGTGGACCGGCCTCCCCGTCGGCATCCCGGTCGCCGTCGGCAACGTCGACGCGCACGTGAGTGCACCTGCCGCCCAGGCGGTCGACGACGGGCAGATGGTCGCGATCATGGGGACCTCCACGTGCCACGTGATGAGCTCGTCGGTGCTCCGTGAGGTGCCGGGCATGTGCGGCGTCGTCGACGGCGGCATCGTGCCTGGTCGTTGGGGGTACGAGGCGGGCCAGAGCGGCGTCGGCGACGTCTTCGCCTGGTTCGTCGACCACGGCACCCCCGCGTACGTCCACGCCGACGCGGCCGCGGCCGGGCTCACCGTCCACGAGCACCTGACCGCACTGGCGGCGGCGCAGGCGGTCGGCGAGCACGGGCTCGTCGTGCTCGACTGGCACAGCGGCAACCGCTCGGTGCTCGTCGACCACGGACTCTCCGGCGTCGTGCTCGGACAGACCCTGGCGACCCGTCCCGAGGACGTCTACCGCGCGCTGATCGAGGCGACCGCGTTCGGGACCCGCACCATCATCGACGCGTTCGTGGGCAGCGGCGTGCCGGTCGAGGAGCTGGTCGTCGCCGGTGGCCTCGCCCGCAACGCCCTGCTGATGCAGATCTACTCCGACGTGACCCGGCTCCCGCTGTCCGTGGTCGGGTCGGCACAAGGCCCCGCCTTGGGCGCCGCACTCCATGCCGCCGTCGCGGCCGGCGCGTACGCGGACATACGCGCCGCCGCGAAGGCGATGGGGTCGGTGCGCAAGGCGGTCTACGTCCCCGACGAGGAGCGTGCGCGCACGTACGACCGGCTGTACGCCGAGTACGTGACGCTGCACGACTACTTCGGTCGGGGTGGCAACGAGGTGATGCACCGGTTGCGCACGCTGCGCGACGAGGCGTCCCGGATCCGGGAGCGGGCGCGATGACCGTGGTGGACGAGGTCCGCCGCACCATCGAGCGGCTGCGGCGCGAGGTGTGCGACCTGCACGCCGAGCTGACCCGGTACGACCTGGTGGTGTGGACCGCCGGCAACGTGTCTGCGCGCGTTCCCGGCGAGGACGCGCTCGTGATCAAGCCGAGCGGCGTCGCGTACGACGCCCTGACACCCGCATCGATCGTCGTGACCGACCTGCACGGCCGTCTCCTCGACGGCGACCTGTCGCCGTCGAGCGACACCGCCGCGCACGCCTACGTCTACCGGCACCGCCCGGACGTGAACGGCGTCGTGCACACCCACTCGACGTACGCGACGGCGTGGGCCGCGCGTGGGGAGCCGATCCCGTGCACGTTGACGATGATCGCCGACGAGTTCGGCGGGGAGATCCCCGTGGGGCCGTTCGCGCTGATCGGTGACGACTCCATCGGGCGCGGCATCGTCGAGACGCTCGCGCAGAGCAGGTCGCGTGCGGTGCTCATGCGCAACCACGGCGTCTTCGCGGTGGGGTCCAGCGCGAAGGACGCGGTCAAGGCCGCCGTCATGTGCGAGGACGTCGCCCGCACGGTCCACATCAGCCGCCAGATCGGCGAGCCGGTGGCGATCGCGCCCGAGGACGTCGACCGGCTGTACGAGCGCTACCAGAACGTGTACGGCCAGCAGGCCGGGGAGAGAGAGCTTCGATGACCGACCGCGCCCTGTGGTTCCTGACCGGGAGCCAGACCCTCTACGGCGAGGAGACCCTCCGCCAGGTGGCCGCGCAGTCGCGCGACATCGCCGAGGCCCTCGACCGCACGGAGGACCTCGCGCTACCGGTCGTCTGGAAGCCCGTGCTCACCTCGTCCGAGGCGATACGACGGCTGCTGCTCGAGGCGAACGCCGACGACTCGTGCGTCGGCGTCGTCGCCTGGATGCACACGTTCTCGCCGGCGAAGATGTGGATCTCCGGGCTCGACGCGCTTGCGAAGCCGCTCCTGCACCTGCACACGCAGCACCACGTCGAGATCCCGTGGGCCACCCTCGACATGGACTTCATGAACCTCAACCAGGCCGCGCACGGCGACCGGGAGTTCGGCTTCGTGCAGACCCGGCTCGGGGTGCCCCGCAAGACCGTCGCGGGGCACGTGTCCGACCCCGCGGTCGGGAGCCGCGTCGCGACGTGGGCTCGCGCGGCCGCGGCGTACGCCGACCTGCGCTCGCTGCGGCTGGCGCGCTTCGGCGACAACATGCGCGACGTGGCCGTCACCGAGGGCGACAAGGTCGAGGCCGAACTGCGCTTCGGGGTCTCGGTGAACACCTACGGTGTGAACGACCTCGTGGCCGTCGTCGACCAGGTGCCCGAGGAGGACGTGACGAAGCTCGTCGTCGAGTACGACGACCTGTACGACGTCTCCCCGGCGCTGCGCGAAGGCGGCGAGCGGCGCGACTCCCTGCGCTACGCCGCGCGGCTCGAGGCGGGCTTGCGCACGTTCCTGACCGAGGGCGGTTTCGGAGCGTTCACGACGAGCTTCGAGGATCTCGGCGGGCTGCGCCAGCTGCCGGGCCTCGCGGTGCAGCGGCTGATGGCCGAGGGGTTCGGATTCGGTGGCGAGGGCGACTGGAAGACGTCCATGCTCGTGCGCGCGACCAAGACGATGGCGGCCGGCCGGCCGGGCGGCACCTCGTTCATGGAGGACTACACGTACCACCTCGAGCCGGGCAACATGAAGTCGCTCGGCGCGCACATGCTGGAGGTCTGTCCGAGCCTCACCTCGCAACGTCCGACGGCCGAGGCGCACCCGCTGTCGATGGGTAGCCGCGAGGACCCCGTCCGCCTGCGGTTCGTGGCCGACCCCGGCGACGGCATCGTCGTCGGCCTCTCCGACCAGGGTGAGCGGTTCCGTCTGAGCGCCAACGACGTGACGCTGGTGGAGCCCGACGAGCCGCTGCCCCGCCTGCCCGTCGCGTGCGCGATGTGGGAGGCGCACCCGTCGCTGACGACGGCGGCGGAGGCGTGGCTCATGACCGGCGGCCCCCACCACACGGTGCTCACGACCGCCGTCGGGTTCGAGGAGTTCGACGACCTCGCCGAGATGCTTCGCACCGAGCTCGTCCACATCGACGCGTCGACCACCACGCGAGCGCTGCGCCAGGAGCTGCGCTGGAACCAGGCGTACTACCGGCTCGCCGCGGGATTCTGACTCTGCTCAGCCGGCACCGCCCGGCGGGTGGCGCTCGCGGAAGAGCGCTGCATGGGTCAGGCGGCGCAGCGCGAGGATGACGGGCTCCACCAGCACTGTCCCGAGGACGACGTCCTGGACGACGTCGGCGAGCTCGGCAGGCACGGCGGGGTCGCGCTGCGCCTCGACGGTGGCGACCTCTCGTCGTGCGATCACCATCATCTGCTCTGCGTACCGGCCGAGCGCACCGGCGTCCAGCGGACGCCCTGCCGCCTCCAGCCCGGCGAGTGCGGCCTCGAGCTGCGCGACCGCGTAGGACGACGGTTCGTACGCGAGACCTATCTCGTCCAGCGCGGCGGTGGCTCGTTCGTACGGCGGCCCGGCGGACACGTACGGCGGGAGCGCCGCGAGCGCCTCGCTGACCGCGGTGTAGGGGTCGGGTGCGGGGTCCTCCAGGACGTCGAGGACTGCGCGCACCTTGGCGAGCGGCATCCCGCCGACCTCGACGAGCGAGCGTACGAGCTGCAGGCGCTGGAGGTGCCCGTCGTCGTACGACGCCTGGGTGGCGCTGGTCGCCCGACCGGGTGGGAGCAGGCCCTCGCGGAGGTAGTACTTGATGGTCGGGACCGCGACGCCGGACGCCTGTGCGAGCTCCGAGATCCGCATCCGTGCCTCCCGTTCGACGACGTCTTGACTATTGGAGAGTAGCACTATCTAATATTGGATAGTCAGACTCTCCAATAGTCGAGGAACCGCCATGGACGCAGCAACCACCATCACCGCAGGCATCGTCGTGCTCACCGTGATCACGATCGAGACCGGCGGCGCCTTCATGCTGCGTGTCGTCGGCGGCAAGCAGCCCGCGAACGCGCTCCAGACGTCGTTCTTCCGAGCAGGTCACGCCCACGCGGGCGTGCTGGTCATCCTCGGGCTCGTCACGCTCCTGCTGACCAGCGCAGCCGACGTCGCCGACCCGTGGAAGTGGATCGGCCCGCTGGGCGTGCTCGTGGCCGCGATCGTGATGCCGGCCGGGTTCTTCCTGTCGGTTCTCGGCAGCGACCCCCAGCGTCCGGGACGCCTCGTCGCTCTCGTCTACACGGGCGCGGCGATCCTCGCGGTCGGGCTTGCCACGACGGGAATCAGCCTGGTCGTGACCGGCGCGAACGCGTGATCAGATCCGGCACCGACGCGTGATCAGATCACGACGTTGACGCGTGATCAAATCACGACGTTGACGAGCTTCGGGGCGCGGACGATCACCTTGCGGATCTCCGCGCCCTCGAGGTGCCGGGCGACGTTCGGCTCAGCGAGCGCCAGCGCCTCGAGCTCCTTGTCGGAGATCGACGGCGAGACCTCGAGCTTGCCGCGGACCTTGCCCTTGACCTGAACCACGCACGTCACCGTGTCGTCGACGAGCAGCGACGGATCGACCGTCGGCCAGGCCTGCTGCGACACCGAGGGCCCGTGCCCGAGCTCGGCCCACATCTCCTCGGCGACGTACGGAGCGACCGTGCTCAGCAGGATCGCGGTCACCTCGGCGGCCTCGCGCACGGCCGGGTCCGCGGCGCCCGCGCCGGAGTCGATCGTCTTGCGCGTCGCGTTGACCAGCTCCATCACGCGTGCGACGACGACGTTGAAGCGCTTCGAGTCGTAGAGGTGCTCGCACTCCGCGACCGTCTTGTGGGTGGTCCGACGCAGCGCGACGTCACCGGCCGTCGCGTCCGTGCCGGGCTCGCTCGCGACCTCGTGCGACACGCGCCACGCGCGCTGGAGGAACTTCGAGGCACCGGCGGGCGAGACGTCGGCCCAGTCGATGTCGTCCTCGGGCGGACCGGCGAAGACGAGGGTCAGCCGCACCGCGTCGACGCCGAAGGCCTCGATCTGCTCACCCAGGTCGATGCCGTTGCCGAGCGACTTGCTCATGGCCTTGCCCTGGTTGATCACCTGGCCCTGGTTCATCAGCGCCGTGAACGGTTCGGTGAAGTCCACCAGACCCATGTCGTGCAAGGCCTTGGTGAAGAACCGGCTGTAGAGAAGGTGCAGGATCGCGTGCTCGACACCGCCGACGTACATGTCGACGGGCATCCAGTGCTTCACGTCCTCGGGCGAGAACGGAGCGTCCGTGGTGCCCGGCGAGCAGTAGCGGAGGTAGTACCACGACGAGTCCACGAACGTGTCCATCGTGTCGGTGTCGCGCCGGGCGTCAGCACCGCACTGCGGGCAGGTCGTCTCGACCCAGTCGGTGGCCGCCGCCAGAGGTGACGTGCCCTTGGGCGCCAGGTCGGCGCCGGTCAGGTAGGGCAGCTCGACCGGCAGCTGGTCGTCGGGCACCGCGACCTCGCCGCAGGAGGGGCAGTGCACGATCGGGATGGGACAGCCCCAGTAGCGCTGACGGCTGAGGAGCCAGTCGCGCAGCCGGAAGTTGATCGTTCGCTCTCCCGTCCCGCGCTGCTCCAGCCAGTCGATGATGGCCGACTTGGCGGCCTCGATCTCGAGACCGTCGAGCGAGACCTCCTCGTTGGCGGAGTTGATCGCCGGACCCGCACCGGTGAACGCGTCCCCGTCGAATCCCTCCGACGGCTCGACCGTGCGGATGATCGGGAGGTCGTGCGCCTTCGCGAAGTCCCAGTCGCGCTGGTCCTGACCGGGGACGGCCATCACGGCGCCCGTGCCGTAGTCGGCGAGCACGTAGTCCGCAGCGTAGATCGGCACCTGCTCTCCCGTGGCGGGGTTCGTCGCGTGCACGCCGAGGAAGACGCCGGTCTTCGGGCGCTCGGTCGACTGCCGCTCGATCTCGGTCGCCTGCTTCGTACGCTCGAGATAGGCGTCGAACGCGCCGCGCTGCTCGTCCGTGACCAGCTCGGCCGCGATCCGCGAGTCGGGGGCGACGACGAAGAACGTCACACCGAAGAGCGTGTCGGGACGCGTCGTGAACACGCGTACGGGCGACTCGCGCCCCTCGACGGCGAAGTCGACGAAAGCGCCCTCCGAGCGGCCGATCCAGTTGCGCTGCATGGTGAGGACCCGCTCGGGCCACCGGCCCTCGAGCTGCTCCATGTCGTCCAGCAGGCGCTGCGCGTAGTCGGTGATCTTGAAGTACCACTGGGTCAGCTCGCGCTTGGTGACCACAGCGCCGCAGCGCTCGCACATCCCCTGCACGACCTGCTCGTTGGCGAGGACCGTCTGGTCGTTCGGGCACCAGTTGACGTACGAGGCCTTCCGGTACGCGAGGCCGCGCTCGAACATCCGCAGGAACAGCCACTGCGTCCAGCGGTAGTACTCGGGGTCGGAGGTGTGCAGACGACGCGTCCAGTCGAAGCTCACGCCGTAGCGCCGGATCGACTCGGCCTGTGTCTCGATGTTGTCGTAGGTGAACGTCGCCGGGTTCTCGTTGCGCTTGATCGCGGCGTTCTCGGCCGGCAGCCCGAAGGAGTCCCAGCCGATCGGGTTGAGGACGTCGTAGCCCTTCAGGCGCCAGTAGCGTGCCAGCACGTCGTGCAGCGCGAAGACCTCGCCGTGGCCCATGTGGAGGTCGCCCGACGGGTAGGGGAACATCGTCAGCGCGTAGCGGCGCTCACGGCCGACATCGGTGCCGTCGGCGTCGAAGGGCCGGAGCTCGTCCCACACCGCGCGCCACTTGTCCTGGATCGCGCGGACGTCGTACGACGCTGCCTCGCCGCTCTGGATGCTCACCTGGTTCTCCTCGAATGTCCGTCACGTACGGCTCCGTACACAGAACAGCCCCTCGTACAGAGGGGCTGCCGCGCTGACCGGTCGGGGTCAGCGCGGCTCGACAAGGAGCTCGCCGTACATGCGTCCCATGCTAGCGCGCACCGTACTGACCGGTGGGCGCCTACTCCGGCCCCGACTGGTGGTCGTCGAGAACCTCGGGGGGCACGTCCTCGACCACGAGGGGTCGCAAGAACGCCCAGAGGACGAACACCGCCGCAACCCCGAGCAGGATCAGGCCGTTGACGAGGTTGACGTTGAACCCGTCGGCCTTCGCCAGCTCGGCGTCGGTGGCGTTGAAGATGCCGAGGAACGTCAGGATCACCCCGTAGATGCCCATCAGGGCGCCGATGATCGTCCGGATGTCGAATGCGGAAGAGATCTGGAAGCGACGCTTGCCGTCAGCCACGGGCGTACTCCTCTCACCAGAAGATGATGTTCAGGGCGATCACGAGCACCAGCGAGATCGACGCGAGCACCGTCGGACGCTGGTACCAGGGAAGCAGGTGCGCGAGCGGGTCGCGCAGCTGGTCCCTCGGCGTGAGCGAGTAGACGAAGCCGCGCAGCTGCGTCGCAGGCTTCGGTTGCGTCACGAGGCTCACCACGATGCTGACGGCGATGTCGACCACGAACGCCGCGCTCGCCGCGACGAAGCTGGCGCCCTGACCGGACAGCGGGATCACGCCCAGGCTCGCACTCCCGAACGCGTCCTCGCTGAGGAACGCGACGGCGACGGCGGCGAGCGTGCCCGAGACGAGACCGACCCAACCGGCGGTGGCGGTCATCCGCTTCCAGAACATACCGAGGATGAACGTCGCGAACAGCGGCGCGTTGAAGAACCCGAAGAGGGTCTGGAGGTAGTCCATGAGGTTGGAGTAGCCGGAGGCGATGATCGCGGTGAAGATGGCGATCACCGTCGCGCCGATGGTCGCGAAACGGCCGATCTGCGTGTAGTAGCTGTCCTCGCGGTCCTTCTTCACGTACTGCTGCCACAGGTCGATGCTGAAGACCGTGTTGAACGCGGAGATGTTCGCGGCCATGCCAGCCATGAACGACGCGATGAGGCCGGCGATCGCGAGGCCGAGCATGCCGTTGGGCAGCAGGTCGCGCATGAGCAGCAGGATCGCGTCGTTGTACTGGACGCCTGAGCTGTCGTCGCCAGCCTTCAGGGCGATCATCTCTGGGACGAGGACCGCGCAGATCATGCCCGGGACGACCACGATGAACGGGATGAACATCTTGGGGAACGTGCCGATGATCGGAGCGCTCCGAGCGGCCGACATCGACTTCGAGGCCATCGCGCGCTGCACCTCGACGAAGTTCGTCGTCCAGTAGCCGAACGAGAGCACGAATCCGAGACCGAACACGATGCCGACCACCGACCAGAACGGGTCGTCGATGCCCGTGAGGTTGGTGCCCGGCCACGACGACAGCTGCTCCGCCCCGCCCGGCGAGTCCGTGATCTTGCTGGTCAGGCCGTCGATGCCGCCCACCTTGTGGAGGGCGACGAGCGTGAGCGGCAGCAGTGCGGCGACGATCACGAAGAACTGGAGGACCTCGTTGTAGATCGCGGCGGAGAGACCACCGAGGGTGGTGTACGTGAGGACCACGACGGCCGCGGCGATCAGCGACACCCACAGCGGCCAGCCGAGGATCACGTTGACGATCGTCGCGAGCAGGTAGAGGTTGACGCCGGCGATGAGCAGCTGGGCGATCGCGAAGCTGAGCGCGTTGACGAGGTGTGCGCCCGTGCCGAACCGCATCCGCATGAACTCGGGGACGCTGCGCACCTTGGACCCGTAGTAGAACGGCATCATCACGATGCCGAGGAACAGCATCGCGGGGACGGCACCGATCCAGAAGTAGTGCATCGTCGGCATGCCGTACTGCGCGCCGTTGGCGGACATCCCCATGATCTCGACGGCGCCGAGGTTCGCGGAGATGAACGCGAGGCCTGTCACCCAGGCGGGCAGCGACCGGCCGGAGAGGAAGAAGTCGATGCTGGTCGACACCTGTCGCTTCGCGATCACGCCGATGCCGAGCACGAAGACGAAGTAGATCGCGATGATCAGGTAGTCGGAGAAAGTGGTGTCCAGCCGAAACGTGTCGTCGGCCGCCAGCAGTACGGTGCCGTCCATCCGCCCTCCTGCGTCGTCGCTGTCGTTCTCGGGGTCAGAGGACTGGCCCGCACGGCACGTTACTCCGAAGGTCGGAGGTTGGCAGACCGAGACGTGCCCGGTCGATTCCGCTCCCGCGGCGCCGTGTCCGACGGCGTGCGGTGCGCGAGACTGGCACGCATGACGCTGACTCGCCGCGACGTCCTCGTTGCGCTGGCTGCTGCCGGGGTCGGACTGGCCACCGGGTGCAGCGGTGACGACTCACCGGACCCCGACCCCACGACCGAGCCGACGACCGAGCCGACGGCATCCCCTCCCACGACCCGGCCCGCGCCGACGCCGACCACCCCGGACGACCCGACGCGACTGCGCATCGACGACGTCGTCGCGGACGGGCTCACCGTGCCGTGGGGCATCGCGTTCCTCGGAGCCGGTGGCGCGCTTGTCACCGAGCGCGACACCGCTCGCGTCGTCCGGGTCGGCGACGGACGGACGCAGACCGTCGGCGAGGTCCCCGGCGTCGACACCGACAGCGGCGAGGGTGGGCTCATGGGTCTCGTGCTGACCCCCGACGAGGACGCGGTCCTCGCCTTCCTCACGTCTGCCGACGACAACCGCCTCGTCCGCATGTCGTACGACGGGCGCCGGCTCGGACGACCGGAGGTCCTGCTCGACGGCATCCCCCGCGCGCTCAACCACAACGGCGGCCGCCTCGTCATCGGACCGGACGGACTCCTGTACGCGAGCACCGGCGACGCCGGCGAGCGCGACCGCGCGCAGGACGTGGACTCCCCGTCGGGCAAGATCCTGCGGATGACGCTGGACGGAAAGGCCGCCGACGGCAACCCGTTCCGCAACCGCGTGTGGTCGTACGGCCACCGCAACGTCGAGGGGCTCGCGTTCGATGCCGACGGGCGCCTCTGGGCGGCGGAGTTCGGTGACCAGGCCACCGACGAGCTGAACCTGATCGAGCGCGGCGGCAACTACGGCTGGCCGCAGACCGAGGGGCCCACCGACGAGCGCGGACTCGTCGGGCCGAAGGCGTGGTGGAGCACCGACGACGCGTCGCCCGCAGGGGTGGGCATCGCGTACGGGACGGCCTACGTGGGCGCGCTGCGCGGTGAGTGCGTCTGGGCCGTCCCGCTCTCGGGGACCGATGCAGGTCGCCCGCGCCGCCGCCTCGCAGGCGAGGACCTCGGCCGTGTGCGCAACGTCGTGCCCGCGCCGGACGGGACCCTGTGGGTGACCACGAGCAACACCGACGGTCGCGGTGATCCGGCGGACGACGACGACCGGATCCTGCGCGTCACGGTCGGTTAGGGTCGAGCGCATGACCTGGCTCGTGACCGGCGGCGCCGGCTACATCGGATCCCACGTCGTGCGCGCTCTGACCGAGGCCGGGACGCCCGTCGTCGTCCTCGACTCGTTGGAGTCCGGGCACCGGCAGTTCGTCGACGGGGACGTGCCGTTCGTCGAGGGCAACGTCACCGACACCGGGCTCGTACGCCGCACGCTGAGCGAGCACGGCGTGGTCGGGGTGGTTCACGTCGCCGGCTACAAGTACGCCGGGGTGTCCGTGCAGCGCCCTCTGCACACCTACGAGCAGAACGTCACCGGCACGCTCCACCTGCTCGACGCGATGGCCGAGGTCGGCGTCGAGTCGGTCGTCTTCTCGTCCTCGGCCGCCGTCTACGGCACTCCCGACACCGACCTGGTCACGGAGACGACGCCGACCTCCCCGGAGTCGCCGTACGGCGAGAGCAAGCTGGTCGACGAGTGGCTCCTGCGGGCGCAGGCGCGCGCGACCGGGCTGCGGCAGACGTCGCTGCGCTACTTCAACGTGGTGGGCTCGGGCTACGCCGACCTGTACGACTCGAGCCCGCACAACCTCTTTCCCAAGGTCTTCCAGACGCTGACCACCGGCGGCGTGCCGCAGATCAACGGCGGCGACTACCCCACGCCGGACGGCACGTGCGTCCGCGACTACGTGCACGTCGCCGACCTGGCTCACAGCCACGTCGTCGCCGCCCATGCCTTGGCCGAGGGCTCGCCGCTTGAGCCCGTCTACAACCTGGGCAGCGGTGACGGCGTCTCGGTCCGGCAGATCATGGACACGATCGCCGACGTCACGGGCATCGACTTCGACCCGGTGGTCGGCCCTCGCCGCCCGGGCGACCCGGCCCGGATCGTCGCGTCCGGCGAGCTCGCCGGACGCGACCTCGGCTGGCAGATGCGGCACACCCTCGACGACATGGTCCGGAGCGCGTGGGCCGCCTGGACGCAGGTCGGCGCCCAGGGCGCGGCGGGCTGACCCCGCTCACGGCTCAGGCAAGACCGGCGAACTTCTCGACCTTGCTCGTCGGGCCCGACACGATCAGCTCGTCGAACTCTCCGAGGAAGGTCTCCGGTCGCGCGTACGTGAAGTCGGCCCCGGGCCGCTTCACGCCGACGACCGTGATGCCGTACTGGCTGCGCAGCGCGGACTCGGCGAGCGTCCGCCCGATCGCGCCGGTGGGAGCAGCCGTACGCGCGATCGCGAAGCCGTCGTCGAACTCGATGAAGTCGATCATCGAGCCGGACACCATGTGGGCGACCCGCTCCCCCATCGCCGACTCGGGATAGACGACGTGGCTCGCCCCCACCCGCTCGAGGATCTGGCCGTGCTTGCGGTTGATGGCCTTGGCCCACACCTCGCGCACGCCGAGCTGGGTGAGCGTGAGGACGGTGAGCACGCTGGCCTCGATGTCGGTGCCGATGCCGACGACGGCCCGGTCGAACTGGTCGGCGCCGATCTGGCGCAGCGCCTCCTCGTCGGTGGAGTCCGCCTGCACGGTGTGGGTGAACTCGGTCGCCCACTTCTGCACGAGCTCCATGCTCTCGTCGATGGCCAGGACCTCGTGGCCCATGCGGGTCAGCGACGAGGCGACCGCGGTCCCGAACCGGCCCAGGCCGATCACGAGGACCGGGGCGTCCGGCGGTGGGGTGTTCTTGGGCACTGGTCAGCTCCTAGCCGATGATCGGTCGCTCTTCAGGCAGGTGGAAACGGCGAGGTTGGGAGCGCAGGGCGAGCGCGGACGCCGTCGCGACCGTACCGACACGCCCGATCAACATCAAGATCATCAGCACGACCTGCGCCGTGGCGGGCAGGTCGCCGGTGATGCCCATGGACAGCCCGGCAGTGGCGAAGGCGGACGTGCACTCGAAGAGCGCCTCCTCGACGCTCACGTCTGCGACGGTGAGGACCGCCAGGGTGGACGCGACCACCAGCATCACCGCGAGCAGCGCGACGGTCAGCGCCTGGCGCAGGGTGCTCGCCCCGATGCGGCGCGAACCGATCGTGACGTCGGGGTCACCACGCACCTCGGCGAGGATGACGAAGCCGAGCAGCAGGAACGTCGTGACCTTGATGCCGCCGGCGGTGCTCGCGGAGCCGCCGCCGATGAACATCATGATCGTCGCGATGAGGTTGGTCTCGGGATAGGCCTCGGCGTAGTCCACCGAGTTGAAGCCGCCCGAGCGCGGCATGACACCGCCCTCGAACGAGGTCACGAGCTTCTCACCGACCGACTGAGGGCCCAGTGTCCCCGGGTTCGACCACTCGACGACAGCGAACAGCACGGTGCCGACGGCGAGGAGCAGGAACGAGCCCCACACCGTGAGCTTGGTGTGGATCGACCACCGCTCGGGACGCCGCCAGCCGCGCGACAGCTCGGCCAGGACGGGGAACCCCATGGCGCCGATGAAGACGGCGATCGAGATCGGGATGATGAGGCCCGCATCGCCGGCGTACTGGACCAGGCTGTCGGGGGCCAGCGCGAAGCCCGCGTTGTTGAAGGCCATCACCGCGTAGAAGATGCCGTGCCAGAGGGCCTCGCCCCAGCCTTCTCCGTGCCGTGACTCGAACCCGAAGGTGAGGATGACGGCGAGCACGGCCTCGAACCCGAGCATGGTGATGAGGATCCGGCGCAGGAGCGGGACGACCTCGCCGAGGTTCACGAGGTGGAGGTCCATCTGTGTCGCGAGGCGCGACCGCAGCCCGATGCGTCCGCCTACGACGACGCCGAGGATCGTCGCGAGCGTGACGAACCCGAACCCGCCGATCTGGACCAGGACGAGGATCACGACCTGTCCGAGCGGCGTCCAGTAGGTCGAGATGTCGACGACGGAGAGGCCCGTCACGGTCACGGCCGACACCGACGTGAACGCGGCCGGGAGCAGCGCGTCACCCTCCTGTCCCTCGGCACGCATCCCGGGAATCATCAGGAGGAAGGTGCCGACGACGCTGCCCACGACGAACGTCGCGGGAAGGATGCGGACGGGGTGCGCCAACGCAGAGAGCAGAGCGCCCCAGCGCGACCGCCGAGAGGACAGTGCCACGCGGGCAGGCTACCCCGTCACGGACCGCGGTGGGCGCGGAGCCATCGTGCTCGAGCGCACGACGAGCTCCACCGCGACCTCGGCATGGACGGGCTCTCGCGTGTCGGGCTCCTGGCCGAGCTGACGCAGGAGCAGCGTCGCCGCCTGCGTCGCCTGCTCGCGCACGTGCTGGTCGACCGTGGTCAGCCCGAACACGTCGCCGAGGTCGTGACCGTCGATGCCGACGACCGAGACGTCACGGGGTACGTCGAGGCCGAGGTCGCGCGCCGCGGTGATCGCGCCGATCGCCAGCTCGTCGGACGCCGCGGAGATCGCCGTCGGACGCAGCCTCGGATCGGCGAGCAGCCGCTTGGCCGCGGCGTACCCGTCCTGGGTGGTGAAGTCGCCGAGCGCGATCAGGTCGGGGACGATCTCGACACCGGCGGCGCGTACGGCGTCGGCGTAGCCGCCCTGACGCGTGGTCGCCAGTGCGAAGTCTCCGGCACCCTCCCACCCGATGTGGGCGATCCTGCGGTGGCCGAGCGCCACGAGGTGCTCGGTCGCCAGTCGCGCCGCCGCGAAGTCGTCGATGCTCACCGTCGAGACGCCGGGGATCACGCCGCCGATGCAGACGATAGGGGTGCCGACGCGGAGCAGGTCGGCACGCTCGGCGTCGTCGAGCTCCAGGGCCACGGCGAGCATGCCGTCGATGCGCTTGCGGAGCAGGAAGTCGCACAGCACGAGGTCGCGCTCGCGCTTGCCGCCACCGAGGTAGTAGAGCGTGAGGTCGTAGCCCTCGGCCGCGAGCACCGTGGACGCGGTCTCGATCACGGTGCTGAAGAACCACCGGTTGACCCACGGGACCACCATGCCGACGTTCTTGCTGCGGCCCGACGCGAGGCTCGCCGCGTTGTACGACGCGACGTAGCCCAGCTCGCGCGCTGCCTGCTCGCTCTGTGCGCGAGCGGCCTCGGAGACGTGACCGCGCCCGCTGAGCGCCCGTGACACCGTCGCCACCGAGAGACCTGCACGCTCGGCGACGTCCTTGATGGTCACGCTGGCCACGGGCGAGGACTCCTAGACCGCGTCCGACGACGCACGGAACCACGCGACGGCGTCGGGCGCGAGCCGGCCGTCGTGCACCGCGGACGGGACGCTCTCCAGCAGCACCTCGTCGGTGCCGATGGCCACCGGGTGGTCGGACAGGTTGGCGACCACGAGCACCTCTCCGTTGACGAACGCGAGCACCGCAGGGTCGTCGGTGCGGACCCAAACTAGCGAACCCGAGCCGAGCGCGAGGCTCTTTCGCGTCGCGAGCGCGTGCGTGTAGAGGGCGAGCGTCGACGTCTCGTCGGCGCGCTGCACGTCGCGGGCGTACCGGCTCCACTTCTCGGGCTGCGGCAGCCACGACCTGCCGGTCGCGTTGAACCCGTACGCGGGGGCGTCGGACTCCCAGGGGATGGGGACCCGGCAGCCGTCCCGGCCGACGACCGTGCCGCCGCTGCGCAGGAAGTAGGGGTCGCGCCGGGCGTCGTCGGGGATGTCCAGCACCTCGGGGAGTCCGAGCTCCTCCCCCTGGTAGACGTAGACGGCGCCCGGGAGCGCCGTCATCAGGGCAGCCGCCGCACGTGCCCGCCGCTCGCCGAGCTCGGGGTCCAACGGAGTCCCGGCGCGGATGCCGTGACCGAGGTCCACGTGGGCGCCGTCGACGAGCCCGAACCGCGTGGCGTGACGGGTGACGTCGTGGTTGGAGAGCACCCACGTGCTGGGCGCCCCGACGCCGCCGAACGCCGCGAGGGACTCGTCGATCACGCCCCGGAGCCGGTGCGCGTCCCACGGTGCGTGCAGGTACGCGAAGTTGAAGGCCTGGTGCATCTCGTGCGGGCGTACCCACTTGGCCGCACGCTCGAGAGGCGCGACGTTGGCCTCGGCGCACAGGATGCGGTCAGGACCCCAGCTCTCGAGCCGTTCGCGCCACCGCTCGAAGACGACGTGCACGCCGGGCTGGTCGAACATCGGGGCGTCCTCGCCGGGGAAGCCCGGGCTGCTCGCGCCGTCGGGTCGTCCTCCCCAGTCGGGCAGCCCCGGCGCCTTCACCAGCGCATGGGCGACGTCGACCCGGAACCCGTCTACACCGCGCGCGAGCCAGAAGTCGAGAACGCGGTCGAAGTACGCGCGGACGTCGTCGTCCTCCCAGTTGAAGTCCGGCTGCGACGGGTCGAACAGGTGCAGGTACCACTGGCCGGGGCTCCCGTCGGTCTCGGTCACCCGTGTCCACGCGGGTCCGCCGAAGTGCGACTGCCAGTCGTTCGGCGGGTGCTCCCCCGCGTCGCCGCGGCCGTCTCGGAAGTGGAAGTGGCCGCGCTCGCGACTGCCCGGGGCGGCGGCCACGGCTGCTCGGAACATCGCGTGGTCGCTCGAGCAGTGGTTGGGGACGAGGTCGACGATGACGCGTACGCCGTGCGTGTGGGCCGCTTCGACCACCCGGTCGAAGTCGGCGAGCGTCCCGAACATCGGGTCGACGTCGCAGTAGTCGCTGACGTCGTACCCTCCGTCGCGCTGGGGCGACGGGTAGAAGGGTGACAGCCACACGGCGTCGACGCCCAGCTCGGCCAAGGACTCCATGCGCGCGGCGATGCCGGGGAGGTCACCGGTGCCGTCACCGTCACCGTCGGCGAACGAGCGCGGATAGACCTGGTAGACCACGGCGTCGCGCCACCAGCCATGCTCCTGCACGGGGCTCGGGTGTGGGGCGGATCCGTCGGTACGCGGGGCCACGTCGATCATGGGCGTGCTCCTTGAAGGCGAAATGTTGGAAGCGATTACACCATAGTCATCGCCTCGCTGATCGCAACCCTCGCCCTTGGCGGCCCGTGCAGATCGCTGGAATTCCCGCAGTTCTTGCTGCCTCGTTATCGAACTGTTGCGAGCAGGTTTCCCGATGCCCCTTGCCATGAGCGCCGCGCGTCACCTAGAAATGGAACCGATTCCACAACCTCGAAGGAGCGCTCCCCATGCTGGTGAACCGCAGAGGCGTCCTGGCCACTGGTGCCCTGGCCGTCGCCTCATCACTTCTGCTCGGCGCCTGCGGCCAGTCGTCCGACGACGACAAGGACGCCGACAGCGCGTCGTCCGGCTCGACCACCATCACGATGTGGGTGGACGCCGAGCGCGCACCGGCTCTCAAGGACGCTGCGGCGTCCTTCAAGGAGGACAAGGGCGTCGAGGTCAAGCTCGTCATCAAGGACTTCCAGTCCGCGCGCGACGACTTCATCACGCAGGTCCCGACGGGCAAGGGCCCGGACATGATCGTCGGCCCGCACGACTGGCTCGGCAAGTTCGTCCAGAACGGCGTCGTGGCCCCCCTCGAGCTCGGCGACAAGGCCGGCGAGTTCGAGGACGCCGCGATCCAGGCGATGACGTACGAGGGCAAGACGTACGGCCTCCCCTACGCGATCGAGAACGTCGCGCTGGTCCGCAACACCGCGCTCCTCGACACGCCCGCCCAGACGATGGACGACGTGGTCGCCGCCGGCAACGGCGTCGTGAAGGCCGGCAAGGCGAAGTACCCGTTCCTCGTCGGGCTCGACCCCAAGCAGGGCGACCCCTACCACCTGTACGGCATCCAGACCTCGTACGGAGCGCCGGTCTTCGAGCGCAACGACGCCGGCGACTACGACCCGAACCAGCTCGGCCTCGGCAACCCCGGTGGTGTCGAGTTCGCGAAGGACCTCGCCACCTGGGCGAAGGCGGGCGCCCTGAACGCGAGCATCACCGGCGACATCGCCAAGGACGCGTTCAACAAGGGCCAGTCCCCGTACTTCCTGACCGGGCCCTGGAACGTCCCGGACATGCAGAAGGCCGGGCTCGACATCGCGATCGACCCCATCCCGACCGGTGGCGACGAGGCTGCGACCCCGTTCATCGGCGTCAACGGCTTCTTCATCAGCTCCAAGGCCAAGAACTCCCTCGCCGCGAGCGAGTTCGTCCTGAACTACCTCAGCACCGAGGACGCGCAGGACGCGCTGTTCGAGACCGGTGGCCGCCCGCCGGCCCTGAAGGCGTCGTTCGAGAAGGCCGCGTCGGACCCGGTCGTCGCCGCGTTCGGCGAGATCGGCAAGACCGGTGCGCCGATGCCGGCCATCCCGCAGATGGACGCGGTGTGGGCCGACTGGGGCGCCACCGAGCTCGACATCATCAAGGGCAAGGCCGACCCCGCCGCGGCCTGGCCCAAGATGGTCCAGAGCGTGCAGACGAAGGTCGCCGGCTGACCCTCTCCTGACGGCCGGGGAGCGTGACCCGCTCCCCGGCCGCACTCACGTTCCCCCCGCTTCTCCCCAGACCCTGGAGGACCCCGCCCATGACGCCCCCCGACGAAGCCCGCGGCCTGCGGGCTCGCCTGAGCCGTCCCGGTGAGACCGACGGCCTGGTCGGCATCCTGGTCAAGATCGTCCTGCTGGGTCTCGTCGACGCGGTCGCGCTGTACGCGGTCTTCGTGCTCGCCGCGCAGGAGAAGTGGGTGGTGCTCGTGGTGGCGGTCGTGCTGACCGTCGGGGTGAACGTCGTGTACCTGCGACGCGACGGGCTCCCCGCCAAGTACCTCGCGCCCGGGATCACGCTGCTGCTGGTGTTCCAGGTGTTCGTGATGGGCTACACCGGCTACATCGCGTTCACGAACGCCGGAGACGGCCACAACAGCACGAAGTCCGACGCGATCGAGTCCATCGCCACCAAGGGCCAGGAGCGCGTCCCCGACTCCCCCCAGTACCAGCTGTCGGTCCTCGAGAAGCGTGACGACCTGTGGTTCCTCGTCACCGCTCCCGACGGCACCGTCGCCCTCGGATCCTCTGACGAGCCGCTCGAGGAGGTCGACGACGCCGAGGTCGACGGCAGCGGCAAGGCGGTCGCGGTCGACGGCTACTCCCCCTTGTCGTTCGACGAGCTGCTCGCCCAGCAGGACGCGATCCTCGAGGTCGCCGTCCCGGTGTCCGACAACCCGTCCGACGGCAGCCTCCGCACCGCCGACGGCAGCACCGCGTACGAGTACCGCTCGAACCTCCGCTACGACGAGGCGGAGGACACGTTCACCGACGCCACGACGGGCGCCGTCTACCGCGACGGGGGCGACGGGTCGTTCGTGTCGGACGACGGAGAGGAGCTGGTCCCCGGCTGGAAGATCAACGTCGGCCTCGAGAACTTCCGCCGTGCGGTCGAGACGCCCCAGCTGCGCGACTCGTTGGTCTCGGTGATCGTCTGGACGTTCGTGTTCGCGACGCTCTCCGTCGCGCTGGTGTTCGGGCTCGGCCTGTTCCTCGCGATGGTCTTCAACGTCGCGAGCATGCGCGGCAAGAGGTTCTACCGGGTGATGCTGATCCTCCCGTACGCGTTCCCCGCGTTCCTGTCGGGCCTCGTCTGGTCCGGCCTGCTCAACACGGAGTTCGGCTTCGTGAACCAGGTGCTGCTCGGCGGCGCCGAGATCCCGTGGCTGACGGACCCGTGGCTCGCACGCTTCAGCGTCCTGTTCGTGAACCTCTGGCTCGGCTTCCCCTACATGTTCCTCGTCTGCACGGGCGCGCTGCAGTCCATCCCCGACGAGATGAGCGAGGCGGCGCGCATGGACGGTGCCGGCCCGTGGCGGGCGTTCCGGGCGGTGAAGCTCCCCCTGCTGCTGGTGTCGGTGGCGCCGCTGCTGATCACGACGTTCGCCTACAACTTCAACAACTTCAACGTGATCTACATGCTGACGCGCGGCGGTCCGCGCTTCGAGGACACGACGAGCGACATCGGGGCGACGGACCTGCTGATCACGATGGTCTACAAGGTCGCCTTCGGGACCGGCACCGGCCGCGACTACGGGCTCGCCAGCGCCTTGGCGATCATCATCTTCGTCGTCATCGGCGTCATTGCAGGCCTGCTCTTCCGCCGCACCAAGGCATTGGAGGACATCCACTGATGAGCACCGTCACCGCTCCGCGCCGGCGCACGTTCCGGCGTTGGTTCGCCGAGCTCGGCTGGCGGCACCTGGTCGGCATCGCCGTCACGGTCTACGCCGCGTTCCCGATCCTCTACGTGCTGTCGGCCTCGCTCGACCCGTCGGGCACGCTCGCGGGCAGCTCCCGACTCTTCAGCACGATCGACCTGAGCAACTACCACGACCTCTTCACCGACCCGTCGCGTCCGTACGGGCGGTGGTTCGTCAACACGCTCGTGGTCGGTGGCGTCACGGCGGTCGGCACGGTGTTCCTCGGCGCTCTCGCCGCGTACGCGTTCTCGCGGATGCGCTTCACGGGACGCCGCATGGGCCTGCTCTCGCTGATGCTGGTCCAGATGTTCCCGCAGATGCTCGCGGTGGTCGCCATCTTCATCCTCATGTCGACCATCGGCGACGTTTTCCCCGCGATCGGCATCGGCACGCACGCCGGGCTGATCCTCGTCTACCTCGGCGGTGCCCTCGGGGTGAACACGTACCTGATGTACGGGTTCTTCAACACGGTGCCGGTCTCGATCGACGAGGCCGCCCGGCTCGACGGCGCGAGCCACGCGCAGGTGTTCTTCGGCATCATCCTGCGGCTCGTCACGCCGATCCTCGCCGTCGTCGGCCTCCTGGCGTTCATCACCGCGACGAGCGAGTTCGTGATCGCGAGCGTGTTCCTCACCGACCCGGACCAGCAGACGCTCGCCGTCGGTCTGTTCGGCTACGTGTCGGAGCAGACGTCGACGAACTGGACGATCTTCGCCGCGGGGGCCGTGCTCGCAGCGATCCCCGTCATGGCGGTGTTCCTGGCGCTGCAGCGCTACATCGTCAACGGCCTGGTGTCGGGGTCCGTGAAGTAGCCGGCGGCGCGTCGGCGGCAGCCGGCCCGCTCGTACGCCGCACGACGACGAGATGCACGGCGACCCCGGCGACCAGTGCCCAGAACGCTGCTCCGATGCCCGCGACGGCGACGCCGCTGGCGGCGACGACGAACGTGACGACGGCCGGCTCGCGCGGCCCTTCGGCGGTGACCGCGCCGTGCAGCGCGCCGCCCAGCGTGCCGACGAGCGCGAGACCGGCCACGGCCTCGACGACGCCCGCCGGCGCGGCGACGACGACGGTCGCCAGGGCGGTCGAACCGAGCGCGATCACGAGATAGGCCCACCCGGCCGTCTGCGCGGCGATCCACCGTCGCGAGCGCTCGGGCCCGGCCTCGGGGCCCGCCGTCATCGCCGCCGTGATCGCCGCCAGGTTGATCGCGTGACCGCCGCCGGGCGCTCCGAGCACGGTGCCGAGCCCGGTGGTCGCCATCGCCGCGCGCCACGGGACCGTGAAGCCGTACGACGCCATCACGGCGACTCCCGGGACGTTCTGTGCGGCCATCGTGACGACGTACAGCGGGAGGGCGATGCCGACGACCGCCTGCCACTCGAGGGTCGGCGTGGTCCAGACGACCTGAGGCAGCAGCGGCCCGTCGACGGCGTTCCCGTGGCCAGCGAGCCAGATGCCGACGACCACCATCGTCACCGCGAAGGCAGCGGGGACGGCCCAACGCGGGGCCCGGCGCAGCAGGACGAGCCAGGTGAGGACGACTGGGGCCACCAGCCACGGGCTGGTCGTGAGCGCCCGTACCGGCTCCACGACGAGGGGCAGGAGCACGCCGGCGAGCATCGCGTGGGCGACCGGTCGCGGGATGCGGGCCACGAGGCGGCCGAGCGCCGGCCAGCCGGCGGTCGCGAGCACGAGGACGCCCGTGACGACGAAGGCGCCGACGGCAGCGGGCCACCCGCCGTCGATCGCTGCGGCACCGGCCAGCATCGCCGCGCCGGGCGTGGACCAGGCGAGGGTGATCGGCATCCGGTAGCTCCACGACAGCACGATGATCCCGACGCTCTGCGTCACGCACAGCACCAGCAGGCCGGACGCGGCCTCGGCGTCGCTCGCCCCGACCGCCTGGAGGCCCGCGAGGACGACGGCGAAGGAGCTGGTGAAGCCGACGAGCGCGGTGACGAGGCCCGTCGTGAGCGGAGTGCGTCGAGAGGCGCTCACAGCTTCTCCTTCGTGCGAGGATGAGGTGTTCCACCTACGGAACGTTCCGTATGTGGAACGATAGCCGACTCAGGGGAGGCCCAGGTGGAGGAGACCCGTACGGCTCCCGCCGACGGCGCCGGTACGCCGACGCGGGTGGGCGCCCAGGTGCGCCGGCTGCGCGAGGACCGCGGACTGAGCCAGTCCGCGCTCGCCCGCGCTGCCGGGATCGGCAAGGCTTCGCTCTCCGAGCTGGAGGCGGGCCGCCGGAACGCCACGCTGGCGACCCTCTACGCGCTCGCCGAACCCCTCGGCGTGCCCCTCGCGGCGCTCCTCGACGAGGCGATCGGAGCCGAGGTCTCCGGCAGCGGCGTCACCGCGCGCCTGGTCGACGTCGGGCACCGACCCGAGGCCACCGTCGAGACGTACGTGATGAACTTCGCGGCGGGTGAGCTGCGCCGCTCACCCTCGCACGGCGCCGGCGTCCGTGAGCACCTCGTCGTCGTCGCGGGCACGCTCCGGATCGGCCCGGACGCCGCACCCGTCGAGGTGCGGGCCGGCGAGCACGCGACCTTCGACGCGGACGTCCCGCACCACTACCTCGCGCTCGGCGGCGAAAATGCACAAGGCGTTCTGGTGATCGTCACGCCTAGACTGACCAGGTCGTGAGGCAAGCTCGTCTCACGACCGGCGAGACGAGGAGGACGCGGTGAGGTCAGGCATCGACGGCAGCGGCATCGACCCGGAGGTCCGTCCGCAGGACGACCTCTTCAGGCATGTCAACGGGACGTGGCTCGCCACCAGTGAGATCCCCGCCGACCGCGCCGTCGCCGGCTCGTTCGTCACGCTCGTCGACGAGGCCGAGGCCAACGTGCGAGCGATCGTGGAGGAGTGCCAGAGCGCGGCCGGCGATCCGACCGGCGCGTCCGTCGAGGACGAGGCCGCCAAGATCGGCGCCCTCTACACGAGCTTCATGGACACCGAGCGGGTCGAGGCGCTGGGTGCCGCTCCGCTCGCGGCCGACCTCGCCGCCGTCGACGCGGTCAGCGACCTGCACGGCGTCGTGGAGGCCATCGGCCGGCTTGAGCGCCAGAGCGCGTCGAGCGTGATCGGCATGTACGTCGGCCCCGACGCCGGCGACCCCGACCGCTACGTCGTGACCGTCGTCCAGGGCGGGCTCGGCCTGCCCGACGAGGCGTACTACCGCGAGGACCAGTTCCAGGCCGTCCGTACGGCGTACCGCGCGCACGTCGCGACCATGCTCGGCCTCGCCGGTCTCGACGAGCCCGAGATCCGGGCTGCCCGCGTGTACGCCCTCGAGGAACGGCTCGCGAAGGGCCACTGGGACCGCGTCGCGTGCCGTGACGCAGTGAAGACCTACAACCTCCTGGACGTCGACGCGCTCCAGCTCCTCACGACGGCGCTCGACTGGCGCGCGTGGGCAGCGGCCGCCCGGTTCGACATGTCGGTCCTGGCGGAGGTCGTGGTCGCCCAGCCGTCCTACCTCGAGGCGCTCTCGGAGGCGCTGCGCGAGGAGCCGGTCGAGTCCTGGCAGGACTGGCTGCGCTTCCGCCTCGTCTCGTCGGCTGCCCCGTACCTGTCGAGCGACTTCGTCGACGCGAACTTCGAGTTCTACGGTCGCACGCTGTCGGGCACCACCGAGCTGCGCGCCCGTTGGAAGCGCGGCGTCGGGTTCGCCGAGGGCGCGATCGGTGAGGGCATCGGCCGTCTCTACGTCGAGCGTCACTTCCCGCCGACCGCCGCGGCACGGATGGACGCCCTCGTCGCCAACCTCGTCGTCGCCTACCGCGACAGCATCATGGCGCTGACCTGGATGAGCGACGAGACCAAGAAGCGTGCCCTCGAGAAGCTCGCCTCCTTTGCCCCGAAGGTCGGCTACCCACTGCACTGGCGCGACTACGGCGCCCTGTCGGTCGATCCCACCGACCTGCTCGGCAACGTCCGTCGCGCCTCCGACGTCGCGACCGACCGTGAGCTCGCCAAGATCGGGCAGCCCATCGACCGCGACGAGTGGCTGATGACGCCGCAGACCGTCAACGCCTACTACAACCCGACGATGAACGAGATCGTCTTCCCGGCGGCGATCCTGCAGCCGCCGTTCTTCGACGCAGACGCCGACGACGCCGTCAACTACGGCGGCATCGGCGCGGTCATCGGTCACGAGATCGGGCACGGCTTCGACGACCAGGGCTCGCAGTACGACGGCACCGGCGCGCTGCGCAACTGGTGGACCGACGACGACCGAGCGGCGTTCGAGAAGCTGACCGGCACGCTGATCGCCCAGTACGACGCGCTCTCGCCCGACGGCGCCGACGGGCAGGCGGTCAACGGTGCGCTGACCATCGGCGAGAACATCGGCGACCTCGGCGGGCTCGGCATCGCCTACAAGGCCTACCAGCTCGCGCTGGGCGGCGAGGAGGCGCCGGTGCTCGACGGGCTCACGGGCCGGCAGCGGTTCTTCACGTCGTGGGCCCAGGTCTGGCGCGGCAAGGTTCGCCCGGCCGAGGTGGTTCGCCGCCTCACCGTCGATCCTCACTCCCCGCCGGAGTTCCGGTGCAACCAGGTCGTCCGCAACCTCGACGCCTTCCACGACACCTTCGGGGTGACGCCGGACGACGCGATGTGGCTGGAGCCCGATCAGCGTGTGACGATCTGGTGACCACCGACGTCTACACCGCCGACCGGGTAGCCGGGATCCAGCGTCGTACCATCGGGGTCCTCGCGTCCGCGCAGGTCGTCGGCGGCATCGGCGCAGGGGCCGCGCTGTCGGTCGGCGCACTCCTCGTCAAGGACGTCTCCGGGTCCTCGGCCGTCGCCGGGCTCGCGACGACGATGCTCACGCTCGGCGCCGCGCTGCTGGCCGTCCCGCTCGCCGCGCTCGCGTCGTCCCGCGGCCGCCGCACCAGTCTCTCGACGGGGTGGTTGATCGCGTCGTTCGGCGCCGTCGTCGTCGTCGGAGGAGCCCAGCTCGACGCGACGTGGCTGGTGCTGATCGGCCTCTTCGTCGTCGGCGCCAACAGCGCGACGAACTTCCAGTCCCGCTACGCGGCGACCGACCTCGCCGAGCCGATGCACGTCGGTCGGGCGCTCTCGCTCGTCGTGTGGGCGACGACGATCGGCTCGGTGATCGGGCCCAACCTCACCGACCTCGGCGCGCGCACCGCTCAAGCCCTCGGGATCCCCGACCTCGCCGGTCCCTTCGTGTTCGCGGCGGTCGGCTTCGTCCTGACGGCGACGTTGATGGCCGTGATGCTCAACCCGGACCCACTGCGGGTCGCCCGGACGATCCGGCCAGCCTCGCAGGGCGAGGCACCCCGGCGCTCGCGGATGCGGGACGCGTGGCCGGTCCTCCGGACGAACGCCGCTGCCCGCACCGGCGTCGTCACCGTCGCCGGGGCCCACGCCGTCATGGTGGCCGTGATGGCGATGACCCCGGTCCACATGGAGGACCACGGCGCGACGCTCACCGTGATCGGCCTCACCATCAGCCTGCACATCGCCGGCATGTTCGCCCTCGCACCCGTGATGGGCATCCTCACGGACCGGTGGGGCCGCGGCCGTACGATCACGCTCGGCCAGGCCACCCTGCTGCTCGCCACGCTCGTCGCCGGCACGGCAGGCGAGTCGGAGGTCCGGATCATCGTCGGTCTGGTCCTTCTCGGGCTCGGCTGGTCGGCGTCCATCATCGCCGGCTCCTCCTTGGTCGCCCAGTCCGTCGAGCCCGACACGCGCCCCGCCGTGCAGGGCGCGTCCGACATGGTGATGAACCTCGCGGGGGCGATGGGCGGCCTGCTCGCCGGCGTCATCGTGAGCGTGTGGGGGTTCGGGCCCCTCAACGTGGTGGCCGCGTTCCTCACGGTGCCCGCGATCCGCATGGTGATGGCAGGGCGGCACCGGCTCCCTCGCTGAACGGCACGTCGTGGTTTCGGCGCAACGGGGGTGCAACCCTTGTCGCGTTCGCGGACGGTGACCTACGGTCGTCGTATGCCACGGGGGTGGCCTGAGCGCTCGGGGGAGCTGATGAAGAAGTACATGCCGTGGGGACCTTCACCGGCGATGGGCCACTACACCTACTGGCCGCAGGCCGAGGTCTGGGAGTTCTCGGAGGGGATGTACTCGATCCTCGGGATCCCGGAGTCGACGACGGTCACGACGGAGCTCGTGCGACGCCACCAGCACCCGGACGACGCGGGCCGCACAGAGATCGCCTTCGCGCTGCGCGACCTGAGCAAGCCGAGCGACTACAGCTACCCGCACCGCATCGTCGACTCGCTCGGGCTCGTCCACGAGGTCGTCGTGGTCGGACGGGTCGTCCCCGACGGCGGCAGGCTCGGTGTACGGGTCGACGGCTTCCTCGTCGACCTCAGCGACGTCGGTGGCCACCCCGCCCAGAGCGCGCCGATGGTTCCGGTCGAGTTCGACGCCTCCGACCTCGTGATCACCCCGTGCGCGCACTGTCCGCAGTGGTGGGCCGAGATCGTCCCGTCGGGCGGGATCCAGGTCGTGCGCGAGTGGCACGGGCCGTACTGTCCCGAGGCACTGCGGTGGTCGGTGCAGGAGCCCCCGATGTTGGCGCGCGGGGTCTACTGACCCTGGTGCTACGGTGGCGGCCGTGTCCGACTCGTCCACCGTGCGCCCCACCCACCCGACGCTCGCCGAGTACCGCGCGATCGCGCAGCCGCCCGAGGTGCGCTCCCGCCGCAGCGCCGAGCACTGGGTCGCCGACGTCTACCTGCGCGACATCTCGCCGTACCTGAGCCGCCCACTCGTACGCCTCGGGCTGAGCGCGAACGCGGTCACCGGACTCATGATCCTCAGCGGGTGGGCGGCCGCCGGCTCGCTGCTGATCCCCGGTCTGGTCGGCGCCCTCCTCGCGGTGTTCTTCGGCCAGCTGCAGATGCTGCTCGACTGCGCCGACGGTGAGGTCGCCCGCTGGCGCGGGACGTTCTCGCCGGCTGGGACCTTCCTCGACAAGATCGGGCACTACACGGCGGAGTCGCTGATCCCCATCGCGTTGGGCGTGCGCGCCGCAGGCGGGTTCGGCGACCTCGACGGACACTACGGCTGGACGACGCTCGGCGCTCTGCTCGCCGTGCTGATCCTCCACAACAAGGCGCTCAACGACTTCGTCCACGTCTCGCGCACGTTCTCGGGGCTGCCTCGCCTCGCCGACAGCGCTGAGACCGCCGCGCCGCGACCGGGTCTCGTCGCGAGGTTGCGCCGCGTCGCGCGGTTCATCCCCTTCCACCGGCTCTACCACTCCGTCGAGCTGACGCTGCTGGCGCTCGTCGCGGCGATCGTCGACATCGTGGCCGGCTCGGCGTGGGGCGGCCTCGCCGGGACCCGCACGCTGCTGGTGGTGCTGCTCCCCCTGGCGCTGCTCGCCGTCATCGGCCACTTCGTGACGATCCTCGCCTCGTCCCGCCTTCGCGCCTAGGATCGGCGACGTGCACCGGTTGAGAGGGATGGCCAGGATCGTCTCGCGGGCGAGCAGGCAGGTCCGCAACCGGCTCGAGCGGAGCACGTTCGCCTCCCGCTGCAACTCCGACCCGCGTGCGCTCGCCGCTCCGGTCGCGGTGTACTTCGCCGACGGGCCCGAGAACCTCTACCAGCTCCGTCAGTGGGACCGAGTCCTGACGGCGCTCCCGTGGCCCGTCGTCGTCGTCGTTTCGCGGCCCGACACCGGACGCCGCGTGCTCGCCGAGACGTCCCTCCCCGTCTTCTTCGCACCAGGATCGACCTACCTCGAGGACCTGCTCGCCCGCGGCGCCGTCAAGACCGTGCTCTACCTGAACCACCTCCCCCTGAACTTCCGGATGCTGCGGTTCGCCGCGCCGGTCCACGTCCACCTCGGCCACGGTGAGAGCGACAAGGACTCCAGCGTCACCAACCAGAACAAGGCGTACGACCGGGTGCTGGTCGCCGGCCCGGCCGCGCGCGAGCGCGTGGCCGGAGCGCTGCGGGGATTCGACGACGCGGTGCACGTCCGTGAGGTGGGTCGTCCACAGCTCGACCTCGCGTATCCCGGCGCACCGGAGTGGGCGGACGACGGCACGACCCGCGTCCTGTACGCGCCGACGTGGGAGGGCGACCGCGCGAGCATGGCGTACGGCTCGGTGGCATCGCACGGAGTTGCACTCGTGTCGTCGTTGGTGAGCGACCCGCGCTACCGCGTCGTCTACCGTCCGCACCCGCGCGCGGGGGTCCAGGACCCTGCCTACGCGGCGGCCGACCGGCGGATCCGAGCGCTGCTCGCCGAGCACGGCGACCGGCACATCGTCGACACCGGCCCGTACGGGTGGCAGTGGGCGTTCGCCGACGTGTGCGTCACCGATCTGTCGTCGGTGGCCTACGACTGGCTCGCGACGGCGAAGCCGATGCTGGTCACAGTGCCGACCGAGCCGCGGGCCACGCTACCGCCGTCGCGTCTGCTCGAGGAGGTTCCCCGCCTGCACGCGGCCGACGCCCCGCGTGCGGCGACGCTCCTCGACGCCAACTGGCCACGCGAGCGCATGCTCGCGCTGTCGGAGCACTACTTCGGCGACATGTCCGCCGGTGCGAGCACCCGGCGCTTCGTCGGTGCGCTCGAAGAGGCGCTCAGGATCGCGGACGAGCCGATCGGACCAGCTTCCGCAGCTTCGGCGTGATGCGGTCGCCGAGGTCGCGCGGGCGGCGCGCTGCCCCGACCGGCTCTCCCACGAGGGGCGGGAAGGACTTGCGGGCGACCCGCTGGTCGAACGCCTCGGCGCCGGCCGCCTGACCCGGTTCGAACACGTGGGACAGTCCGTGGGCGTGGAGGAAGGCCGCATAGCGCTCGAAGCGCTCGGCGTGACCCGAGACCATCGGCCCCCAGTCCGCGGCCTCGTGCAGCTCGACGGCGTCGACCCCGTCGAACGGGACGTCGATCCTGCGGTGCGGGATCTCGTGGTAGCGCGCCAGCTCGAGCGTGCGGGCGTCGTGGGTGAGCACGTACGCCGGGGTGCCGGCCAGCAGTGCCGCGATGTTGCCGTGGATCCGGGTGCCGTAGGAGAACGGGTACGCGGACAGCGCTTCGAGCCACCGCGTCACATCCGTCGGGAAACGCGTCCGTCCGCCGGCGATCAGGGGGTGGTCCGGGTGGACGGGCAGCCGCTCGTCGGCGCCCCTGCGGCGGCTCGTGCCCTCCAGGAGGAGGCGGAGCGTGTCGATGTCCTGGCCGAAGTAGACGAGCCCGGGGTAGCGGGCGACCTGGTCCTCGACCACGGGCGCCATCTGCGCGAGGTACGGCGACAGGTTGAACGCGATGGGCCCGTCCGGATCGAGGCGCGGCTCCGTCCGACGCAGCGGGAGCCGGTCGCCGTGGAGGAACATCGACGGGCAGCCGATGACCTCGACGTGCTCGGGCCCGAAGCCGAGCCCGGCGAGGTAGTCGGCGGTCCGCTCGCCGCGGACGCCGATCGACGGCGAGTGGTCGAGCACGGCGCGCACGAACCGGGTGACGGCATCGGCGACCTGCCGCGGTGCTGCGACTCCTTCGTCGACCGCCGACTGGACGCCGACGCCGACCACGGTGACCGGCACCGAGAGCTTCTCGATGGTCTCGGTGATCGCGTCGAGGTTCGGCAGGAAGCGCTTGCGGAACGCGTTCGCGAGCGGGATGACGACGTGGTCGTACTTCTCGTCGATCTCCTCGGTGCCGAGCGTACGGGCTCGGTTGAGCCGTGCCACGTCGATCGTCGTGCCGGGCACCGACAGGGTGCGCTGGACCGAGTAGCTGAAGACGAGGTTGCCGACGTTGTTGCCGATGAGGTTGCGCGCGAGCACTCGTCCGGCCGACGGTGCGGTGAAGGGGCTCTTGTGAGCCCGGAGCAGCAAGCGCGTCACAAATGTCTCCTAAGATAATCGACTAACTCAAGAGGAAGCCTAGCCCCCATGCTCCATGGAGCGTCACCATGGCCGCCGGGAGACGCCGTCGAGCCTGCGGATCAAGGTCGCGTCCCTCCCAGAGAGCCGCTGCACCGACGCCCACGAGATAGCCGGCCGGAACGGCGAGACCAAGCATCAGCCACGGCGTCGTGAACGCACCGACCGCGCCGGCAGCGAGGCCGAGCGTGCTGCCCACCACCACGGCCGGCGGTGCGAGGTAGCGGACGGAGGCCGTCTCGGGGTGCCGCTTGATCACTCGACGGCGCCAACCGCCGGTGCGGTACTGCTGCGTGGCGAACGCCTT
The DNA here is from genome assembly GCF_041320275.1 of Mumia sp. Pv4-285. Taxonomy (NCBI): domain Bacteria; kingdom Bacillati; phylum Actinomycetota; class Actinomycetes; order Propionibacteriales; family Nocardioidaceae; genus Mumia; species Mumia qirimensis. Next base: position 1,642,973 of record NZ_CP162023.1, on the reverse strand, counting down.
CCACGTCTCCCGCGGCCGGTAGGTGACGGCGACGTCCGGGAGGAACCACACCGTCTCCCCCGTCTCACGCAGCCGGTGGTTCAGCTCCCAGTCCTGGGCTCGCACGAAGTGCTCGTCGTAGCCGCCGACCTTCTGGAGAGCGTCACGACGGAACGCCCCGAGGTACACGGTCGGCTGCGGACCCGCCTCTCCTCCCGTGTGGAACGCGGCACCGCCGATGCCGAACCGCGACGACATCGCGCGCGCCACGGCGCGCCCGAAGGGACTCAGACCCTCAGGCGACATGCGGCCACCGACGTTCGCGGCGCCGGTGTCCGCGAGGGCCGAGACGATGCGGGCCAGGTAGTCCGGCGGGAACAGTGCGTGCCCGTCGGCTCGCACCAGGTAGTCGTGCGAGGCAGCCGCGACCGCGGCGTTCAGCCCGTGCGGGGTCAACCCGCTCGGGTTGTCGACGATCGTGACCGTCGGGTGCGTCGACGCGAGCCCGTCGGCGATCTCTCGGGTCCTGTCCTCCGACGGGCCGACCGCCACGACGACCTCGATCACCCCGACGTACTCCTGGGCGAGGATGCGTTCGACGCACTCGGCCAGGTCACGCTCCTCGTTGCGGACGGTCATGAAGACCGAGACCGGAGGCATCGAGCCCGTGCTGTCGGTCGTCATCGCAGTCCCTCGTCGAGCGGGCCGACGTCGATCAGGCGTCGGGCGGCGGTCAGGAAGCCGTCGGCGTACGCACCCTGCGCGAAGTCACCGAGGTAGTAGGCACGGGTACGGGCGCGCTCCTCGGCCAGCGGGTCGGCGCCGAGCATCGCGTCGAGCGCGTCGTCGAGGTTGGCGAGGTTGCCCTCGACCACGTACGCCGCCCGCGCGGCCGGCGCCTCCGCGCACAGCTGCTCCGGCGTGCGTCCCACCGAGACCATCGCGTACGGCTTGCCCGACTGGAGGTAGTCGGACACGACGGCCGACACGTCGGCGACCATGGCGTCGGAGGCGTTGAAGCAGTCCACGACGGACATCGCGACCTCTGCCGCGTCGCCCCACACGTGCTGTCGGCCGGTGCGGGCGCGGTCGCCGTCCAGCAGCGCACCGATCCGCGCGATCGTCCGGGTGGCGTCGGGGAACCGGTAGTTGAACGGGTGCGACCGGAACACCACTCGGGCGCCTCGGGCCAGCAGCGCCGCGACGATCTCCTCGCCGCGCGGCAGCGAGTAGACCTCGGAGTCGGCGTACGGGCCGCGCCAGGTCGGTGCGTACAGGACGGTTCGGTCCTCGAGCGAGTCGATCGGCCCGCGCGCCGGGACGATGTCCTCGACCTGCGGACGGCCGACGATCTCGAACTTCTCCCGAGGGATGTCGACGCCGTGGCGCGCGTACCGGTCGACACCGGCCTGGCCGGCCGCGAAGATCCGGTCGTAGATCGCGTGCACCGGGTTGTAGCAGGCCGGCTTCTCCGAGTCGCCGTGGTTCAGCCAGACGTGGACCATCTGGCGTCGCTCGATGAAGTGCGTGTTGTTGGGAGCGTTGTTGACGTAGAACGCCGCCCGCATGCTCGGGACGACGACCTCCTGCAGGCTCCGGATGCTCGGTCGGTGGACGATCGGCGCCGAGGTGATCCCCTCGATCGTGCGGAACATCGTGAGGTTGCGGGTGACCACCACGAACGGCCGCCCGAGACGCTCGAAGTACGGCATCCACATGCCGAGCTGGTAGGGCGCGCCGATGTTCGAACCGAAGTAGACCGCGAACTCGGGCGCGTGGTCCTCCAGCGTCGCGTACAGCCGGTCCTCGGCGTCGACGCAGCGGTGGACGCGCGTCAGGCCCACCACCAGCGACACGAGAGTCGTGGCGGCGACCGCCGCCGCCACGGCCACGAGCACAGCGGCCCAGCCGGCTGCACCGCAGATCCACAACGCCACGACCGCGAGGACGTTGATCACGCCGACCGTCCCTCGCGAGACGACCTCGCGGACCTCGACCCTCAACGTCGGCAGGTTGCGGGCCTCGAGACCGACCCGCTCCCAGTTCTCGAACACCGTGGACTCGGCTGCTGTCGCTGCCGCGACGGCGGCTACGGCGGCGGCGACCGCCCACGACGGCCCGTGCCAGTCGAACCACCCGACCACGAGGGCGAGCAGCAGGAGGATGCGTGAGATCTGGAGCGTGCCGGCGATCTGGGCGTACTGGGGATTGCCCGGACGGGCGCGCCGGTGCAGGGGGACGAACAGCGCCATCGCGACGAGCGTGACGACGAAGGGAAGCGTGGCGGAGGACCCGACCAGCGTCGCCACGAACACGAGCAGCGCCAGGCCGCCCGTCACGACGTCGCGCGCGGCGACGGCCAGCTCGCGCCGGATGGCGCCCAGCGTGAGGCGTCCGCCCCCGTCCTCGGTGTCGGCCTCCGCCGTCGACTCGTCCGCCGCATGCTCCCGCGGCGCGTCGATGATCGCTCGGGCGCGGTCGACGAACACGTCGGCGTAGCCGTCCGCCGCGAAGTCGCCCAGGTAGTCGGTGCGCACGGCACGACGATCGAGCGCGAGCGGGTCGGCGCCCAGCAGAGGGTCGAGCGCAGCGTCCAGGTTGGCGGCGTCGCCCTCGATCACGTACGCGGCGGAGGCGATCGGGTAGTGCGCGACGAAGTCCGGGCCGGTCTCCGTCATGGCGGTCATCGCGAACGGCTTGCCCGAGAACAGCCAGTCGACCACGACGCTCGAGACGTCCGACACCATCGCGTCAGCGGCGTTGATGCAGTCGAAGATCGACATCGCCTTCTCGGCCCGCTCGCCGTACACGTGCTGCCGCCCGGTCCGGTCGGCGTCCTCACGCAGCAGCTGGTGGATCGTACGGATGGTGTCCGCGTCGGTCTCGAAGCGGTAGCTGAACGGATGTGGCCGGAAGACGACGGTCGCCCCGCGGGCCAACAGCCCGCGGACGATCGCGACGCCGATCGGGAGCGAGTGGTAGGCGGTCTCGTCGACGTGTCCGCGCCAGGTCGGCGCGTACAGGACTGTCGGGTCGGCCGGCACGGGACCGTCGACACGGTGGACACCCTCGACCTGCGGTCGGCCGACGATGTCGAACGTCGAGCGTGGGATCGCGACGCCGTGCGCGGCGTACCGGCGGACAGCCGCCTCGCCGGCCGCGAAGATGCGGTCGTACATCGCGTGCGTCGGGTTGTACGAGGTGGGCTTGTCCGAGTCGCCGTGGCCCAGGAACACGTGGGTGATCTGGTTGTGACGGACGAAGATGCTGTTGCCGGACGACGCGTTCACGTAGAACGCCGTCGTGAGCGAGGGCACGACCACGTCGTCGAGGTCACGCGAGCCCCGACGGACGACGATCGGGAGATCGGTGTGCTCGGCGAGGAGCTCGGCCGGGAAGTTGTGCCGCGCCACGATGAGCAGACGGCGCTCGGTCCGTTGGAGGTACGGCAGCCACATCGTCACCTGGTGGGTGCCGTCCTCCGGCCACGCGGTGTAGACGACCGCCTCGGGGGCGTACCGGGTCACAGCACCGGCCAGCTCGGCCTCGATCCTTCGGCCGGCGCGCATCCTGACGGCGGCGTTGATGCCCATGATCACGTCGGGGACCGCGGCCACGAGCGTCACCGCCGCCCACCACGCGACGGGGAGCCCGAGCCCGGCGGCGATCGCGCCGAACGCGAGGGCGCCGAGGTGGGCTCCCGTGGCCGCACCCTCGAGGTCGATCTGCTTCGGCGCCTGGGACAGGCCCGGGACGTTCGAGACGAAGGTGACGCGGTACTGGCGGGCCTGGCCGAGCACCGGCTCCAGGACGACGATGCCGATGCTGATCAGCGCGGCGAGCGACGCGAGCCACACCGACGAGTCGCTCCACGCCACGAAGCAGACGGTCACGGCCGCGCCGACACCGCCACGGACGGGGCCGTCGTGCCCGAGAAGGACGAGATCCTCGGTCAACGGGAGGTCGTCCCTGCGCGTGAACCGCCACGCGTCCACGGCGAGGGCGGCGAGCGCCACGAGCAGCACGGCCACGACGACGGCCTCCACCACGCCCGTCAGCGCCGCAGCCGTGGCCAGGACGACCGTGGCGGCCGTCCCGATCTGCGTCGCGGCATCGCCCCCGCGAGCCGCCGTGACGCGTCCCGCCTCCGGCGGCGCCAGCCCCGGGTCAGCCATTCGTGATCGCCGCGGGACCGCTCTCGCGTCGGATGTCGACGACGTGGCCGGTCTGGGACGAGAGGAGCACGTCGAGGGACTGCCGAGCGACCTCGTCGGACGAGAGCAGCGTGCCTGCCGGCTCGTCGCCGAAAGCCTTCGTACGCATCGGGGTCCCGGTGCGCTCCGGGTTCACGCAGTTGACGCGGACCGACCCGGCCCACTCGTCGGCGAGCGCCTGGGTCAGGTTGACGACGGCTGCCTTCGCCGACGAGTAGAGCGAGTAGCCCGAGCGTCCGCGCGTGTAGGACGACGAGGTGAACAGGAGGAGCGAGCCGGAGGTCTCGGCCAGGTGCGGGTAGAACTCCTGGGCGATGAAGATCGGGCCGAGGTAGTTGACCTCGGTGGCGTTGTAGATGGTCTCCTCGCTCGTCTCCGACAGCGGCGCGATCGGGAGGACACCGGCGGTGTTGACCACGTAGTCGACGCGGCCGGTCTTCGCGAGCACCGTCTCCGCCGCGGCGCGGATGTCACCGCGCCGCTCGACGTGGGTCTCGGTCGCCGAGCGCGAGAACGAGAACACGTTGGCTCCCGCCCGCTCGGCGACGGCGGCGATGTCGCCGCCGATCCCGTACGACCCGCCGAACACCACGACGGTCTTGCCCTCCAGCGCCGCGACCTGCTCGGCCTCGCTCAGCGCGGCCGGACGCTCGGCCGACGCCAGCTGGAAGAGCTTGTCGGCGATGTAGACGTCGATCGGCTCCGTGACCTTCATGTTGCGCTCGTGACCGTCGACGACGGTGATCGGCACGCTCGGGTTGTAGCGCAGGACCACGGTGCAGTCGTCGGTCGCGACGAAGTCGGGGTCCTTGTCGGCCTCCGCGTACGCGGCGCGGATCACCGACAGGCGGAACGCCTGCGGCGTCTGCCCCCGCCGCAGCAGGTGGCGAGGGAGGACGTCGGCGATCGTGCCGGAGTCCTCGTGCACCTGGACGATGGTGTCGGCGGACGGGATGACCGTGTCGACGGCCTCGTAGTCGTCGAGCGCCGCCACGACGTCCTCGAGGATCGTCTGCGACAGGAGCGGGCGGACGGCGTCGTGGAGGAGGACGTTGCACTCCTCGTCGCCGAGAGCGGCGAGAGCGCGCTGGGTGGTCGCGTTGCGGGTGTCGGCACCCTCGAGGATCTGGGTGACCTTGTCGTACCCGCCGGTGCGGACGATGGCACGGACGGGGTCGAGGTGACCCGGCGTCATCAAGACGATGATCTCGTCGATGAGAGGGGATGCCTGCATGACTGCGATGGTGTGCTCGATGATCGGCTTCCCGGCGATCTTGATCAGCTGCTTCGGGATCGAGAGGCCCACCCGGGTCCCGACACCGCCGGCGAGCACGACGGCCACGTTTCGCATCCTAGTCACGACCTAGAGGGTAACTTGTCGGACGTGACACGAGCCTGAGGGTGCTCGCGGATCTGCTTGATCGCGCGCGTACAGTGGGCGTGCTGAGCGGGGGTCCGTCCCCGGAGCGGGACGGGATTCCGGACGAAAGGGACCGATGGTCGACTCGAGCTACACGCGTTCGCCCTTGGCGCGAATTCGTGCCATCTGGGGCGCACGCAAGATCCTCCTTCTCCTCATCCGCCGGGATCTGAAGGTCCGTTACGCCAACTCCGTCCTCGGATACGTCTGGACGGTGCTCGACCCGCTGCTGATGAGCCTCGTCTACTGGGCGATTTTCAGTCTGCTGTTTCCCAGGGACGTCCCCGGAGACGACCCCTACATCGTCTTCCTGCTGGCTGGCATGCTCCCGTGGCAGTGGTTCAACAGCTCCGTGTCGCAGGCCTCCAAGGCGCTGAGGAGCTCGTCGCGCCTGGTGAGGTCGACCAACCTGCCGCGCGAGATCTGGGTCCTGCGGGTCGTGGCGTCCAACGGCGTGGAGTTCCTGCTCGCCCTTCCCGTGCTCGCGGGCTTCCTCCTTGCGACTCAGACCCCGCTGCACTGGAACATGCTGATCACCTTCCCCCTCGCCATGCTGATCATGGCTGTTCTGCTGGCAGGCGTCGGGCTGGGGCTGAGCGTCCTCACCGTCCTCGTGCCCGACCTCCAGCGACTCGTCGCCATCTTCCTGAGGCTCTTCTTCTACGCCTCCCCCGTCCTCTACTCCGTCACTCGGCTGCCCGAGGACCTCCGGTGGGTCTACGTCGCGAACCCGGTCGCGGACATCCTCCAGCTGTTCCGGGCAGGGATCTATCCGCACTACCTCGAGTGGTGGCACGTCGGCTATGCGGCCGCGATGTCGCTCCTGGTCCTCGCCGTCGGCTGGTGGCTGTTCGCTCGGCTCGAGCGCACTGTCCTCAAGGAGCTCTGACATGACCGAACCCATCATCTCCGTGCAGAACGTGTCGGTCCGGTTCCACCGCTCGCGCCGGCATCGCAGTGTCCGCGACCTGATCTTCAAGGGCCAGTCCGGCGTTCGCGCCGGCGAGTTCTTCGGCCTCCGCCACATCTCGTTCGACGTGCAGCCGGGAGAGGCGATCGGCGTCGTCGGCCGCAACGGCCAGGGCAAGTCGACCCTGCTCAAGACCATCGCCGGCGTTCTGATCCCGGACGAAGGCCGAGTGGTCGTCAACGGTGGCGTCGCGCCGCTCATCGAGATCACCGGCGGCTTCGTCGGTGACCTGACGGTCCGCGACAACATCTACCTGGCCGCCGGGCTGCACGGCATGAGCAAGAAGGAGATCGCCGCGTCCTTCGACGAGATCGTCGAGTTCGCCGAGATCGAGGACTTCGTCGACACGCCCTACAAGCACCTGTCGTCCGGCATGAAGGTGCGCGTGGCGTTCAGCGTGGTCTCGCGTCTGGACGAGCCGATCCTGCTGGTCGACGAGGTCCTCGCCGTCGGTGACCGCGCGTTCCGGGAGAAGTGCTTCGAGCGGATCGACGAGATGCTGTCCAACGGCCGCACGCTGTTCATGGTGTCGCACAGCGAGGCCAACCTGACGCGCTTCTGCAGCCGTGGCCTCTACCTGCGTGAGGGGCAGCTGATCCTCGACGGTCCGATCCAGGACGTCGTCGACCAGTACTTCAGCGACTCCGGCGACGAGGCCGCCCTCCGTCGCCGCCACGAGCGCCGGATGCGCCGCATGCGCAAGCTGGGCCTGCTGTCCGACGACGACGAGGAAGACGACGAGGAAGACGGCCTCCGTACGGTCGTCTGACCGCGAGCCACCCTGTCAGACGACAGGTGGCCGCCCGCGGCGCGTCATCGCGAGCACCGTGCGCCACCGCATCGGCCGACGCGGTCCCGGATCCGTACGCCACCCCTCGCGCCACCCCGCGAACCAAGGTCGGAGGGACCGGCGCCCGTCTGCTGACCGGACACCGCGCGCCACGGCGACGGCCGTCCAGGTGGCGACGTACGCCCAGCTGAAGGGCCACCGCAGGTTCCTGCGCGCGAGCCACACCCGGTTGCGGGCGTTCAGCCGGAAGTAGTAGGCGTGCCGCGCCGGATCGATCGCGGGATGCTCGCACCGCAGGTCACCGCGGTACCAGACCTCGTAGCCGGCGTCCCACACCCGCCACGCGAGCTCGATGCCCTCGTGGGCGTAGAAGAACTCGTCGCCCCATCCTCCGGCCGCCTCGAAGGCGGCACGGCGCACGACCAGGACGCCTTCCCACAGCGAGAACGCGGGCGACGACCGCCTCGGATCGCCCTTGCGCATCCGCGGGATCCACCGGGTGGGTGCGTCCTCCCCCGGGCTCTCGACCCTCGGCTGGACGACGCCGAGCCGCGGGTCGGCGGCGAAGAGCTCGGCGGCGCGGCGCAGGAAGTCCGCGTCGGGGAGGCGCGCGTCGTCGTCGACGAACAGGAGCAGGTCGCCCGAGACGTGGGGCACGCCGGCGTTGCGTCCGGCGGGGATGCCGAGGTTCTCCGGCAGGGCGACGGCGGCGGCACCATCGGGGATCCCGGTCGGTGCCCAACCGTTGCCGACGCACACGACGTCGACGTCGACGTCGTCCTGCGCGAGGACCGACTCGATGGCAGCCGTGAGGTCCTCAGGACGCTTGCCCTGGGTGAGGACGACGACTCCGACTCGGGGGCGTACGCGGGCGCTGGTCACGCGAGCCACCGTATCGTCCGGCCCACGCGCACCCGGCGTCCCGGTCAGGAGGCGACGGCGTCGTCGCTCACCGACACGAGATGGTTCGCGGGGACGACGTCGACCAGCAGCTCGCGGCCCTTCACCACGATGCGCCCGGCGGTGTGCAGCAGGCGGTAGCGGCCGGCGCGCCCACGGTTCATCTCCACCAGCTGCGGCCGCTCGGTCCGGGAAGGACGCAGGCGCGCACGCCACGACGGCCGCCAGGAGCGCACGCGGGCGTCGGCGAAGGTCAGGACGACCCGCACCGGGACGTCGGCGACGGGCGAGATGTCGGCCGGGAGGAGAAGCGTCACGACCATGACCGGCTCCGAGCCCGACTGGAACGAGACGTGACCGAGCCGGGCGCCGGGCAGGCTGGCGAGGACGTCTCCCGGCCACAGCCCGTACCCGCGCGCCCGGTCGGACAACGTCACCGGCCTGCGCATGCCCGCATCACAGCACATCGACCTGCCCGAGTCTCGGTGCCACGCGGTGTCACCGTCCGGCGAGCATGTCCTCGAAGGACGTGGTCAGCGCGAACGGGTCGGCGGGGGCCGACGACTGCCGCGACGCCACCAGGTCTGCGAGCTCGGCACCCGCGCGCCTGACTCGCGCCTGGAGCGCTCCGCTGACGCCGTCCACACCGCCCCAGTCCTCCGACGCCGCGAACACGGCCGTCGGGACGATTACGGCACGCAGGTAGGCGAACATCGGACGCAGCGCGTGCTCGAGTGCGAGCGAGTGACGGGCGGTGCCCGCCGTCGCTGCGACCAGCACGGGCTTACCGGCGAGAGCGTCCTTCTCGAGCACGTCGAAGAAGGACTTGAACAGGCCCGAGTACGACGCGGTGAAGATCGGCGTGACGACGACCAGCCCATCGGCGGCGACGACGTCGTCGACCACCGACTGGAGCCCGGCCGGGGCGAACCCGGTCAGCATCGCATCGGTGATCTCGTGCGCGTGCTCACGCAGCTCGTGCACCGTCACCTCGGCGTCGACACCCCTGGTCATCAGGTCGTCGCGGACGGCCTGGGCCAGGCGGTCGGCCAGCAGCCGGGTGGACGACGGCTGGCTCAGACCCGCACTGACGACGGCGATCCTTCGGGTGGTCATGCGGACACCTCTTCGGCGATGGTCTGCTCGGGCGAGCGTCCGGTGACGTCGTCACCCTGGGCGTGGACGGTGGCGTCGTGCCCGCCGCCGGCGGCGGCGACCAGGGACGCGTGGGTCGGGGCGTCGGGCACGTGGTCCGGCTTGAGCGCGGCGAACTCCTTGCGGAGGACCGGCACGACCTCCTCGCCGAGGATGTCGAGCTGCTCGAGCACCGTCTTCAGCGGCAGGCCGGCGTGGTCCATCAGCCAGAGCTGACGCTGGTAGTCGCCGACGTAGTCGCGGAACCCGAGCGTCCGCTCGATGACCTGCTGAGGGCTGCCGACGGTGAGCGGGGTCTCGCGGGTGAAGTCCTCGAGGCTGGGCCCGTGCCCGTACACCGGTGCGTTGTCGAAGTACGGCCGGAACTCGTTGACCGCGTCCTGGCTGTTCTTGCGCATGAAGACCTGGCCGCCGAGGCCGACGATGGCCTGGTCGGCGCTGCCGTGGCCGTAGTGCTCGAAGCGCTGGCGGTAGAAGGCGATCATCCGCTCGGTGTGGCTGGCCGGCCAGAAGATGTGGTTCGAGAAGAACCCGTCACCGTAGTAGGCGGCCTGCTCGGCGATCTCGGGGCTGCGGATCGATCCGTGCCAGACGAACGGCGCGACGCCGTCCAGGGGCCGCGGGGTGGAGGTGAAGCCCTGGAGGGGCGTACGGAACTTGCCCTCCCAGTCGACGACGTCCTCGGTCCACAGGCGCCGCAGGAGGTGGTAGTTCTCGATCGCGAGCTCGATGCCGTCCCGGATGTCACGACCGAACCACGGGTAGACCGGGCCGGTGTTGCCGCGCCCCATCATGAGGTCGTTGCGACCGTCCGACAGGTGCTGCAGCGTGGCGTAGTCCTCCGCGATCCGGACCGGGTCGGTCGTCGTGATCAGCGTCGTCGACGTCGAGAGGATGATCCGCTCGGTCTGGGCGGCGATGTAGGCGAGCGTGGTGGTGGGGGCGGACGGGATGAAGGGCGGGTTGTGGTGCTGGCCGGTCGCGAAGACGTCCAGACCCACCTCTTCGGCCTTCTTGGCGATCTCGACGGTCGCCTTGATCCGCTCGTGCTCCGTCGGCGTACGACCCGTGGTGGGGTCGGTCGTGACGTCACCGACGGTGAAGATCCCGAACTGCATCTCTGCCTTCTCTCCGACCGCGTCTGCGATCACTGGATCAAACTAGTACACCCTTCAACTATCTGCACGGGAGGGCTATTCCCAGCGGCACCGAGCCCCGCGATGTCGGTCGCCACCCTTAACGTGGCAGCCATGAGTGTCGAACCCACCCTCGAGGCCCTCCGTTCCCTGCTGCTCGACCACGTCGACCGGATCGACGAGCTGGTCGACACCCTCACGGACGACCTGCCGACTCCGATCGGCACCTATCGGCCGGACCCGCAGTCCAACACCGTGTGCTGGTTGCTGTGGCACCAGGCTCGGGTGCTCGACGACCACGGCTCGGACCTGACCGGCGCACCGCAGGCCTGGACGGCAGGCGGGTGGTTCGACCGGCTCGGTCTTCCCTTCCCGGTCTCGGCCACCGGCTACGGCCAGTCCGCCGACGAGGCCGGCGAGGTGGTCGTCAGCGGCTCGCACCTCGCCGGCTATCACCACGACGTGACCGACCGCCTCCGCGACTACGTCCGCGGGCTCGACGTCGACGAGCTCGCCCGCGTCGTCGACACGCGCTGGGACCCGCCCGTCACGGCGTCCGTCCGGATCGTCAGCATGCTCGACGACAGCATCCAGCATCTCGGGCAGGCCTCGTACGTCCGAGGCCTCGCCGAGCGCGCTGGGCTCGGATAGTCAGGCGGTCTCGATCAGCACGATCGGGTCCGACGTCGGCTCCTCCGACCCTCCGGCCGGCTCGATGCTGATCGCTACCGCCGTGACTCCGGAGACGTCGTCCATGACGTGCGCCGCGCGGGACTCCTGCTCGTCGCGTGGCAGCACGCCTGCACTGTGCATGGTCCCGTCGCTCTGGGTCCACATCTGGTAGTCCTCGTCCTCGTCCAGCCGGGGAAGGTCCGAGACGACCATCACGGCCTTGGCGAGATCGGCAGACTGCACGACGCGGACCGTCCCGCCGCCCTCGACCGGCGACGACACCATCGCCGCGTCGGGAGCGGCCAGGACGGCGGCGATCGCCTCCTGCTGCGCTACGGACTCATCCGCCCGGTCGCGCTGCGTCACGCCGAACACCGCAGACCCCACGATGAGCGCGAGGGCCGCAGCCACCAGCAGCGCTCGCGTCATCCGACGAGCACGCGGGTGCCCGGCGAGGTCGACGACGACCGGACGCTCCTGCGGGGTGCGGGCGACGGCGTCGAGAACCGCGCGACGCAGGTGCTCGGGCACCAGCACCTCCTCGGCGGCGCCGAGACGGGCCGCCGTCGCACGGAAGCCATGGACCTCCTCGGCGCAGTCGGAGCACTCGGCGAGGTGAGCCTCGTACGCGTCACGCTCCGTCGGGTCGAGGGCGTCGAGCGCGTACGCGCCCGAGAGGTTGTGCGGATCGCTGGTCATGCCGTCACCCCCAGGCAGTCGCGGAGACGGATGAGACCGTCCCGAAGTCGTGTCTTGACCGTTGCCGGGTTCGCGCCGAGGATCGACGCCGTCTCGGCGTAGGTGTGTCCCTGGTAGTAGGCCAGGCCGACCGCCTCCCGCTGGAGCTCGGTCAAGGTCTCGAGGCAGCGTCGTACGGCCTGGTGCTCGAGGCGCACGGTGACCTCGTCGGCGACCTGGTCGTACGCCGGTCCTCCCGACCAGTCGTAGCGCTGGTCGCGGTCCGCCGCCGCCTGGTCGTGGCGTACGGCGTCGACCGCGCGGCGGTGCGCCAGCGTGAGCACCCAGGTCTTGGGACGGCCGCGTGCCGCATCGAAGCGGGGGGCTTTCTGCCAGACCTGGAGGAACACCTCCTGGGTCACCTCCTCGGCCCGGACGGGGTCGCGGACGACCCGGCGTACGAGGCCGAAGACGGTCCCGGCGAGCGCGTCGTAGACCGCGCCGAACGCCTGCTCGTCACCACGTGCGACGCGAGCCATCAGCGGCTCGAGCGCGTCCTCGATCGGCGGGCCGCCGTCGTGGGCCTCCATGCGTCGACCGCGCTCCGGACCTGGCATCGCTGCTCCTGCTCCTGGGGGATGTCACGGGTGATTCGACGCTGCGGGCGTGGTGGATGGGTCCGAGGGTCTGGTCCTCATTCTGCCGTCATCCACCCATCCGACGCCCCGCTGGTGCCGAATCAGGGGCATGGTCGAAACCACGGTTGCTCATCGAACCCTCGCTGCAGGTGCGGGAGTCCTCGCAGGACTCGCCGGCATAGCAGCGGGGTCGGCGACCGCGGTCTTCACCGGGGGACCCTCCCCCGTGATCGCGGTCGGCAACGCCGTGGTCGCACGAACGCCGGGGTTCTTGAAGGACTTCGCCGTACGCCAGTTCGGCGAGAACGACAAGGCCGTCCTTCTCGGGGGGATGGCAGTCGTTCTCGTCGCGCTGGCAGCGGTCGCCGGCTGGATCGGACTGACCCGGATCGAGGTCGCGGTCGGGCTGGTGCTGGCGCTGGGAGCCCTCGCCGCCCTCGCGACCGCCGTCGACACCTCCACCTCCGCCTCGCTCGTGGTCGCGCTGCTCGCGCCGTTGGTGACGACGGCGGTCGGGGCCACCGCGATCGTTCTCCTGCTCCGACCGTTGCGAGAGGCGCGCGAGCCCGACGCGGGAGCCGATCCGCTCGGGCGTCGTCCCGGAGACGACCTGCCGTCCGGGTTCGACCGCCGCCGCTTCCTCGTCGCCGTCCTCGGCACGGCCGCCGTCGCCACCGTCGGCGCCGGCATCAGCCGGACGCTCGGGACGTCGGGCGCGGCGACGTCGCGCGCCGCGGTGAAGATCCCCGCGCCCGCAAGCGCAGCACCGCCGCTCCCGGCCGGGACGGACCCGCTCCGCGGCATCTCCCCCTACCTGACGCCCAACCGGGACTTCTATCGCGTGGACACCGCACTGATCGTCCCCGACGTCCCCGCCGACACCTGGCGTCTGCGCATCCACGGTGACGTCGACCAGGAGCTCGAGCTGGACTTCGCCGAGCTGCTGGACCAACGTCTGATCGAACGCCGCATCACGCTGACGTGCGTCTCGAACGAGGTCGGCGGACCGTACGCCGGCAACGCCACCTGGATCGGTGTCCCGCTCACTGACCTCCTTCGTCGCGCCGGTGTCCGCGACGGCGCCGACGCGCTCAAGTGCACGAGTGCCGACGGGATGGTCATCGGCACGCCGCTGGACGTCGTAACCGACGGGCGGGACGCGATGATCGCGATCGCGATGAACGGCGAGCCGCTCCCCCTCGACCACGGGTTCCCTGCGCGCATGGTCGTCCCCGGCCTGTACGGCTACGTGTCGGCGACCAAGTGGCTGGTCGACATCGAGGTGACGAGGTTCTCCGAGTTCGAGGCGTACTGGACCGAGCGTGGCTGGGCCGAGAAGGCACCGATCAAGCTCGCGTCCCGCATCGACGTCCCTCGCTCGTTCGAGTCGTTCGCCCCCGACGCGGTACGGGTCGGCGGCGTGGCCTGGGCGCAGCACGTGGGGGTCGACAACGTCGAGGTGCGTGTCGACGACGGGCCGTGGGAACCTGCGCGCCTCGTGCCCCAGGACGGCATCGACACCTGGCGCCAGTGGACCTGGCAGTGGCAGGACGCCACTCCGGGTGACCACGAGCTCACGGTGCGCGCGACCGATGCAGACGGCAACACCCAGACCTCCGACCGGGCTCAACCGCGCCCGGACGGATCCACCGGCTGGCACAGCGTCAGGTTCTCGGTGAAGTGACCGATCCACTACAGGAAGGCACGATGATGCGTACCACCACAGGCAAGAACCGGCTCTTCGCGACGGCAGTCCTCCTCGCCTCGCTCACCCTCGTCACCTCCGCGTGCGGCGGCGACGACTCCGACGCCGGAGCGAGCGACTCGTCGAGCGCCTCTGCGTCGCCGAGCGACGACGCCACCGAGATGTCCGAAGCCTCGTCCGACCTGGTCGGACCGGGCTGCGCCGCGTACGCCGAGCAGGTGCCCGACGGCGCCGGGTCGGTCGACGGGATGGCCCAGGACCCGGTGGCGACCGCCGCCGGGAACAACCCGCTCCTCAAGACGCTCACCGCTGCGGTCAGCGGCCAGCTCAACCCCGACGTCAACCTCGTCGACACGCTGAACGGCGACGAGTTCACCGTCTTCGCACCGGTGGACGACGCGTTCGCGAAGCTCCCGAAGGAGACCGTGGCGACGCTGTCGACGCCGCCCGGCGCCGAGACGCTGACCTCGGTGCTGACGTACCACGTCGTGCCGGGCCAGCTCAGCCCGGACGAGGTCGTCGGTACGCACCCCACCGCCAACGGCGCGGAGGTCGAGGTCAAGGGCTCACCGGACGCACTGACGGTCGGAGGCGACAACGCGAAGGTCATCTGCGGCGGCGTCAAGACGGCCAACGCGACCGTCTACCTCATCGACACGGTGCTGATGCCCCCGAGCTGAGGTCTTGATCCCTCCGCCCCTCGACCAGCGGGTGACCCCGCTGGTCGAGGGTCGAGGAACGAGCCGGGACCTATCCGTCCGCCTTGGCCGCCTTCGCAGCCGCCTTCTGCTCCTTCTTGAAGGTGCGCACCTCCTGCAGCGTCGTGGCGTCGACGACGTCGGCGATGGAGCGGCGTGAGCCGTCCTCGCCGTACGCGCCCGCCGCCTCGCGCCAGCCCTGCGGCTCGATCCCCCGCTGCTTGCCGAGGAGGGCGAGGAAGATGCGGGCCTTCTGGTCGCCGTACCCGGGCAACGCCTTGAGGCGCTTGAGGACGGTCTTGCCGTCGGGGTCGCCGTCGGTCCAGATGCGGGTGGGGTCGCCGTCGTACTCCGCGACGACGAGTCGGGCGAGCTCCTGGATCCGCTTCGCCATCGCCCCGGGATAGCGGTGCACCGCCGGCGGGGTCGCGCACATCGAGGCGAACGTCTCGGGGTCCTGCTCGGCGATCGTCGCCACGTCGAGGGTCCCGAGCCGCTGCGCGAGCTTGTACGGCCCGGCGAACGCCGCCTCCATCGGGTACTGCTGGTCGAGCAGCATGCCCACGAGCAGCGCGAACGGGTCGGAGTCGAGGAGCTGGTCGGCGTCGGCGTCACCGGTGAGGTTGAGGCTCATGCGTCGATCATCCCACCGTCGTACGGTGGGGCATGCCTGTGCCCGGACGCATCGCCGCCGCCGTCGAGGCTCTCCCGCTCACGCCGTCGAGCGACGTTCTGGAGATCGGCGGTGGCCCGGGCGTAGCAGCACAGCTCGTCCTCGAGCGCCTCGGCGCCGGCGGCTCGTACCTGAGCGTCGACCGCTCGGCGGTCTCCGAGAGCCGTACGAGGCAGCGCTGCGCGGACACGGGTTCCGAGGCCCGCTGGCAGGTGCGCCGCGGAGCGATCGAGGACGTCGTGACCACGCTCCCGTCCGCTGCGCTCGACGTCGTGTTCGCCGTCAACGTGAACGCGTTCTGGACCGGCGACGCCTCCGCGCTGACAGCCGAGCTCGGTCGGGTGCTACGTCCCGGCGGAACGCTCTGGCTGTTCTTCGAGACACCGTCCGGATCGGTGGACGGACGGGTCGCGGACGGCTGCTCGAGGTCCCTCCGCGGCGGCGGTCTCGGGGGCGTGACCGGCTTCACAGCGGCGCCACGACTCGGGGGGTTCACAGCCTCTCGAGGCCGGCAGGGCATCACGAACCGATAACGAAGTTGAGACCTGCAACTTTCCTGGTCAGACGGTGAATTCCGGTCGACCGCATGGCGACGTAAGGCTCAAAACACCCCCCTGCCGTTACCTGTCGTGACCTTGACCAGGCACGATGGAGAGAGCGCGACGTACGACTGCACGGCGCGCCCGCCTCCAGCGGGACCCCGGTCACGGGCACCTTCGGTGCCGACGTCGACAACGTGAAGCAACGCTGCGCCTGACGCCCCTCGCGTCGACCCCCGACGCGGCGCGCGCAGAGACGACCGAAAGGTGGCGAGGACGTCCCGTTATGACCCCCGGCGTGAGTCAAGGACCCCCTTCTCCCGAACCCCCGACCCGTCCCCCAGCAACACCCCCGGCGACTGCCGCCCCTGATCCGACACCGACGCAACCGTCGTCACGCAGCGACGACGCACCGGTCACGCTTCGCGTGGAGAACGTGTACAAGGTGTTCGGGCCCCGCCCCTCCGAGGCCGTACGACGCCTCGAGTCCGGCGCGAGCCGTGACGAGGTCAAGGCGTACGGCACCGCCGCCGTCATCGACGCGAGCCTCGAGGTCCGCGCAGGCGAGATCTTCGTGGTGATGGGTCTGTCCGGCTCGGGCAAGTCCACCCTGATCCGCATGCTCAACGGGCTGTGGCGGCCGAGCGCGGGTCGCGTCCTCGTCGGGGACGACGACCTGAGCGCCGTAGGCGCACGCGAGCTCCGCGCGCTCAGGCAGGCGCGGGTCAGCATGGTGTTCCAGCACTTCGCCCTGCTCCCGCACCGCACGGTGCTCGACAACGCGGCGTACCCCCTCGAGATCCAAGGTGTCGGCAAGAAGGAACGGCGCGCCAAGGCCGGCGACGCGCTCGCACTGGTCGGCCTCGACGGTTGGGAGGACTCTCTGCCGTCCCAGCTGTCCGGTGGCATGCGCCAGCGTGTCGGGCTCGCGCGGGCGCTGGCCGCCGACACCGACATCCTGCTGATGGACGAGGCCTTCTCCGCGCTCGACCCGCTGATCCGGCGCGAGATGCAGGAGCAGCTGCTCGACCTGCAGCGGCGCCTCGGCAAGACGATCGTCTTCATCACGCACGACCTCAACGAGGCCATGCACATCGGCGACCGCATCGCCGTCATGCGCGACGGCCGCATCGCGCAGGTCGGGACGGCTGAGCAGATACTCTCGGACCCGGCGAACGACTACGTCGCGCAGTTCACTGCCGACGTCGACCGCAGCCGCGTTCTCACCGCCTCGGCCGTGATGGTGCGCCCGGCGGCCGTCGTCCCGCTGACCGGCGGTCCGCGACAGGCGAGCCGCACGATGCGCGACGCGCAGGTGCCCGCGGCCTACGTCGTCGACCGTCAGCGCGTGCTCCGTGGGGTCGTGCGCGACACCGCCGCCGCGGCCGCGTTGCGCGCCGGTCGCGAGACGCTCGCCGACCTGGAGCTCGACGACGTGCCCTCCGTCCGGACGACCACGCCCCTCGCGGACGTGTTCGCCCCGGCGGCCGAGCAGCCGCTCCCGGTGGCGGTGACCGACGACGACGGGCGCCTCGTCGGCGTCGTCCCGCGGGCGACACTTCTGAACGCGATGGCACCGACCGACACGACCACGGGAGGTACCGATGAATGAGGGACCGATCCCCCGCATCCCCCTCGGCGACTGGGTCGAGAACGTCGTCGACTGGGTGACCGACACCTTCGACCCTGTCTTCGACGTCGTGAAGGACATCCTCTCCGGCGCGTTCGACCTGCTCAGCGAGGCGCTGCTGGCGCCGCCGTTCTGGTTGATGGCGGGACTGCTCGTCGTGCTCGCGGTCCTGGCCGCCGGCTGGCGGACGGCCGTCGTCGCCGCGATCGGTTTCGTGGTGATCGCCGGCGTCGACCAGTGGGAGAACGCGATGAAGACGCTCGCGCTGGTGCTCGTCGCGTCGGTGATCGCGCTGGTCATCGCCATCCCGGTGGGGATCTGGGCCGCGCGCAACGACACCGTCTCCGCGGTCGTGCGGCCGGTCCTCGACTTCATGCAGACGATGCCGGCGTTCGTCTACCTGATCCCGGTCGTGGTCATCTTCCTCACCGGTGTCGTCCCGGGCATCGTCGCGACCGTCATCTTCGCGATGGCGCCGGGTGTCCGGTTCACGGAGCTGGGCATCCGGCAGGTCGACGCGGAGATCGTCGAGGCCGGGCAGGCGTTCGGTGCGCCGCCGCGCCGCATCCTGCGCCAGATCCAGCTTCCGCTGGCCCTGCCGACGATCATGGCCGGCGTCAACCAGGTGATCATGCTCGCGCTGTCCATGGTCGTCATCGCGGGCATGGTCGGCGCGGACGGACTCGGCCGCGACGTCTACTCCGCGCTCTCCAGCATCGACGTCGGCACCGGCTTCGAAGCCGGGATCGCGGTCGTGATCCTCGCGATCTACCTGGATCGCGTCACCGCGGGCCTCTCGGCCCGCGCTCCCGTCGCGAAGGCGCTGGCGACCGCCCGCACCTGACCGGCACACCCCAACCCAGGCGGGAGACCAACTCCCGTCGAAGGAAGGAACACATGTCACGCGTACGCACCCCCGGAATCCTTCGCGGCCTCACTGCCGTGGCCTCGGCGCTCGTCCTGAGCGCCGGCCTCGCGGCATGCGGCGGCGAGGACTCGGCGAGCGGCGAGGACAGCAAGAGCATCTCCATCGGGATCCCGTCCGGATGGGACGAGGGCATCGCGGTGTCCCACCTGTGGAAGTCGGTCCTCGAGGACGAGGGCTACGACGTCGAGACCGAGACCGCCGACATCGGCGTGATCTTCACCGGGCTCGCCGGTGGTGACTTCGACGTGCTCTTCGACACCTGGCTGCCGACGACGCACAAGTCCTACCTCGACAAGTACGGCGACGACCTGAGCGACCTCGGCACGTGGTACGACAACGCGAAGCTGACGATCGCCGTGAACGAGTCCTCGCCGGCGAAGACGATCGCTGACCTGAAGGCCATGGGTGACGACTACGGGAACCGGATCGTCGGCATCGAGCCGGGCGCCGGGCTCACGAAGGCCACCGAGGAGAACGTGATCCCGACCTACGGCCTCGAGGACATGGACTTCGTCACGTCCTCGACGCCCGCGATGCTGGCCGAGCTCAAGAGTGCGACCAAGAGCGGCGACAACATCGCGGTGACGCTCTGGCGCCCGCACTGGGCGTACGACGAGTTCCCCGTCCGTGACCTCGAGGACCCCGAGGGCAGGCTGGGTGGGGCCGAGGAGGTCCACACCTACGGTACGAAGGACTTCGCCGACCGGTACCCCGACCTGGCCGACCTCTTCGGCTCCTTCACGCTCACCGATGAGCAGCTGTTCTCCCTCGAGAACCTGATGTTCAACTCCGGCGACGACGTGGACCCCGAGGACGCGGTCGACCAGTGGCTCGAGGACAACCCGACCTTCGTCGACGACCTCAAGGAGAAGGCCGGCGTGAGCTGACCCATCCCGCAGCGCGAACGACGGCCGGTCCCGTGCGGGGCTGGCCGTCGTTCGTACGACCGCCCGTCACCCCTGCACGCCGACGAGTGCGACCGCCGTGAGCACGCAGGTGAGGACGAGCGTCCCGGTCACGTTGAGCGCGGCCCGCCGCACGTCGCCCGCCTGGGTGAGGCGCACGGTCTCAAGCATCGCCGTCGAGAAGGTCGTGTAACCGCCGCAGAATCCGACCGCGGCGACGGTGTAGGTGTCCGTGCCGACGACGCCCGCGAGGTGCGCGCCGGCGAGGACGCCGATCAGCAGCGACCCGCTCAGGTTGACCACGATCGTCCCCCACGGCATCGCGGTGGGCCAGCGCGAGCGCACGGCGCTGTCGACCAGGAACCGGCACCCCGCGCCTGTCCCGCCGAGCAGACCGACGAGGACCCACGTCGCCGCGCTCACCGCGACTCCCACCGTCGTCCGGCACCGAGACGGACTCCGGCCAGGCACGCCGCGAGCCCGAGGACGACCGATCCGACCGCGTACGCGAGGGCGAGCGCGAGGGCGTCCGCCCGTACGAGAGTCACCGTGTCCAGGGCGAGCCCGGAGAAGGTCGTGAAACCACCGAGCACCCCGGCGCCGAGGCCGAGCCGCAGCAGCAGCCGCGGCGGTGTCTCCTCTCCCCCCACGACCAGGCGTTCGAGCAGGAGTCCCAGGAGGAAGGCGCCGACCACGTTCGCCGTCCCGGTGGCGAGCGGCAGGGCGTCGGGGTCGTGGGGCCAGAGCTCACCGAGACCGGCGCGTCCGAGGGTCCCGGCCGCTCCGCCGAGAACGACGACGAGGAGGAAGACCGGGCGCCTCGCGGCCCCCCTCACTCGGACCGGCCCTGCGGGACGACCACCACCGGCCGCCGCTGCGTGTGCGCCAGGTGCGCCGCGACCGAGCCGCCGATCGCCGCGTCGACCCACTCGACGATCCCCGGCCGACGGGTCCCGACGACCAGGAGCTGCGCGTCGTACGTCGACGCAACCGTCGTCAGCGCCCTGACGACCTCCCCGCTGGCGCGCACCAGCCTCCACCGCGCTGCGGATCCGTCGAGCACCGACCGCACCCGCGCGAGCACCTCGGACTCCCCGTCGTCCGCGCCGACCACGTCGGGGTCGACGGGAACGCTGGACGCGTCGGTGCCGTCGCCCTCGCGCGGGAGCCGGGCCGTGTCGATCCAGACACAGACGAGGCCGGTGTCCAGACGTGCTGCGAGCGATGCCGCCTCGCGCAGGACGACGGCATCCTGGGTGGCGTTGACGCCCACCACGACGGGGCGCTGGTCCGATGCGTCGGCCACGGCATGCTCCTGTCTCGAACGGCACAGGGTCCATCAGCCGTGACGGCGGCTCAGACCGGTGGGGTCTCGGCGGGATCCATCGCCTCGCTCATCGTAGTCCCGCCGGGCACGACGACGGCGAGCCCATGCTCACCCTGGGGTCATTCGTGGATCGGCCGCGGGATGCTGCGGTTGGCGATGCGGTTCTCCGACTCGACCATCCACGCCAGCTGCTCGAGGCGCTCGAGGACCGCGTGCAGCAGGTCGGCCGTCGTCGGGTCCTCCTCGTCGACGTCGTCGTGGATGCGCCGTGCGGTCGCCGCGACCGCGTGCAGTGCGCTCGTCACGAGGTCGACCGTCTCCGCGGTGTCGACCTCGTCGGGTGGGAAGGCCGGCAGGCTGCTCCGCTCGGCGACCGTGGCGGCACGACCGTCGGGCGTGACGTACACCGCCCGCATCCGTTCCGCGACGTCGTCGCTGAACCCGCGTGCCGCTGCCACGATCTCGTCGAGCTGCAGGTGGAGGTCGCGGAAGTTCTTGCCGACGACGTTCCAGTGCGCCTGCTTGCCGACGAGGTGGAGGTCGATCAGGTCGACGTGCAGCTGCTGAAGGTGGTCGGCCATCTGCTGGGAGGCCCGGAAGGGTGCTTCGACCGTCCGGTTGGTGTCGCGCTTCGTCGTGCTGGTCATCAGGTGCTCCTCCTTCTTCGCGTGCGTGTCTTTCCTCCAGGCAACCACGGGGCTGCCGCTGTTTCCAGTGGGCTCGGTCACCCCAGCGGTGCCCGCCCGAGCACACCGTCGGGGTCGTACGCCGCCTTGACCTGGCGCAGGCGCGCCAGCGTCGCGGGTGGGAACGTCTTTGCGATCGTCTCCGGCGTGGTCACGGTCTCGAAGTTCCCGTAGACGGCGTCCACGAGCGGGTCCCACTCGCCGTCGAGGTCCTGACCCGTGGCCGCCATGACGATCACGCTGTACGCGCGGTCGCGGTGGGCGAAGGCGGTCGCGTCGACGTCCACGTCACCGGCCGCACCCGGGAAGGCGCGGACCTGGATGAGCCCGAGTCGGCCTTCGTCCATCAGTCGTCCCGCCGCCCGTACGGCGTCGTCGCCGAGGTGCGCGACCAGGGCCGAGCGGGTCGGCGGCTGGGGGTGTCCGGCTGTCGGGTCGCCGGTGGAGCGGATGATGCCCTTGTAGGGCGCGACCTGCGCCTGCTGCTGCAGGACCGGGGCGAGATGGAGGTACGGCTCGATCGAGCCGACCGCCGCCTCGGTGTCGTCGCCAGCCCAGACGAGCATGATCCGGGCGTACGTCTGGCCGTCGCCGGCCGGGAACAGCGTCGTGAACGGGGTGAGCTGGCGCGGTGTCGCCTCCGTCAGAGCGCCGAGCCGGGCGAGATAGTCGGCCGAGTCCTCGACCTGGTGCACGATCACGGCGAGCACGACGTCGGTCAGCTCCATGGCCTCGACGTCGAGGCTGGTGACCACCCCGACGTACTCGCCGCCTCCACGGAGCGCCCACAGCAGGTCCGGGTCGTGGTCGGCGTCGGTCCGGACCACCGTGCCGTCGGCGAGGACCACCTCGGCACCGACGAGGTGGTCGATGGTGAGACCGTACGAGCGGGCGAGGAGGCCGATGCCTCCCGACGTCCCCAGTCCCCCGACGCCGACGTCGCCCGAGTCTCCGGAGCTGATCGCCAGCCCGTGCGGTGCGAGGGCCTGGGCGACCTCGCGCCAGCGCAGGCCCGCGCCGAGCCGTACGAGCCGCCGTTCGCGGTCGAGCACCTCCACTGTCTTGAGCCGACCCAGGTCGATGACGATCCCTCCGTCGTTGGTCGAGACACCGCCGACGCCGTGTCCCCCGCTGCGGGCGACGAACGGCACCGGCTGACGGCGCGCGTACGCCACGGCTTCCGCGACGCCGCCCGTGTCGGCCGGCCGCAGGACCAGTCCCGGACTGCCCGGGTGGACGTAGCTGTGCCGGACCCTCGCGTACGCCGCGTCGCCCGGCTCGACGGCGTCCGAGGCCAGCGACTCGGGGACGGCGTCGTAGTCGATCCCCGCCGATCGGCGGGCGACCGCTCCCGGACCGCGCACGCGCTCGCCCGACGGCGAGGTCTCCCGCTGCGCGTCGACCGCCTCACGCAGCGCCGGGATCACGTCGTCGGCGAACTCCTGCATGGTGCGGGGATCGTCCGTGCCGAGGATGAACGTGCTGATCCCGTCCTCGATCACGTACGGGAGGAGCTGCTCGACCCAGGCCTGCGACGGCCCTCGAAGGACGTCACCGCCACCGAGGTCGCCGGCGGAGATGTTCAGCAGGCGCCGGATCTCACGCGGATCACGCCCGGCAGCCTGCGCGGCCTCGTCGATCACGGCATTGCCGGCGGTCAGGCCGCCCGGCTGGAGGTAGCTCAGGCTCGGCAGCCATCCGTCGGCCTTCTCACCGATGAGCCGCTGCATGCGCGGCTTGTAGGCGCCGAGCCAGATCGGCACGTCGTGAGCCGGCGCCGGACCCCGCTTGGCGCCGTTCGCGGAATGGAACTCGCCCTGGACGAACACGCCGCCGCGCTCGCCCGCCGCCCAGATCCCGCGGATGACGTCGAGCGCCTCGCTGAGCGCGGTCACGCTCTCTCCGGGCGTGAGTCTCGGGCCGCCCATCGCCTCGATGGCCTCCCAGAACGCTCCGGCGCCGAGCCCGAGGTCGATCCGGCCGCCGGTCAGCAGGTCGAGGCTCGCCACGGAGCGTGCGGTGACGGCAGGGTTGCGCAGCGGGAGGTTCAGGACGTTCGGGGCGAGGTGAACGCGGTCGGTCCGCGCTGCGACGTAGCTGAGGAGCGTCCACGTGTCGAGGAATGCCGGCTGGTACGGGTGGTCCTGAAAGGTGACCAGGTCGTATCCGACCTGCTCGCTCAGCTGTGCCAGAGCGACGACCTGGTCGGGCGCGGCGTTCTGGGGTGTGATGAACGTGCCGAATCTCAGGTCGTGGCCGTAGTCGGGCATGCGGTCCTCCAGGTTTGGTTGATGGATCAACCGTAGCGCGGGCTGGATGACACATCAACCTCCGAGTACGGTGGAGGACGTGACCGCGACACCGACCGACACCTCGCTCGACGCCTGGCGCGCGTACGCGGCCACGCACGAGCGCCTCGTGCGTCACCTGGCGCGTGAGATCACGCGCGAGACAGGGCTCTCGGACGCCGACTACGCGGTCCTCGAGGCACTGGTCGACGTGCCTGCCGGACGATTGCGCGCCCGCGACCTGCGGCTCGCGCTCGAGTGGGAGAAGAGTCGCCTCTCCCACCAGACCCGACGGATGGAGCAGCGCGGCCTCCTCGCCCGCGAGACGTGTGAGGCAGACGGCCGCAGCGCCGACGTCGTCGTCACGGCCGAGGGGCGGGAGGCGGCCGCCCAGGCCCGCGCCGTACGCGAGGCGTCGTTGCGGTCGCTCGTCGTCGACACCCTCGGTCCGGACCGTGTCGACGACCTGGCCGAGACCGCGACCCTCCTCGGCGCCCGGCTCGCGCGCGCCGCCGACGAGGATCCGCAGTGCCGCGCCGCGCTCGCGGAGGACTGACGGCGAGCCTGTCCGAATCAGCGCCCGGTGAGGAACCGCCCGACCGGCGACTCCGTGCTCGCTGACCGACGCCCCGCGTCGATCCAGGCGATCTGTGCGTCCACGAGCCGGAGCGCAGCCTCGCCGGAGACCGATCGCAGCGGAGGCTCCGAGTCCATCGCGCGATAGCTCACGTGTCCGTACGCCTGCAGTGGAGGCGCCCAAGGTGCAGCGAGCAGCGCACGCAGGGCGACCCACTGGTCGCGGCCCAGCGCGGAGCGCGTCCCGAAGGACAGGTCCGCTCCGAGCCGACGGACCCGCCCGGCGGGACCGAAGAACGCCATCCCGCGCCATCCACGGAACCCGGTGAACACGACGACGCGCTCGATCTCACGGAACCAGATCTCGCGACCGCCGAGCTGGATCACACCGCGCGAGAGATCCCAGCGGTGCGAGGGCGAGGCGAGGAGGGCCGCCGTCCCGAAGAGCGCCGAGACCGCGAGCGTCGTGAGCACCGGGAGCGCTGCGTCATCGGGAACCGCGCCCTGATCGATGACCGCCGCCGCGAGCGCGACGCCGACGATGCCCGGCGCCACCGCCACGATCGGGACCAGCTTCGCGCCGACACCGGACCTGAACCGCACCACGCCGGTCAGGTCAGCACGCCGAGGAGCGCCAGCAGGCCCGCCGCAGCCACGACCGCGTAGCCGAGGGCGATCAGACCCGGCGCGAAGCGGATGCTCTGCGGCGCGCCGACACCGCGGTCGCGCTGCGCGTTGCGCGAGATGCGCACTGCCCCGTAGAGCGCCGCGGCGACCGCGATGAGCAGGCCGACCAGGTCCCACGCGATGGCTCGTCCTCCGATCTCGACGACCGGCAGGATCTGACGCAACCAGCCGAAGGGCGCACGCACGGACGCGTCCTGACCGGTCAGGCTGCCGACCACGACCGCGAGGAACGCGACGAGCGCGAGGACGCCTGCCGCCTTGTCGAGCCACCACCCCCGCCGGACCATCGCCCGCTCCTGGGACCACCCCTGCTCGGTGTCGGGGAACCGCCGACGACCTGCGTACTGGCCGTCCCACCAGCCGTTGCGGCGCCAGATCGACGCCTTCACACGAGCCGGGTCGAGCGCCCTCACGGCCTTGCGGTGGGTCCTGCGCTGCGCGCGCGCCACCAGGTGGACCGCTGTGGCGTCGTAGCCGCGCTCGTGAGCCGCCTTGAGCGCGAGCGCGAGGTGGCGGTTGTCGAACATCCGTTGCAGACCGTCGGGCGGGCCGGCAGGTGGCGTCGGTTGGGGTACGGCGACCGTCTGCGGCGCCGGCGGGCTCGCCGCCGGCGGCTCTGGCACCGGACGCGGGGTCGGCGCGACGGCGGAAGCGACCCGCGTCGGGCTCGGCACCTCGGGCGTGCGGGTCGGCCGCTGCGGGGTCAGCGCGCCGGGCGCCATCCGCTGGAGCTCGGCGACGACCTCGCGCATCGGCGGGCGGGCCTCAGGGGCGACGGCCGTGGTGCGGCGTACGAGCGGGAGGAGTGCGTCGGGCACGCCCGACAGGTCGCTGCGCCCCTCGGCGACCGCGCTCATCGTCGCGGCATCGTCGCCGCGCGGGAACGGCATCGCGCCGGAGGACGCGAACGCGATGAGCAGACCGATCCCGTAAACGTCGCTCGCCGTCGTGCCCCGGTCCCCTGCGAGGCGTTCGGGTGCGGCCCACGCGACGGATCCGATCATCTCGCCGGTGGTGGTGAGGTCGTGGACGTGCTCACCCTTCGCGATGCCGACGTCGATCAGGGTTGCGCGGCGCCCGGCGAGGACGGCGTTGGCGGGCTTCACGTCGCGGTGGACGTAGCCGAGGTCGTGGAGTCGGCCGAGCGAGCGCGCGGCGTCGAGAGCCGCCGTGACCACCGTCTCCTCGGATAGCGGGCCGACGTGGCGGACGGCGTCGGCGACGGTGACCCCCTCCAGCAGCTCCATCGCGAACCAGGGCCGAGCGGCGCGAAGGTCACCGTCGAGGTAACGAGGGAACCCGGCGCCGCCGAGCCGGTGCAAGAGCTCGGCCTCCCGCGCGAAGCGCTCGCGTGCACCGTCTCCGACGTACGTCAGGAGCTTGACCGCCACGGGCTGACCGCCCGGAGCACGTCCGACGTACACCGCACCGAAGCCGCCGGAGCCGATCAAGCCCTTCAGCCGGTACGGGCCGACCGCCGCGACCTCCGCGTCCAGCGGCTGTGGCGTCGCGGTCGCGACGCGGGTCGTCGGGGCATCGCGTTCAGCCCGACGGTCGCCCACTTGGACCGTCGGGACATGGTCCTCCGCGGTTTCGCCCGCTGACATCCGGCCCCTCGTACGTCGTCGGTGCTGTCTGGGAAGCGTAGCAACGCTCCCGGCCAACGGCCGTCTCCCGGCGGCGCGTCACGCTCCGCGGACCAACGCGTACGCCACCGAGAACATCACGAGGGCGATTCCCGCGTCGACGGCCCGCCACGCCGCGGGACGCGCGAGGACCGGCCGCAGGAGGCGCGATCCGTACCCGAGCGCGGCGAACCACCCCCAGCTCGCTGTCACCGCCCCGAGCGCGAACAGCCAGCGGGAGCCACCGTACGAGGAGCCCACCGAGCCCAGCAGCAGGACCGTGTCGAGGTACACGTGCGGGTTGAGCCAGGTCAGGGCGAGCGCGGTCGAGACCACGACCCAGGTGGATGTCCGCGCGCCGCGGTCGTCCACGTCGAGCCGGCCGCCGGAGACGGCCCGGCGCGCCGCCAGCAGGCCGTAAGCCGCGAGGAAGGCCGCGCCTCCCCAGCGTGCCGCCGTGACCAGCGCCGGCACTCCGGTGATCAGCGCTCCCATGCCTGCGACGCCGGCGACGATCAGCACGGTGTCGGACAGCGCACAGACGAGGATCACGGTGCCGACGTGCTCACGACGGAGCCCCTGCCTGAGGACGAAGACGTTCTGGGCGCCGATCGCCACGATCAGCGAGAGGCCCGTGAGAAGTCCGGCCACCACGACCGACGATGTATCTGCCACGCCTTCGACGGTAGGCAGCCTGTCTCCTTCAGTCCAGCTAAACTTTCTTACCTCGATGAAGGAGCACTTAATGAAGGATCTTGCCCTCGACCAGCTTCGTACGCTGGTCGCCGTCATCGACGAAGGTAGCTTCGAGGCTGCTGCCGCAGCGTTGCGCGTGACCCCGTCGGCCGTGAGCCAGCGCGTCAAGGCGCTCGAGGCGGCGACCGGGCGCGTCCTCGTCCGCCGGACGCGGCCGGTCGTCATGACCGAGCAGGGCGCGGAGGTGCTGCGCCTCTCGCGCCAGGTCGACCTCCTCGTGCGCGAGCTCCGTCCTTCTCGTGCCGAGGACACCCCGCCCACCGTCGCCGTCGTCGTGAACGCAGACTCGCTCGCGACCTGGTTCCTTCCTTCGGTCGCGCCGGTCCTCGACCGGGTGCGCATCGACGTCCAGCGCGAGGACGAACGGCACTCCCTCGCACGGCTGCGGGACGGTTCCGCGCTCGCCGCCGTGTCGGCGGAGGCCGAGCGCGTGCCCGGCTGCTCCGTCACCGCGCTCGGGACGATGCGCTACCGCGCGATGGCGAGCCCCGCGTTCATCGACCGCTGGTTCGCCGACGGAGTGTCGCCGGCGTCGCTCGCCCGGGCTCCCTTCGTGAACTTCGATCGCGTCGACGACCTGCAGCGCCGGTTCGTCCGGAGCGTCACCCGCGACCGTACGGATCCGCCGCACCACTACGTGCCCGGGTCGGACGCGTTCCGGGAGGCGATCCGGCTCGGGATCGGGTGGGGGATGCTTCCTGCGCTCCACGCGACGGACCTTGAGGCCTCGGGCGCGGTCCGGGCGATCGCTGCCGACGCCCGCGCCGACGTGAGGCTGTTCTGGCACCAGTACCAGCTAGAGTCCCCCGCCCTCGCCGTCCTGTCGGAGGCGGTACGCGAGGGTGCGGGCCTGCACCTGCGCTGACCTCCCGCCTCTCACCGCTCGGAGGCGACCTCCCCGATCACGAAGTCGTCGATGCGCAACGCGCCGAGCAGCGGCCTGATCAGCCGCGGCGCGCGTCGCCGACCGGGGTCGTGGACCTGGTGGACCGCCGTCAGGTCGATCGAGCGCCGCCGTGTCGTCACCGTCGCACCACCGGCGGCCAGCACGTTGCGGACCCAGTCCGCCCCGGGCCCGTACACGAGCGCGATGGCCACCTCGTCGCCACGCCGGAACACCGCGACCGGGGTCCGGTAGGCACGGCCCGAGGTCCGTCCGCGGTGCGTGACCACACCGAAGCCCGGCACGAACGGCGCGACGTGCACGATCAGCCGGTTGGGCAGGGCACGGTTGAAGCGACCGACGCGGGTCGGGATCGGCATGCTCGAAGGGTCCCACGGCCGGCGGGACCGCGCCATGATGGTGTCGTGACCGACGTCATCGAGATGCTGGAGCGCTGGGAAGACGCCGGCGGGACCTGGCAAGTCGTGGCCCGGACCTCCGCGCGAGCGACCGTCGCGCTGTGCCGGTGCGACGGCGGCGAAGAGGTCGAGCGGCTGTCGTCGGAGGAGCCCACCGTCCTTGCGATGCTGGCACAGCGGTCGAGCAACGAGGACGACCCTTGGTTGCGGCCCTCCGACCCAGCAGGATGAACCCATGAGATGCCCCAACGACGAGACCACCCTCGTGATGAGCGAACGCAGCGGGATCGAGATCGACTACTGCCCGGAGTGCCGCGGCGTCTGGCTCGACCGCGGCGAGCTCGACAAGATCATCGACCGTGCCGGCACCCAGGCCCCGCCCGCAGCCGCTCCGGCCCCGGCGCCCGCGCCGACCTACCAGGAGCGCCCTCAGCAGCAGTCGTACCAGCAGCCTTCCTACCAGCAGCGTGGCTACGACGACCGCGGCTACAAGCGGAAGAAGAAGGAGAACTGGCTCTCCGACCTGTTCGACTGAGGCTCCCAGCCGCGGGTCGAGGCGCCCTCACCCCCGAGAGGGCGCCTCGACGACTCAGTGGGCCTTGCCCGCCTTCCAGTAGCCGACGAACGTGATGCTCTCCTTCGGCAGGCCGGCCTGCACCCAGTGGCGTCGCGCGCCCGTCACGAGGCCGGACTCCCCGACGACCCAGGCGTACGCCGGTTCGTCAGGGAGCTCGAGCGCCTGCACGGCAGCGAGCGCCGCCCGACCGGGCACGGCGGCGTGGTCGTCGCGGACGACCCAGGTGATGTCGATCCCGGCCGGCGCATCGAGGTCCTGGCGATCGCCGTCGGTGGGGACCTCGACCACGACGTGGCCGGCCGCGTCGACGTCGAGCGAGCCCAGGATCCCTGCCACGGCGGGCAGGCCCGTCTCGTCCGCCGCGAGCACGACGCGGGACGTCCCGGGCGGCGGGTTGAAGCACACGCCCTCGTCGAGGACGGCGACGGCGTCCCCGGGGCTGCAGGTCTGTGCCCACGATGCAGCCGGGCCTGCCGTGCCGTCCTCGGTCGAGCCGTGGACGACGAAGTCGACGTCGAGCTCCGGCCCGTCGGCGCCGTCCGCCCGGTAGGCGCGCACGGTGTAGTTGCGCAGCACCGGGCGATCGGTCTTCGAGACGGTGAGGAACTTCAGGTACGAGAGTGTGGTGAGCTTCTTCGGGACCCGCGTGAGTGAGGTGTCGGAGACCGGAAGGAAGAGCCGGAACCACTGGTCGTACCCGAGCGCGACGAAGTCGGCGACGTCCCCGCCTCCCAGGGTGACGCGCACGAAGCTCGGGGACACCTGCGTCCGCCGAAGGACGTGCAGGGTGGTCAAGCCGGGCGTGCGGGCCTCGACGTGGGTCGAGTCCAGGTTCGTGCGGGCCACAGGTCCTCCTCGGACGGATGAGTTAGGTAAACCTAACCAATCCTCCGAGGAGTTGTCGAGACCGGGTCGTCAGGCACCGTTCTCGGCGGCGCGCTTGAGGAGTTTCAGACGACGGTCCCAGGCGTCGGCGTGCCGCTGCAGGTCACGCCCGAGCCGGCTCAGCTCGGAGCCGATCGGACGGAACAGCACCTCGCGGCCGCGCCGCTGCGACTCGACGAGCCCGACGTCGCGGAGGATCTCGAGGTGCTTGAGGACGGCCTGCCGCGAGATCGGCAGCTCCGCGGCGAGAGACGAGGCCGAGGCCGGCCCGTCGCCCAGCCGGACGAGGAGCGCCCAACGGGTCTCGTCCCCCAGGGCCGCGAACGCCGGCGCGGGGGACGCGCCAGCGCTCACGCCTGCGCCGTCGCGACCGACTCGACGTACGCCCGGGCGATCGCGAGCTCGATGGTCCAGCCCTCGGTGTTGTCGGCGAGGCGCTTGCGGCGATCGTCCTCGGTCCCGCCGAGCGACGCGAAGCCGCTCTCCGCGACCCGGAGGGTCACTCCTCCGGGGCGCTCGTCGATCCAGAACTCGACGAGCGTGGACTCGGCGTCAGGCTCGGGCGCCGCATGGTCGCTGATCCATCGGAACGCGGCGTAGCGGGGGCGCTCGAGCGTCACCGTCCGGAACGCGAAGGTGCCGTGCGTGCGGTCGTGCACGAGATCGACGTCTCCACGTCGCTCGATCTCGTGCTCCTCGTACGCCGATCCGTCGTTGATGTACCAGCCCGGGACGGTGACGAGGACCCAGACCCGGTCAGCCGGGGCGTCGATGTCGATCTGCTGCTCGATCCGGTCGTCCATGTGCTCTCCTCGGTTCGGACGTGCAATAATATTGTTGCACCTTACCGCTTCCGGGTCGAGCGCCGCCCGCTACGGCGCCGGGCGCGTCCTGCAGGCGACCACGACCAGCGCCCCGACGAGGGAGAACGCCGCCGTCACCAGCGCGGCGACGTTCCACCCGTCGTAGAGGTCCTGCTGCGTCGGCCCGTGCGCGTCGACGACCACGGCCACGACGGTCACGCCGATCGCGGACCCGACGTAGCGGGCGGTGTTGTTGGCGCCGCTCCCCATCGCTTCACGACCCGCCGGGACGCTCGCCACCGCCTCACGCCCCAGCGCGGCATTGAGCACCCCGCTCGCGATGCCGGCAAGGACCAGCGCCGGCACGAATCTCCACCACGACGTGCCTGGTCCGACGCCGGCGAGCAGCGCCTGGCCGATCGACACCCCGAGCAGGCCGGCTGCGAGCTGAGCACGCCCGCTCCACCTCGCCGGGAGACGACGGGCCAGGAGCGAGGCCGCCACGCTGGTGGCGGACCACGACAGCAGCAGGACCCCCGCACCCAGGGCGCCGATGCCGAAGCCGGTGTCGAGGAAGATCGCCATGAACGAGAAAAGAGCGATCACCCCCATGCCCGTGGCGAAGGCGGCGACGCTCGCCGCCACGAACGGACGGTGCCGCAGCAGTGCCAGGTCGAGCATCGGAGCCCGACCGCGACGCTCCGCGACGACGAAACCGACCAGCAGGACCCCCGCTGCGACGAAGAGTCCGGTCGCGAGGGCTCCGCGATCGGGCTCGCGACTCTCGACCAGGCCGGCGAGGAGGCAGCTCAGTCCACCGGCGATCAGCAGGCCTCCCCAGCGGTCGAGGCGACGACGGCGCGGCGCACGCGACTCGTCGAGGTAGCGCAGCGCGAGGACCACGGTCGCGACAGCGGCCACGGCCAGCACGGCGTACGCGAGACGCCACGACACCCACACGTCGCACAGCCCGGCGACGACGGGGCCGATCGCGATGCCGGCACCGAGCGCCGCGCCCCACGTCCCGCTGGCCGCGACGCGGGCAGGACCGGGAGCGAACGCGTGCGCGAGGATGCCCAGGCTGGCCGCGGTCACCGCCGCGCCGCCGACACCCTGGACGACCCGCGCGAGCACGAAAGAGAGCGGGTCGGACACGACGGCGCACACCAGGCCGCCGACGGCCAGCACGACGAGACCGATCACGAAGGTCCGGCGTCGCCCCAGATCGTCCGCGACCGCGCCGGCCGTGAGCAGCGCAGCCGCCAGTCCGATGCTCATCGAGCTCAGGATCCACGTGCGCCCGGCCGTGTCGGCGTCGAGCGAAGCCGCGGTGGGGACGATCGTGGCGAGGGGCAGCGTGAACGCCATGATCATCAGCAGCGTCCCGGACGCGACGACGGCGAGCGTCGCGCGCGGATGCCGAGCGCCGACGCCTGACACGACCGCTGTCGAGACCGCCACTGAACTCCCCTAAGTCGTCACGACCTCGGCCCTGCGGACCGCGGCTTTCGGTTTCTCGTAACAGATTTGGTTACAATAACAGCATGAGCGCCAACAGTCGCCTGACCATCGCGGTCCACATGCTGAGCGTCCTGGAGCTCCGGCGCCGACGGGACCACGAGTGGTCGACCTCCGAGCAGGTGGCGCGCAGCGTGCGGACGAACCCCGTGGTCGTACGCCGGTTGCTGGGCGACCTCCGCGACGCAGGGCTCGTCGAGTCCCGTCGTGGCCCCGGTGCCGGTTGGCGGATGGCCCACGACGCCGCGGAGATCACGCTGGCCGACATCGATCTCGCCCTGGGCAGCGAACCCGCGTACGCGATGCACCGCAACGAGCCGAACCCCGCGTGCCCCGTGGCCCGTGGGATCCGACCGGCGCTCGAGCCCGTCTACGCGCACATCGACGACGTCGTCCGGGTCGAGCTGGCCCGGACGACCCTCGACGACGTCTTTCGTACGACGATGGCGCTGGCCGACTGAACCGGCCCCGCTGAGCCCGATCCTGCTGCGGCCGCTGCGGCGATAGCCTGACCGCACATCCCGAGCCAGGAGGAACGATGTCCGACGCCCACACCCGGATCACGCTCGACGAGTCGGAGATGCCGACCCACTGGTACAACATCGTCGCGGACCTGCCGACGCCTCCCCCGCCGCCGCTGCACCCCGGCACCCGTGAGCCGGTCGGACCGGACGACCTTGCGCCGCTCTTCCCGCCGGAGCTGATCGCGCAGGAGGTCACGACCGACCGCTACGTCGAGATCCCGGAGGCCGTCCGTGACGTCTACCGCCAGTACCGTCCCTCCCCGCTGATCCGGGCCCGCCGCTGGGAGAAGAAGCTCGGCACGTCCGCACGCATCTACTACAAGTACGAGGGCGTCTCACCGGCCGGGTCCCACAAGACCAACACCTCGGTGCCGCAGGTCTACTACAACGCGCTCAACGGAGTGACCCGCCTGACGACCGAGACCGGCGCCGGACAGTGGGGCACCGCGCTGGCCTATGCGTGCTCGCTGTTCGGCCTCGAGTGCGAGGTGTGGCAGGTCGGAGCATCGTTCGACACCAAGCCCCAGCGCCGTACGCTGATCGAGGTCTTCGGCGGGAAGGTCCACCGCTCGCCCAGCACGCTGACCGAGTTCGGCAAGGGCTTCGACAGCGATCACCCCGGCTCGCTCGGCATCGCGATCACGGAGGCCGTCGAGCTCGCCGCGCAGGACGAGTCCACCAAGTACGCCTTGGGCTCGGTGCTGAACCACGTCCTGCTGCACCAGAGCGTGATCGGCGAGGAGGCGCTCCTCCAGCTCGCCAAGGCCGGCGAGCAGGGTGCGGACGTCGTGATCGGCTGCGCCGGCGGGGGTTCCAACTTCGCGGGCCTCGCGTTCCCGTTCCTTCGCGAGAAGCTCGCCGGCCGCCAGGACGCGACGATCGTCGCCGTCGAGCCGTCCTCGTGCCCGACCCTGACCCGCGGCGAGTACCGCTACGACTTCGGCGACACGGGCGGCATGACGCCGCTGATGAAGATGTACACGCTGGGACACGACTTCGTCCCGTCCCCGATCCACGCCGGCGGGTTGCGCTACCACGCGATGGCACCGCTCGTGTCGCACGTCGCCCATGAGGGCATGATCGAGGCCGTCGCGCTGCACCAGAGCGAGTGCTTCGAGTCGGCGGTGGAGTTCGCTCGTACGGAGGGCATCGTCCCCGCGCCGGAGTCGTCCCACGCCCTCTCCCAGGCACGGCGTACGGCCCTGGCCGCGACCGAGTCCGGTGACGAGCCGGTCATCGTGATCGGCCTGTCCGGTCACGGCCTGCTCGAGCTCGGTGCGTACGACTCGTTCCTGCACGGCCGTCTCGACGACGACCCGCTGAGCGACGACGCCCTGGCCCGCTCCCTGGCGGCCGTACCCGTCCTCTGATGATCGAGGTCGCCGACGGCGTCCTCGTCGCCATTCACCCGTTCTGCACCACGACCACCACCGTGGTCGTCGGTGCGGACGGGACGGAGTGCCTCGTCGTCGACCCAGCCGTGACCGCGGCGGAGATCGATGCCCTCGCCGGAGAGCTCGCCAGGCGCGGACTGGTGGTGACGGGCGCGTTCTCGACGCACCCGCACTGGGACCACCTGCTGTGGCGCCCCGCGCTCGGCGAGGCACCGCGGTGGGCGACGGCGACCGGCGCACAGCGGGCGCTCGCCGTCGTCGACGACAACGCGCGCAAGGCCCGCGAGGCGCTCGACGGCGTCGACGTGAGCGGCATGGCCCGGGTCGACGCGCTTCCTCAGGCGGTGGAGGTGCTGCCGTGGGAGGGCCGGTCCTGCCGGGTCCTGGAGCACGCCGCGCATGCTCAGGGCCACGCGGCGCTGCTGCTGCCCGACGTCGGTGTCCTCGTCGCCGGCGACATGCTCTCCGACGTCGAGATCCCGCTGCTCGACCTCGAGGCCCGGCGACCGTGGGACGACTACGCCGAGGCGCTCGACCTGTTCGCGCAGGTCGCGCTCTCGGTGGACGTCGTGGTCCCGGGGCACGGCAGCGTGGGCGACCGCGCTGAGCTGGTGCGCCGCATCACCGCCGACCGCAACTACCTGGCGTCGCTCCTGCTCGACGACGAGCAGGACGACCCGCGACTGGCTGGGGCGGCGGAGTGGCTGCTCACCGAGCACGCGGACGCGCGTCGACGGGTCCGCGGCGACGTCGCACGCTGAGACCGGTCCGACGGGCGACGGTGTCAGTCAACCCGCCGCCCCCGGTCGCAGAACTCGTACGGCGACCCGCGGTGCCATCAGGCTCTCCGGCGGCGCGACGAGGGCGGTGACCTTGAGAAGTGCTGCAGCCACCGCGACATCGTGCCGTGCGACTCTCTGGAGCCTGTCCACGTAGCGGCTCACCACGCGATGTCCAGGCGGCGCCGCCCCGGTGACGCCCGGGATCTTCAGGTCGGCGCCGGTGACCACCGTCCACGCATGGTCGACGATGCTCGCGGCCTTGCCCGGATAGTCCTCGCGCACGGCGCGAAGCCCGGTCGCCACGGCGTCGCCCAGCGCGGCGGCCTCGAGCGCGGCGAGGCTCATCCCCTGCCCGAACGTGGGGTTGATGCTGCAGATCGCGTCCCCCACGGCGGCGTACCCCGTGGGGAGGTCGTCGACACGCTCGAACCGCCGCCGGCGGGAGTCGGGGAACCGGTAGGCATGCGAATCGTGCAGGGGCTCGCGGTCCTCGAGGAGCCCCGCCACGTCGGACGAGGTGATGCGTGCCGCAGCCCGGCGGAGCGCGTCGGTGTCGAGCGGTGGCTCTTCGTCGCCGTACGCGAAGAGCGTGAGCGTCCACGTGTCGTCCTCCTGCCGGATCGCGACCGCGCCACGCGGGACCTCGGGGGTCGCGGCGGAGATCACGAACACCCTGGTGCCGAGGTCGTCCGGGAAGGCCTCGACATGGGTGGTCACGTAGCGGATGCCGACCTCGACCCGTTCCTCTCGCGGCGCCGACGCACCGAGCGCGGGAAGCCAGCGCATGGCACGACCCGACCGCCCGGTCGCGTCGACGACCAGGTCCGCCTGGATCTCGCGCTCGGTCGGGTCGCCGCCGCGGTCACGGACCACGACCCCTGTGACGCGACCGCGATCGCCCAGCAGCCGGACGACGTCGACGCCGGATCGCACCTCGACCTCGGGGAACGCCGCCACGCGGGTGCGGAGAGTGTGCTCGAGGAGAGGCCGAGAGACGGCGACCCCGCGGAGCCCGAGGTCGCACTCGGCGACGAGGCCTCCGCCGATCCACCATCGTCCGACGCGACCCACGTCGCCGTCGGAGAGCGCACCTGCTCCGACGAGCTCCTCGGTGAAGCCGGGGAGGAGGGTCTCCATCGCCTGCCGCCCCGACGGAAGGAGCCCGTGCGTGTGGATCGCCTGGGGGGTCCCTGGGCGCGGTCCGGGGCGGGCGGGTGGGTGGTCGCGTTCGAGGACCATGACGCGATCGGCGTACGGCGCCACGGCGGCCGCCGCGAGCAGACCCGCAACGCTTCCCCCGGCGACGACCACGGTGCCGACGTGTTCTGCTGTGCTGGACATGGCTCCCCCTCGGAGCCGGAGCGCCGCGGCGCCCGTTCCGCACGTCGCACAGGGCTCGTGCCGTTCCGGCCGACGCTCATCGTCGCACGCACGGTGGTTCGCGGGAGCCGTTCTTGAGCGGGGTCAGGCGCCGAGCGAGATCCTGCGGCCGTGGTCGGCGAGGACCGCCCGGGCCGAGCCGTCCTCCATGGCGTCGACGAAGCGGACACCGGGCGTCTCGAACAGGTAGCGGCGGGCCGCGGGAGCGAACCAGCCGAGACCGAGCGGCCAGAACGTTCCCCAGTGCACCGGTACGGCCCACCGTGCGCCGACCTGCGCGACCAGGTCGGCCGCCTGCACAGGGTCCACGTGGTCCTCGCCGAGCGTCGGCCCCCATCCACCGACGGGGACGAGCGCGAGGTCGACCGGCGCGACGTGCGAGACGTCGGTGCGCGGTCCGGTGTCGCCGGGGAACCAGAACGAGCGGTCGCCCGGCCCGACGACACGGAAGCCGAGCGGCGGCGACACGCGGCGGGACCATCGGTGTCGCGACTCGGGGTGGTCGGCCTCGAGCACCTGCACCTCGACGCCGGCGAGGTGCAGGACGTCTCCGGGGGCGGCCTCGTGGACGTCGAGGTCGAGTCCCCTGAGGAGGTCGGTGCTCGCGCTGGGCACGACGATCGGTGTCCCCGCGGCGATCCGTCTCAGCGACGGCAGGTGGAAGTGGTCGAGATGGAGGTGCGAGACCAGGACGAGGTCCGCGACTGCGGCCGACGCGTCCGGCGACGGAGAGCGACGGGCGAGGTGGACGAAGCGGTCGACGAGGACGGGGTCGGTCAGCACGCGGATGCCGCCGAGCTCGATCGTGGACGTCGAGTGCCCCCACCACGTCACGGCCAGCCGGTTCACGGACGTCATCGTCGCACGCCGGCCCCCTCAGCGCGTGAGAGCGCGACAGACGAGCGGTCGGCAGCCCTCGCCCGCCCCGAAGACGGCGATCCGCGCCGCGAGGTCACGCACCCACGGCTCGCGGTGGCGCTCTGCGTAGACGTTTCGCTTCTCGAACCCGTCCTCGTACGTGTAGAGCTCCCAGGCGTGGTCCGTGGTCGTCCAGTCGTTGTCGAGGTCGAACCGCACGAGCAGGCCGCGCTCGCTGCGCACCGCGACGTAGGAGGGGATGATGTCGATCGTCCCGCCCGAGCCCTCGTCGGTGTCGACCTCGCCCGGCTGGCTCTTCGCGTAGGTGTGCTCGAAGTAGGTGTAGCGCGCTCCCCGCGCCTTCGGCCTCGACAGCGTCCGCGCGAAGCTCGTGCCGTCGCGGTAGCTCGCCGGACGCAGACCTGCGAGCTCCTCGAAGGTCGGTGCCAGGTCGATGTTCGAGACCTGCTGGTCCCTCTCCCCTGGGACCACGTCCGGGCCCACGACGATCAGCGGGACCCGGGTGTCGGAGTCGTACGGCGTGCCCTTGCCGCCGTTGAGCTGGTGCTGGCCGAGGTGGAACCCGTTGTCGGCCGTCAGCACGACGTACGTGTTCTCGCCGACCGCCGCACGGATCTCGGCGAGCAGGCGGTCGATCGACTGCACCATGCGCGCCCGGTCGCGGTAGCGCTGGAGCGCTCCGGAGTCGGTCAGCGAGATCTCGTTGGTCCGCCAGGCCGGCGCCGGGGCGGTCGTGCCGTCCCGGCGCTGGTACGTCGGTGCGTTGTCCGCGCGGTCGTCGCCGTAGCCGGCGAGGTCGTCGAGCGTGAGCTCGGCGCAGCTCTTCGTACCGCAGTTGCCGTCCACGTCTCGGTCCTCGCCGGGCAGCGCGCGGTCCGCGAACGCCGGCGGGAACTGGTAGTCGTCCTCGTACGCCTTGTTGAGGCGGCTGTGTGGCCCGTAGGTCGCGACCTCGAGGAAGTACGGGGCTCCTCCGGCAGCGGACTCCGCCTCGTGCCGCCGGACGAAGTCGAGCGCCTTGTCGCCCGCGACCGTGGTCGCGTACTGCGCATCGCGTACGGCGATCGGCTTGGAGAGCGCGGGAGCGCCGTGGAAGGTCAGCGCGAGCTTGCCGTCCTCGCCGAGGTGGCCGCTGCGGTACTTCCAGCCGTTGTAGCCGCCGCCGAAGATCGGGTCGAACTCGGTCCACCCGGGAACCGGCTCGGGCGGGGTGAAGACGCCGTCGACACTGGTCGCCTCGTAGCCGTTGAGGAACTTGCCGGTGAATCCCGTCGTGTAGCCGCTCCGCTCGAGTGCGAGGTGGAAGGTCTTCTCGACGTTGCCGTACTTCTCGTACGCCTCCCACCCACCGATGGGGTTGTCCGGATCGTTCGGGGTGTTCGTGAGCACCCCGGTGTGGTGCGGCGCCTGGCCGGTGAACAGCGACGCCCGCGACGTGCAGCACAGGGAGTCGACCACGAACGCGTTGCGGTAGGTCGCGCCGTCGGCCGACATCTGCTGTGCGTTCGGCATGGTCGCCAGCAGCTCGAGCGAGAAGTCGTCCATCAGGAGCAGCACGACGTTGGGTCGTCGCTCGCCCGGGCCCGTCCGGTCAGCCCTGTCCTCGGCTACGGCTGCGCCGCCCGCGGAGAACAGCCCCGCCACCAGGACTGCGGCCAGCAGCCCTCCCCACCCTCGACGCATGCGCGCACTCCGTCCCCGTCGACCTCACCTGACCTCCCTAGGCAACACGGATGATGAATTCCCGGCAAGGGTTTCGATCAGCGTGGCGCGAGCCAGCGCAGGCGCTCAGAATGCACGAAGGCCGGACCCTGACGGGTCCGGCCTTCGGTGTCTGTGGAGCATAGGGGATTCGAACCCCTGACCTCTTCCATGCCATGGAAGCGCGCTACCAACTGCGCCAATGCCCCGCGCTGCGAGCGGTGAACCGCTCATCGAGCCGAGGTCGATCTTAGCGGGTCGCCCCTCGGGAACCGAAATCGGGGTCCCTCCGCTCATCCTCCTCGCCGTCGCCCGACGAGGCGGCGTCGTCGCTCATCTCCGGGACGGGCAGGTTGCCGGCATTCCACTCGGTGACCTGCCACCGCGAGAACCCCTCTTGGAGGACCGCCCAGCAGCTGTTGCTGAACCCGCCGAACGACCGCCAGTGCTCCTGCGGCAGTCCGATGAACGCGCAGATACCGACGCGGATGACGGCGCCGTGGGCCACGACGACCACCGTCTGGTCGCGCTCCATCGAAGCCGCGATGTCGCTGAGCGCCGCACTGAACCGCGCACCCGCCGCGGCATGCGTCTCGCCGCCGGGCGACACGATGTCCTCGCCCTTCTTGAACCGGGCTTCGAGCTCGGGGTAGCGCTCCCGGATCTCCTGGTGCGTCAGCCCCTCGCGCTCACCGAACGCCACCTCGCGCAGCCGCGGGTCGGTCTCGACGGGGAGGTCCACGATGCGCGAGAGCGCCGCCGCGGTCGCGGACGCACGCTGGAGGTCCGAGCTGACGATCCGCGCCGGCTCGAGCACCGCGAGTCGCGACGCGGACTCCGCCGCCTGCGCTCGACCGGTCGCGTTGAGGAGCGTGTCCGTCTGGCCCTGGAGGCGCCCGCCGATGTTCCAGTCGGTCTGACCGTGACGCCAGACGATGATCCGACGGCTCATGCGTCGGCGACGGGAGGCTGTCCGGCCAGCGGCACCGACTCGGGGTCCTCCAGGTCACGCGACGCGCGTGGAGCTGGGGCACGTCCTGCCGCCTCACCGATCTCGGGCAGCGGGACTGCGGGACAGTCGCCCCAAAGCCGCTCCAGCGCGTAGAACGAGCGGTCGTCGTCGTGCTGGACGTGGACGACGATCTCCGCGTAGTCGAGGAGGACCCAGCGGCCCTCCCGCTCTCCCTCGCGGCGGACGACCTTCGCGCCCACCTTGAGCAGCTGCTCCTGGACGGCGTCGACCACCGCACGCACCTGGCGGTCGTTGTTGGCCGAGGCGATCACGAAGACGTCGGTGATGACGAGCTGCTCGGAGACGTCGAACGCGAGGATGTTGTGCGCGAGCTTGTCCGCTGCGGCCGCGGCTGCGGCGTGCGTGAGCTCCAGCGCCCTCTGGGATGCGGTCACTGCGGTCCCCCCTTTGGGTGACGGTGTGGTCGGTGCGACGTCGCTGCGACGTCGGCGTAGAGGCGGTGCTTGGCGATGTACTGGACGACCCCGTCGGGTACGAGGTACCAGACGGGCTCGTGGTTGGCGACGCGCTCTCGGCAGTCGGTCGACGAGATCGCCAGTGCGGGGATCTCGACGATCGCGACCCGGTCGGACGGGAGGCCGTCGAGCGTGTGCGTGTCGATGTCGTGCCCGGGCCGCGTGCACCCGACGAACTCGGCGAGGTCGAACATCTCCTCGGCGTTGCGCCAGGTCAGGATCTGCGCGAGCGCGTCGGCGCCGGTGATGAAGTACAGGTCGACCTCTCCCCCGTAGTGGCGCTGCAGGTCGCGGAGCGTGTCGACGGTGTAGGTCGGGCCGTCGCGGTCGATGTCGACCCGGCTGACCCAGAAGCGCGGGTTGGAGGCAGTGGCGATGACCGTCATCAGGTAGCGGTCCTCGCCTGCCGAGACCTTGCGGTCCGCCTTCTGCCACGGCTCACCCGTGGGCACGAAGACAACCTCGTCCAGGTCGTACCAGGCCTGGACCTCCGACGCCGCGACGAGGTGACCGTGGTGGATGGGATCGAACGTCCCGCCCATCACCCCCACACGGGGGCGCCGGCCTACCTCGAGCGGCAGGCTCATCAGGAGTGCTCGCGCCCCTTGCCGAACGCGAAGAGGCCGAAGAGGAGGAGGACGAAGAGAAGGAGGACCGCGCCACCCACGACGTACGGGGACAGGGCTTC
The DNA here is from genome assembly GCF_041320275.1 of Mumia sp. Pv4-285. NCBI lineage: Bacteria > Bacillati > Actinomycetota > Actinomycetes > Propionibacteriales > Nocardioidaceae > Mumia > Mumia qirimensis. The sequence goes on along the minus strand of NZ_CP162023.1, from coordinate 1,601,477 downwards.
CTCGTGCTCGGCGCCCTGCGCCAGCAGATCGGTGAACGACATGAGGGTCAATCTACCGTCCGAGCCCGCCGCGGGTACGAACGACCCCGGTCCTGCGGCGTCAGCGGACGTGACCGTCGCCGGTGACGACGAACGTCGTCGTGGTCATCTCGGGCAGCCCCATCGGGCCGCGTGCGTGCAGCTTCTGGGTCGAGATGCCGATCTCTGCCCCCATCCCCATCTCGCCGCCGTCGGTGAACCGGGTCGACGCGTTGATCATGATCGCCGCCGCGTCCACCGCAGCGGTGAACCGCTGAGCGGTCGCCAGGGAGCCGGTCACGATCGCCTCGGTGTGTCCTGAGGAGTACGTCCGGATGTGCGCCACCGCGTCCTCGAACGAGTCGACGACCCGAGCCGCGATGTCCAGCGAGAGGTATTCCGTGGCGTAGTCGTCCTCCGTCGCGTCGACGACGGAAGCGTCGGTCGCCGCGAAGGACGCGTCACCGTGGATCGTCACGTCGCGCTCCAGCAGCGCCGCGACGACGCGCGGGAGGAACTCGTCGGCCACGGCCTTGTGGACGAGCAGCGACTCGGCGGCGTTGCAGACGCTCGTCCGCTGCGTCTTCGCGTTGACCACGATGTCGAGGGCCATGTCGAGATCGGCGTCGGCATCGACGTACACGTGGACGTTGCCGGTGCCGGTCTCGATCACGGGGACCTGGGCCTCGCGGACGACGGTCTGGATGAGTCCCGCTCCCCCGCGCGGGATCACGAGGTCGACGAGTCCCCGCGCCTTCAGCAGCGCCGTGGAGCTCGACCGGTCGGACGGGTCGATCGCCTGGATCGCATCCTCGGGGAGGCCCGCCGAGGCGACCGCCGCACGGAGGACCGCGGTGATCGCCTCGTTGGAGCGGGCTGCCGAACCGGATCCGCGCAGCAGGACCGCGTTGCCGGCCTTGAGGCAGATCGCCGCCGCGTCCGCCGTCACGTTGGGTCGCCCCTCGTAGATCATCCCGATCACGCCGATCGGCACCCGGACCTGCCGGAGCTGGAGTCCGTTGGCCAGCGTCGAGCCCCGGACGACCTCTCCGACGGGGTCGGCGAGTGCGACCACGTCGCGGGTGCCCTGAGCCATCGCGGCGACCCGGTCGGCATCGAGGCGCAGGCGGTCGATGATGTGCTCGCCGGTCCCCGACTCGCGCGCTGCAGTGACGTCGAGTGCGTTCGCGGCGACGATCTCGTCGGTGCGGGCGATCAGCGCATCGGCCATCGCCTCGAGGGCGGCGTCCTTCGTGGCACGTGGCACCGCTCGCAGGTCGAGCGCGGCAGCGCGGGCACGACGGGCAGACTCGTGGACGTGGGACTCGAGATCGTGGCTCACGTCACCAGGATAGTGAGGTCAGAAATGGACCGGCGTCGGCATGACCGACCCGACACCACGGCTCGCCATCGCGTCGTCGCGAGAACGCAGCTCGTACGTCGCCTGGTCGAGCACCTCGAGCCCGACCACGTCCCACGGCGGTAGGCCCGCGGAGTCACGGTGCTCCGACCAGACCCGCATCGCCATCGCGGCCGCGTCGAGCATCTCCGCCGCCTGCTCCCAGTAGCAGATCTCCGCGCGGTCGGAGGCGTAGCGCAGCGAGTGCAGGAATGCGTGCTCGTCGCGCAGGCGTAGCATCGCCGTCCGCACCACGTCGTCGTCGAACGGCGTGCCGGCCACGGTGAGTGCGACGTGCCACAGCTTGTCCTGCCCGGCCACGGGGCCTCCTTGTCGGTAACGTGTCAGCGGCAACCCTAATCGGGGTCGGCGCGTTCGGTGGTGGCTTTCGTACATTGACCGCGGACGGGCCGTCCAGGGTCAGTCGAGGAGCACCATGTCGTCGCGATGGACCAGCTCTCGCTCGTACTCGGGGCCCAGCTCGGCCGCCAGGTCGTGCGTGGACCGACCGATCATCTTGGGGAGCTCGGTGCTGTCGTAGTTCACCAGTCCGCGCGCGATCACGCCGCCCGCCTCGTCGACGAGATCGACCGGGTCGCCCGCCTCGTACGGACCGACGGTCGCGATGACGCCGGCCGGCAGCAGGGAGGCGCCGCGTTCGCGGATGGCGCGAACCGCTCCGGCGTCCAGGACGATGGCGCCCTTGCCCGTGGTCGCGTGTGCCAACCACAGGAGCCGCGTCGAGCGGCGAGGACCCGTGGGATGGAAGGTGGTGCCGACCTCGCGGCCCTCGAGCGCCGCGTTCACCTGCTCGGCGCTCGTCAGCAGCACGGGGATCCCTGCGCCCGTGGCGATCCGGGCGGCCTCGACCTTGGTCACCATGCCGCCCGTGCCCACCTTGGACGCGGAGGGCGTGGCGATGTCGAGCCCGTCGAGGTCGGCGTCGCCGTGGACGTGCCGGACCAGCCGGGTGCCGGGGACCGACGGGTTGCCGTCGTACAGGCCGTCGACGTCCGACAGCAGGACCAGCCGGTCGGCGTGGACGAGGTGGGCGACGAGAGCGGCCAGGCGGTCGTTGTCGCCGAAGCGGATCTCGCCGGTGGCCACGGTGTCGTTCTCGTTGACGATGGGCACGACGCCGAGGTCGAGCAGCCGCGCCAGGGTGCGGTAGGCGTTGCGGTAGTGAGTCCGCCGGACCACGTCGTCGACGGTGAGAAGGACCTGGCCGACCACGAGGTCGTGCCGGGCGAACCGCTCGGTGTAGCGCGCGACCAGGAGGCCCTGACCGACGCTGGCGGCGGCCTGCTGCGTGGCGAGGTCGCGGGGACGGCTCGCGAGCGACAGCGGTGCCAGCCCGGTCGCGATGGCTCCGGAGCTGACCAGCACGACCTCGTCGCCGCGCTCCCGCGAGCCCGCGAGGGCGTCCACGAGGCCGTGGAGGCGCGACAGGTCGAGACCCCCTCGGGTGGAGCTCAGCGACGACGAGCCCACCTTCACGACGATCCTCACCGGCGCATCCTCACTCGTCCTCGTCGTCGTCCTCGTCGGAGAGGATCTCGTCGGTCCACAGCGTGTCCGGCGTGACGCGGCCCGTGGTCCTGGCATCGCGTGCCGTGCGCTCGAACTCGCGCTTGGCGGCGAGGTCGTCACGGCGCTGCTTGTTGGTGCGGCGATGGTTCTCGATCAGTCGGTCGTCCTCGCCGCGGCGCGAACCGAGGAGCTCCGCGCCGGTCTGGACCTGCGGGTCGAAGTCGAAGACGACCGCGTCGTCGACGCTCCCGATCACGACGTCGTCGCCGGCCTGGGCACCCATCGCCGCCAGCTTGGACTCGACGCCGAGACGGTTCAGCCGGTCGGCGAGGAAGCCCACGGCCTCGTCGTTCGTGAAGTCGGTCTGGCGCACCCAGCGCTCGGGCTTCTCGCCCCGCACGATCCACTGCCCGCCGGACTGCGTGACCGTGAAGTCATCGCGTCCGTCGGCCGAGCGGGGGCGGAGGACGATCCGCGTCGCGGGCGCCGGAGCAGCGGTCTTGCGCGACGACGCGACGACCTCCGCCATCGCGTACGACAGCTCTTTGAGGCCCTCGTGGGACGCGGCCGAGATGTCGTACACCTCGAGGCCGCGCGCCTCGAGCTCACCGCGGACGAACTCGGCGATCGTCTTGGCGTCGGGGACGTCGATCTTGTTGAGGGCGACCAGGCGGGGCCGGTCCTCCAGCCCGCCGTACGCCGCGAGCTCGGTCTCGATCACGTCGAGGTCGGTCAGCGGGTCCCGGCCAGGCTCGATCGTCGCGCAGTCGATGACGTGGACGAGCGCGGCACAGCGCTCGACGTGCCTCAGGAAGTCGTGCCCGAGCCCACGGCCCTCGGCAGCACCCTCGATGAGGCCGGGCACGTCGGCGACCGTGTAGGTGGTGTCACCGGCGACGACGACCCCGAGGTTCGGGACGAGCGTCGTGAACGGGTAGTCCGCGATCTTGGGACGGGCACGCGACAGCGACGCGATCAGGCTCGACTTGCCCGCGCTGGGGAAGCCGACGAGACCGATGTCGGCGACCACCTTGAGCTCGAGCGTGATCGTGAGCTCGTCACCGGGCTCCCCCATGAGCGCGAACCCGGGGGCCTTGCGCTTGCTGGAGGCGAGGGCGGCGTTGCCGAGCCCGCCGCGGCCGCCCGATGCCACGACGAGCTCCGTGCCGGGACCGACGAGATCGGCCAGGACCTCGCCGTCGCTGCCGCGGACCACGGTGCCCTCGGGCACGGGGAGGACGAGGTCGTCACCTTGGGAGCCGCTGCGGTTGCCACCGCTGCCGTGGCCTCCCTTGCCGCCCCGCCGGTGCGGCTCGTGGTAGTAGCCGACCAGCGTCGTGACCTCGGGCGCGACGCGCAGGATCACGTCACCGCCACGGCCGCCGTTGCCGCCGTCCGGGCCGCCGAGCGGCTTGAACTTCTCGCGGTGGACCGAGGCGATGCCGTTGCCGCCGTCGCCACCCTTGACGTGCAGGGTCACCTTGTCGACGAACGTCGGGACTGCCATCCGCGCCACCTCCTCGTTGCTACGCCGCGCTCACCGCCGCAGGAGCGGTGTCGTACGACGCGCGCGGGCGGCGTCGTACGCGGTGCTGTGTCCGGGACCGGACGGCTCAGAGCCATCTTGTCCAGAACGGCGACGAGGGGCGAGTCCGCCACTGCGGACCCGCCCCTCGTCGTCGAAGTCCGTCAGATCACTCCGCCGGGACGATGTTGACGACGCGACGCCCACGACGCGTGCCGAACTCGACCGCACCTGCGGAGAGCGCGAACAGCGTGTCGTCGCCACCACGGCCGACGTTGGTGCCCGGGTGGAAGTGCGTGCCGCGCTGGCGGACGATGATCTCGCCGGCGCTGACCTGCTGGCCGCCGAAGCGCTTCACGCCGAGGCGCTGAGAGTTGGAGTCACGGCCGTTCTTGGTAGAAGCGGCGCCCTTCTTGTGTGCCATGTGCTCAAGCCTACTTTCGCGTCACTTCGAGATGCCGGTGATCTTGACCTGGGTGTAGTGCTGGCGATGACCCTGGCGCTTCTTGTAACCGGTCTTGTTCTTGTACTTCTGGATGATGATCTTCGGGCCCTTGGTGGCGCCGACGACCTCGGCCGTCACCGACACCTTGGCGAGGGAGTCGGCGTCCGAGGTCACCGCGTCGCCGTCGACGAGCAGCACCGCGGGCAGCTCGACGGACTCGCCGACCGTGGTCTTCTTGACCTTGTCGATCTCGATGACGTCGCCGACCGCGACCTTCTGCTGCTGGCCGCCACTGCGCACGATCGCGTACACCGCCGACTCACATCCTCACTCGTTGCTGCTCCACTGTCGGAGCTGGGCTGTCCAAAACTTTGGGGTTGGTGCATCACCGGGCGCAGGCCACGGTTCGGGCACACAGACCGGCACGCACACAGGCGCGCCGACTCACTAGTCTACGGAGTCTCCCCGTCACCGGTCAAAACGGGGTCGGGGTCTCCGGCTCCCAGCGTACCGGGCGCCTCCACAGAGCCTTCGGCCGACGGCAACTCTTCGTTCGAGCCCGTGGCTGACGCCTGCGACGCGGAGCCGCTGCGGCGTCGACGCCGCTTGCGCGGCCCTGTCGACTCCGACGCCGACTCGGTCGACTCCGCAGCCTCGGAACCGTCCGGGACCTCCATGACGGCCTCGGGCGCGATGACAGCGGCCGGGGCGTCGGTGGGTGCAGGACCCTTGGCGTCGTCCTGGGGCGAGCTGTCGTCCTGGGGCGAGCTGCCGCGCTGGGACTTGCCCGAGCGCTGACCCTCTCCGGACTTCTGACCGTCGCCGCCGCGGCCGCCACGGCCGCCACGTCCACGGCGGTTCTCCTCAGCGACCTTCTTCGGCTCGACCGGGTGGTCGTGCAGGATCAGCCCGCGACCCGAGCAGTGCTCGCACGGCTCGCTGAACGCTTCCAGCAGCCCTGTGCCGATCCGCTTGCGCGTCATCTGCACGAGCCCGAGCGACGTGACCTCTGCCACCTGGTGACGCGTACGGTCGCGGCCGAGGCACTCGACCATGCGACGCAGCACGAGGTCGCGATTGCTCTCGAGCACCATGTCGATGAAGTCGACGACAATGATGCCGCCGATGTCGCGCAGGCGGAGCTGGCGGACGATCTCCTCGGCCGCCTCCAGGTTGTTCTTGGTGACCGTCTCCTCGAGGTTGCCGCCCGACCCCGTGAACTTGCCGGTGTTGACGTCGACGACGGTCATCGCCTCGGTGCGGTCGATGATCAGCGAGCCACCCGACGGGAGCCAGACCTTGCGGTCGAGCGCCTTGGCGATCTGCTCGTCGATGCGGTGGGCGGAGAAGACGTCGCCGGAGGCGGAGCCGTTCCAGAGCTCGACCCGATCCTTGAGGTCCGGTGCCACGTGGCTGACGTAGCCCTCGATCATGTCCGCAGCGTCGCTGCCCTCGACGACCAGGCGCGAGAAGTCCTCGTTGAAGAGGTCGCGGACGACCTTGATCGTCAGGTCCGGCTCGCCGTACAGCAGCTGGGGAGCGTTGCCGCTGGAGGTGGACTTCTTCTCGATGTCCTTCCAGCGGGCATCGAGCGCCTCGACGTCGCGGGTCAGCTGGTCTTCGGTCGCACCCTCGGCTGCGGTCCGGATGATGACGCCCGCGTCCTCGGGGAGGATGCCCTTCAGCAGGGACTTCAAGCGGTTGCGCTCGGTGTCGGGAAGCTTGCGGGAGATGCCGCTGGTCTGGCCGCCCGGGACGTAGACGAGGAAGCGGCCAGGAAGGCTCACCTGGCTCGTCAGGCGTGCGCCCTTGTGCCCGATCGGGTCCTTCGTCACCTGGACGAGGACGGCCTGACCGGACTTCAGGACCTCTTCGATCTTGCGTGGCTTGCCGTCGCCGAGCTTGCTCCAGTCGACCTCGCCGGCGTACAGGACGGCGTTGCGCCCCTTGCCGATGTCGACGAAGGCCGCCTCCATCGAGGGAAGCACGTTCTGGACGCGACCCAGGTAGACGTTGCCGATCATCGACGACTGGGACTCGCGTGCGACGTAGTGCTCGACCAGGACATCGTCCTCCAGCACCGCGATCTGCGTCAGGTCGTCGCGCTGGCGGATGACCATCTCACGCTTGACTGCCTCGCGACGGGCCAGGAACTCGGCCTCGGAGACGATCGGGGTACGGCGCCGGCCGGCCTCGCGACCCTCGCGGCGGCGCTGCTTCTTGGCCTCGAGACGCGTCGAGCCGGCGACGCTGGTGATCTCGTCCTCCGCGCTGCGGCGCTCGCGGACCCGTACGACGGTGTTCTCGGGGTCGTCGGCAGCGGTGTCGCTGTCCTCGCCACGCCGACGACGGCGGCGCCGGCGGCGGCTCGATCCGCTGGTCGACTCGTCGCCGGAGTCCGTGGAGTCGTCGTCCGCCGTGTCGTCGTCGACGCTCTCGGCGTCCGCGGTCTCGGAGCGCGGGGACTCGTCCTCGTCGTCGGGCTCGGCGTCGGGGTCGAGGTTCTCGGCGTCACCGCTCCCGGGACGGCGACGGCGTCGGCCTCCGCGGCGGCGGCGCCGGCGCGCTGGCATGCCGTCGTCGGCATCGTCGGACCCGTTGTCGTCCGACTCGGCGTCGACGTCGACGTCCGCGTCGGTGTCAGGCTCGTCATCAGCGCCCCGGCGAGACCGCGGCGTGCGGACCTCTTCGGGCGGACGATCGGTCTCGTCGCGCTCCTCGTCGTCGGCACGACGGCGACGACGAGGCGCAGCCGTCGGCTCCGGCGCCTGGAAGAGAGGTGCGACGAAAGGCGAGCGAGCGACGGTCGACTTCGCTTCGGGGACGGAGGTCTCCTCGGCGTCGTCATCCTCGGCGTCGTCATCGAGATCCTCGAGAGCCGGCTCGGCCGTCACGTCAGCCAGGTCGGTCTCCACCAGTTCGTCCTCGACGAGCTCGTCCTCGTCGGCGGCAGGCTCCTCGATCGCGACGACATCCTTCGCGGCAGGCGCCGGCGCAGCCGGTCCGGCGGACCGCGACGCGGTCTTGCGGGTCCGGGTGGACCGAGTGACCGTCGGCGCGGCCACCTCGGGTGTCGAAGCAGCCGGTGCCTCAGCAGCCGGCGCCTCCGCGGCGGGAGTCTCGACCGCGGGAGCGTCGGACGGGCCGGCGGTCGGCTCGGCCGGAGCGGCGGCCTTGCGCTTGCGCGTCGCCTTGACGGGCTTCGCCGGCGCGCTCGCCTCGGAGAAGACCGCCGTCGCGGGCGGTGGGCCTGCGGGCCGCGACGCCGTACGACGTCGACGGGTCACGGCGACTGCGGGATCGTTGCCCCCCGAGTCGGCGTCGTCGGAGGCCGGGGTGGGCGGGTTCTGTTCGTCGAGCATGGTGCTCCTTCGGCCCCGCGGGCAGCCGTGCTGCGCGCGAGGCGGTGTCGTCGCCGCGTGCAACGGGGTCGCACTGCGGACGCAAGCCTGCGGTCGGCCCGGGATCCCGGGCTACGGCGACGCTCTCCATTGTCTGTCGGCCTGTCACGGGCGTCCCGTCCGCCGCCGCGGTCGCCGCCGCAGGCATCGTGTGCCTACGACGCGTCGCGGTCGGGCGCGAACGGATCGCCGACCGTGCCTGACTGCGCATCAAGGGGACCCTGCGCACGACGGGTGGCCACGGGGACCGCCGACGGCGCGAGACCCGCGATGGCGCGGAGCCCGGCGAGAACATCGTCGGGTCGCACGGACGGGGTGCCGTGTCGTACGACCAGGTCCAGTATCGCACACCCGTCCTGAGAGTCAGGGGACCTCCGGACCTCGAGTCGTACGACGGCGGCGCGGCTGTCGAAGGTGCGCAGGCCCTTCTTGGTCATCCGCTCGACCAGGACCTCGGGCGCGGCGAGGAACGCGTCGACGGCCGCGGCGGCCTCGTCCGGCGACACGCCCGGCAGCTCGAGGCTCCACGAACTGGCCTCGAGGCGGTCCGCGAGCGAGCCGCTGCCCTCCCTGACGGCGACCACCTCGATGACGTCGATCCCTGGCGGCAGGGCCGTGTCGAGGGCTTCGGCGACCTCGCCCGGCTCGAGTCGGCGGACCAGTCCGATCTCGAGGTACTCGGCCTCGCTGGCGGCACCTGTCGGCGATGCGCCGGCGTACGAGATCTTGGGGTGCGGCGTGAAACCGGACGAGTGGGCGATCGGCACCCCGGCGCGGCGCACGGCGCGCTCGAAGGCACGACCGAAGTCACGGTGGCTGGTGAAGCGCAGGCGTCCCCGCTTCGCGTACCGGATCCGCAGCTTCTGGACGGTCGGGAGCTGCGGGTTCGGGGCCTCGGGATTGGCCGGGGTGCGGTCGGGGCTGGTCACCCTGCGAGCGTATCCGAGCGCCTCGGCGCGACGATCACGACGCGTGGTGGCAGCGCACGGCCACTCCGCCCAGGTCACGACGTGGGGGTACGACCTCGTGGCACGTCTGGGTCGCGACCGTGCACCGCGACGCGAACGCACAGCCCGCGTGGCGCTCGGTCGGACTGGCGGGGTCGCCGACGACGCGCGGACCGTCGACGCGCTCTCCCGGCGCGAAGGCCGGGACCGAGGCGATCAGCATCTGCGTGTAGGGGTGGCGCGGCCGCGTGACGACCTCGGCCGCCGTCCCTTCCTCGACGATCCGACCGAGGTACATCACGCCGATGCGGTCGGCGACGCTGCTGACGACGGCCAGGTCGTGCGCGATGAGGAGATAGGCGAGCCCGTGGGCTGCCTGCAGGTCGGCGAGCAGGTTGAGGACCTGAGCCTGGACCGAGACGTCGAGCGACGCGACCGGCTCGTCGAGGACCAGCAGCTTCGGCTCCAGCGCGAGCGCCCGTGCGATCACGACCCGTTGGCGCTGACCGCCGCTCAGCTCACGCGGGTAGCGCCGGCCCATGGACCGGTCGAGCCCCACGTCGTCGAGAAGGTCGGCGACCGACCGGGCACCGGCGCGTCGGCGGATCCGCAGCGGCTCGCTCACGGCCTCCTCCACGGTGAGGCGTGGGGACAGGGCAGCAGCGGGGTCCTGGAACACGAACTGGGTGTGGTCGCGCTGTGCGCGCACGGCCGACCTGCGCTCGCGCGACACCGGCTGGCCGGACCAGCTGACCTGGCCCTCGTCGGGCGTGACGAGCATCGCCGCCATCCGCGCGAGGGTGGACTTGCCGCAACCGCTCTCGCCGACGAGCGCGTACGTCTCCCCCGCGGCGATCTGAAGGCTCACGTCGTCGACGGCAGTGAGCCGGGACCCGCCGGCGATGTCGTAACCCTTCGAGAGGGACTCCAGGGCGATGACGGGACTCATGCGGCACCCTCCTCTGCCGTCGGCGCGTTGCCGCCGGACTCGCTGTCGCTCGGGTGCCAGCAGCGCGACCAGCCGTCGCTGCCGGTACGGACCGGTGGCGCCTCGGCGCACGCCTCGCTCGCCGCGTCGCACCGCGGGGCGAACGCGCAGCCCGTCGGCCACGCCCCCGGAAGCGGGGGACGGCCGACCATCGCGCCGAGTCGGCGTCGGCCGGGCGCGAGGACGGGCCGGCTCGCGAGCAGTCCACGGGTGTAGGGGTGCTGCGGGTCCCCGAACACCACGGACACCGGCCCTTCCTCGACGATCTGCCCCGCGTACATCACGGCCACCCGGTCGGCCACCTCGGCCACGAGACCCAGGTCGTGCGTCACGATCAGCGCCGAGCGTGCCTCGTCCCGCGTGGCCGACCTGATCACGTCGAGGACCTGTGCCTGCACCGTCACGTCGAGCGCGGTCGTCGGCTCGTCGGCGACGAGCAGGGCGGGGTCGTTCGCGAGCGCCATGGCGATCGCCACGCGCTGCCGCAGGCCGCCGGACAGCTCGTGCGGGTAGGCCCGTGCGCGCTCCTCCGGGGCCGGGACGCCGACCTTGGCGAGCAGCTCGACGACGCGCGCCCGGTGCGATCTGCGACGCCCGCCGCGGTGGAGCGCGATCGCCTCGGCGATCTGGTCGCCGATGCGTTGGAGCGGGTTCAAGGAGCTCAGCGGATCCTGGAAGACCGTGCCGACCACGCCACCGCGCACCCGCATCATCGTGGCTTCGTCGGCGCCCACGAGCTCCGTGCCCTGGGCACGGACGGAGCCGCGCGTGATCCGGACGCCGCGCCCGGCCAGCCCGAGGGAGGCCATGCAGGTCACCGTCTTGCCGGAGCCCGACTCGCCCACGAGTCCGACGACCGTCGCCGCATCGACGGTCAGGCTCACCCCACGGACGAGCACGAGCGGGTCCGCCGGATCACCGGCCTCGATCCACAGGTCGTCGATCTCCAGCGCCGCGGTCACGGGACCACCTCCTTGTCGATGACGCCGACGCCGGTCTGCCACCTGCTGCGCAGCGCGTTGCCGAGCGCGTTCGCGCACATCACGGTGAGGACGATCATCAACGCGGGCCAGGCGACGATCCACCACGCCGTCTCGAGGTAGGGGGTGCCGTCGGCGATGATGTTGCCCCACGACGCCGTCGGGGGCTTCACGCCCAGTCCGAGGAACGACAGCGCACCCTCGATGACCACCAGCGCACCGACGGTGAACGACCAGACCACGAGGTTCGCCGGGAGCACCTGCGGCAGGACGTGCCGGCGTACGAGGTAGAGGTCGGACGCACCGGCGCCCGCAGCGGCGACGACGTAGTCCTCGCTGCGCACGCGCAGCGCGATCGTGCGGGTGACACGGGTCGGCAGGACCCACCCGCCGAGGGTGAGGAGCACGATCAGGACCGGGATGTCGGAACCCACGACGGCGACCGCCGCCAGCGCGATCACGAGGAACGGGAAGGCCAGCCAGATGTCGGCCGCTGCCATGATCACGCGGTCGACCCACCCGCCCCAGTAGCCGGCGACGAGTCCGAGGACCAGACCGATCAGCACGGCACCGGTGGCGGCGCCGAAGCCGACCTCGAGCGAGACCTGGCCGCCCTCGAGCGTCCGGGTGAGCATGTCGCGTCCGAACCCGTCGGTGCCGAGCGGGCGGCCCTCGATCGCTCCGGGGAGCCAGGCCGGCGGCGCCAGCCGTGACCCCAGGGCCTGCTGGCCGCCCTCCGGTCCGAGGAGGCTCGGGCCCGCGAAGCACGCGAGGACCATGAGGAGGAGGACGCCGAGCGGTGCCCACAGACGCAGGTCGAAGCCGCGGCGCCTCACGCGCGGGCCCTCGCCAGCCGCGGGTCGAGCGCACGGAGCAGTCCGTCACCGACGACGTTGACCAGCACCACGAACACTCCGATCACGAAGACGGTCGCCTGGACCACCGGGTAGTCGCGCGCGAAGATCGCGTCGACGAGCTCCTTGCCGATGCCGTCGTAGGCGAAGAGGACCTCGACGACGACCGCCCCGGAGATCAGGTACGAGACTTCGACGACGAGCGCGGCCGCGACAGCCGGGAACGAGTTCGGCAGCGCGTGACGCCACAGGATCCGGCGGGGCGACGCGCCCTTGGCTGCCGCCGTACGGAGGAAGTCCTGGTCCTGCACCTGCTCGAGCTCCGCGGCGACCATCCGGGCGGTGCGCGCCACGGCGAACGCGGCCAGCGCGAGAGTCGGCATGACCAGGGTCGCCGGCGTCCCGCTGCCGAACGACGGCAGCCAGCCGAGGCGTACGGCGAAGAGGTAGATCAGGAGGATGCCGAGGACGAACGTCGGGACCGCCTGCGCGAGCGTCATCGACGAGCCGACGACCGCACGCGTCACGCGGCCGCCACGGTCGAGCAGCACGCCGCACGGGATGCCGATCGCGACCGACAGGACCATCGTCGTGGCCAGCAGGACGAGTGTCGCTGGCAGGGCGCCGAGCGCCGTGCCGAGCGCAGACTCCCCCGAGAAGACGGACGTGCCGAAGTCGAGGCGTACGACGTCGCCGAGGAATGCGGCGTACTGGACGAGCAGCGGCCGGTCCAGGCCGAGACCCGAACGCACCGCGGCCAGCTGGTCCGGCGTCGCCGACGGACCAGCGAGGACACCGGCCGGGTCGCCGCTGAGCCGGACCAGGAAGAACAGCAGCGTCAGAAGACCGAGCAGCGTGAGCAGCAGTCGAGCGGTCAGGACCCCCAGCCGGCGGGCACGACGTCGACCCTGTGTCCGCTCCGCCGGGGGCGGGGCGGTGGCGCCGGTCTCGACCGACGCCACCACTCCGTCACCCATGTCGATCACTCACTGACGGTGATCGCCTCGGCTCGCACCAGGCTGTCACCCGACAGCGGCAGGTCCGAGATCCGCGGCGAGACGGTGTAGAGGTTGTCGGTCCACGCGAGGAACAGGACGCCGGCCTCGTCGTTGAGGATCTTCGCCATCTTCTTGATGTCGGCCTCTCGCTTGGGCTCGTCGAGCTCGCCGGACTGGGTGGCGTACAGGTCCTGGTACTCGTTGGCCGGGATGTGCGCCTGCTGGCCGGGAGCGGTCGGACCGAAACGGCTGACCGACGTGATGTCGCGCAGGTCGTAGTAGTCGGTCTGCCAGTAGAGCAGCGGGTACTCGGACTTCATGAGGAGCGTCGGGATGAAGGCCGACAGGTCCTGCACGACGACCTCGCTCTTGAAGCCGACCGCGTTGAGGTAGCCGGCAACGGCCTCGGCCTGCGACTTGAAGAGCGCCGTGGTCGCGATCGGGAGCTCGAGCCCCTCGACCCCGGCCTCGGCGACGAGCGACTTCGCCTTGTCGAGGTCGAACTCGTACGACGGAAGGGTCTCGTCGTAGCCGAGGTAGCCCTCTTGGAGGAGCTGGCTGCCGTTGGGCGTGCCGAACCCTCCGAGCACCGCGTCGACGAACTCCTGGCGGTTGACGGCGAGGTTGATCGCCTCACGGACGCGCACGTCCTCGAGGGCGGGCTCGACGTCGGCGATGAGGCTCGTGATCGCCGACGACCCGGCCGGCTCGTGCACCGTGGTGAAGCCGCTGCCGTCGAGCTGCGTCGCGACGTCGGCGGGGAGGCCGAACGCCACGTCGACCTCACCCGTGCGCAGGGCACTGGAGAGCGTCGCAGGGTTGGGGATGGCCTGGATCGTCAGGTCCTTGACCGAGTCGGTCGCACGCCACGAGTCGTCGTTGCGGGTGAGCTCGATCTTGGTGCCCGCCTCGTATCCGGTGACCTCGAAGGGTCCCGTGCCGGCGGGGCGGTCGGCGTCGAAGGTCGCCGGGTCCACGATGTCGAGCAGCGTCATGCGGTTGAGCAGGATCGCGTCCGGTGTGGACGTGACGACGCGGACGACCTCGGGCGACACCGCGGTCGCTTCCTTCACGGTGGCGATGCGGCCGGCCACGGTGGCGTACGCGGGGTCTCCGGAGAGGACCCGCTCGACGTTCGCGACCACGGCGGCGGCGTCCAGCGCGGCGCCGCTGGAGAAGGTGACGTCCTTGCGCAGCGTGAAGTCGACCGTCGTGTCGTCGACGCGGTTCCACTCGGTGGCGAGGGCGGCGGTGATGTCACCCGCCTCGTCGAAGCTGACCAGCTGGTCGAACACCTGCTTCGTGTAGGTGCGACCGACCGACGACAGCGCGGCCGCCGGGTCGAGGCTGTTGCTGATCGCCGTGCTGCCGAGCGTCACCTTGGCGTCGTCCACGGTCTCGCCCTCGGCCTCGTCGCCGTTGCCGCCGCACGCGGTCAGCGCCAGCGCCAGCACGGCGATCCCCACGGCCCCCGCGCGTGCGCTGCGCCGTGCCCTGCCCTTCGAACTCGAGGGAGTCCAGCTCGAGAATGCCCGCATGCGGCTACCACCGATCCGTCCTGAGCCGTGGTGACCCACAAGGTCACCACCGCTAATCTATACGATATACGAACGCTAGCGAGCGCAGCGACGGACGGTCAATACCTCACCCGCGGAAAGAGCCGGCGTGACCCAACTGTGTCCTTCGGAGCACGTCGTGACAGATTGGCTCGGTGACGCAGCCCTCCCTCGAGTCCGCCGGGAAGCGCGCGTTCGTCCTCGTCTGCATCGTGCTTCTCGCCCTGAACCTCCGGGCGTCGGTCGGCAGCGTCGGCGTCGTGCTCACCGACATCATCGACGACCTCGGCATGTCCCCCACCACGGCGGGCATCCTGACGACGCTCCCCGTGGTCGCGTTCGCCGTCGTCGGATCGCTCGCCAACGCCGTCGTCCGCGCGATCGGGCTCCACACGACGGCGACCGTCGCGCTCGCGACGATCGCGGTGGGACTCGCCTCACGCGCCTTCGTCGACAGCAGCACCGTATTCCTCGTCGCCTCCGCGGTGTCCCTCGCCGGCTGCGCGGTCGGCAACGTCATCCTGCCGCCGCTCGTGAAGCTCCATTTCCCCGACCGCATCGCCCTCGTCTCCTCGATCGCGAGCGCCGCGGTCGTCGGCGGGGCGACGCTCTCCGCCGCGCTGACCGTGCCCATCTCGGAGGCTGCCGGCGACAACTGGCGCTGGGGACTCTTCGCGTGGTCGATCCTCGCCGCGGTGACGGTGCTGCCCTGGCTGCGGCTCCTCGGGCACGACGTCCGGTCGACCGACGGCGACACCCGGATCGCCATCGGCGAGCTCGTCCGGGCACCTCTCGCTTGGGCAATGGCCCTGTGCTTCGGCTGCCAGGCCGCCCAGGCGTACGCCCAGTTCGGCTGGTTCCCCGCGATCCTGGAGGACGCCGGCCTCGACGACGCCCACGCCGGAGCGATGCTCGCGATCCTCACCGGCATCGGCATCCCGGCGGCCCTCCTGCTGCCGGCGCTGATCGGCTGGACCGGCCGTCGGCCGTGGATCCTCCCGTGGTCCTTCGCCGTCCTCACCGTCGTGGGGTGGCTCGGGCTGCTCTGGTGGCCCGCGGAGGCACCGTGGGCCTGGGCGCTGCTCCTGGGCGTCGGCAGCACGGCCTTCCCATGGGTGCTGACGATGATCGCCAAGCGCGCGCGGACCCATGAAGGCACCGTCGCGCTGTCCGCGTTCGTGCAGGGGATCGGCTACGTGATCGCCGCACTCGGACCGTTCGGGACGGGCGTCCTGCACGATGCGACCGGAGGATGGGCCGCACCTGCCGCCATGCTCATGGCGCTCGCGGTGCTCCTCGGCATCTTCGGGACGTACGTCGCACGACCGATCATGCTCGAGGACCAGCTGCCCGGAGGCGGAGCAGCAGGTCGTGGTCCCCGGTGAACCCGCCCCGCTCGTAGAACGGGACCGACCGGGCCGTCGGGCTGAGGACGAGGCGGACCAGGCCGGCCTCGTCCGCGTACGACGTCAGCGCCGCCATGAGCATGCTCCCGACGCCGGCGTCCCGGTGCTCAGGCACCACGTAGGTGTTGGCGACGTATCCCCACCGGCTCGGCGCGGCCCCCGGCCTGGGCATCCGCTCGAACTCCGCAACGTTGACCATGCCGACCGGCGCGCCCGCGTCGGTCTCGGCGACCCAGGCGAGCCGCTGCGCCGACTCACGAGCGAACCAGGCCGAGAACCGGTCGTCGAACGTCGGGTCGTCGACCGGGCCGCGCAGCTCCTCGGTCCATCGCGCGCGCAGCGCGGCCAGCACCAATGCGTCCGCTGCGCCGGCAGCACGGACAAGCATCAGACGACGCTGAGCGGCAGCAGCGTCTTGCCCGTCGGGCCGATCTGGATCTCGGTGTCCATCTGGGGGCACACGCCGCAGTCGAAGCACGGGGTCCAGCGGCAGTCCTCGACCTCGATCGCGCCGTCGGGATCGATGGCGTCCTGCCAGTCCTCCCAGAGCCAGTCGCGGTCCAGGCCGGAGTCCAGGTGGTCCCACGGGAGCACCTCGGCGTACTCGCGCTCGCGGGTCGTGTACCAGTCGAGGTCGACGGGCTCGTCCGCGAGCGCCTCGGCGGTGCTGCGCTCCCAGCGCTCGTACGAGAAGTGCTCGCTCCAGCCGTCGAAGCGGCCCCCGTCGCGCCACACCGCCTCGATCACACGGCCGACCCGACGGTCGCCGCGCGAGAGGAGGCCTTCGATCGTGCCTGGCTTGCCGTCGTGGTAGCGGAAACCGATCGCGCGACCGAAACGCTTGTCGGACTGCACCGAGGAACGCAGCTTGCGCAGCCGGTCGTCGGTGGTCTCGTGGTCGAGCTGAGCAGCCCACTGGAACGGCGTGTGCGGCTTCGGCACGAAACCGCCGATAGACACCGTGCAGCGGATGTCCTTGCGGCCCGACACCTCGCGCCCGGTCTCGATGACCTTCTTGGCGAGCTCACCGATCTGGAGGACGTCCTCGTCGGTCTCGGTCGGCAGGCCGCACATGAAGTAGAGCTTCACCTGACGCCAGCCGTGGGAGTACGCGGCGGCGACCGTACGGATCAGGTCCTCCTCGGTGACCATCTTGTTGATCACCTTGCGGAGACGCTCGGAGCCGCCCTCGGGCGCGAACGTGAGGCCCGACCGGCGCCCGTTGCGACTGAACTCGTTGGCCAGCGTGATGTTGAAGGCGTCCACCCGGGTGCTCGGCAGCGACAACGACGTGTTGGTGCCCTCGTAGCGGTCGCCGAGCTGCTTGGCGACCTCGCCGATCTCGGTGTGGTCGGCGCTGCTCAGCGACAGGAGCCCGACCTCCTCGAAGCCCGACTTCTTGAGGCCGTTGTCGACCATCTGGCCGATCGTCTCCAGGCTCCGCTCGCGCACCGGGCGCGTGATCATGCCGGCCTGGCAGAAGCGGCAGCCACGTGTGCAGCCGCGGAAGATCTCGACCGAGTAGCGCTCGTGCACGGTCTCGGCGAGCGGGACGAGCGGGTTCTTGGGGTACGGCCACTGGTCGAGGTCCATCAGCGTGTGCTTGGTGACCCGCCACGGGACGCCGGGACGGTTCGGCGCGACGC
The DNA here is from genome assembly GCF_041320275.1 of Mumia sp. Pv4-285. Lineage (NCBI taxonomy): Bacteria > Bacillati > Actinomycetota > Actinomycetes > Propionibacteriales > Nocardioidaceae > Mumia > Mumia qirimensis. Next base: position 1,583,784 of record NZ_CP162023.1, on the reverse strand, counting down.
GCTGGATGCGGCCGTCGGGGAGGTAGGTCACGTCGTAGAACTTCGGGACGTAGACGCTGCCCGACGCCGCGAGGCGCATCAGCACCTCGTCGCGGCCGCCGGGGCGCCCCTCGGCCTTCCACTCGCGGACGACCTCGCTGATCTTGAGGACGATCTCCTCGCCGTCGCCGAGCACCGCCGCATCGACGAAGTCCGCGACCGGCTCGGGGTTGAACGCCGCGTGGCCGCCGGCGAGGACGATCGGGTCGTCGTCGGTGCGGTCTGCGGCGTGCAGCGGGATGCCCGCGAGGTCGAGCGCGGTGAGCAGGTTGGTGTAGCCGAGCTCGGTGGAGAACGACACACCGAACAGGTCGAACGCGCGCACGGGACGGTGCGTGTCGACGGTGAACTGCGGGATGCCGTGCTCGCGCATCGCGGCTTCCATGTCGGGGAACACGGCGTACGTGCGCTCGGCGAGCAGCCAATCGCGCTCGTTGAGGACCTCGTACAGGATCTGGACGCCCTGGTTGGGGAGTCCCACCTCGTACGCGTCCGGATACATCAGGGCCCATCGCACGTCGACGCCGTCCCAGTCCTTGACGACCGAGTTCAGCTCACCGCCGACGTACTGGATCGGCTTGCTGATGGTCGGGAGGATCGGCTCGAGCCGGTCGAAGACCGACACGACGCTGGTGTCGAGGTGCTGCACGGACATGCTCACCAGAGTAACGAGCGGGCCCTCAGGCACCGAATCGCTCGCTTGCCCCGGGGTCGGGGGGTCGGTCTCGATCGCTTCGCGCCTCGACCAGCGGGGGTTGGGGCCGTCCTCGACCAGCGGGAGGTGGGGTCCTCGACCAGCGGGAGGTGGGGTCCTCGACCAGCGGGGGGCGGCGGTCAGCGGGAGCGGGTGACCCGGGAGCGGGCGACCACGGCCGGCGGGGTGCTGCGGCGGCTGATCGCGACGAGCAGGCCGACCGCCATCGCCGACGCGAACAACGCCGTACCGCCGTACGACACGAACGGCAGAGGGACGCCGGTCACCGGCATGATCCCCAGCGACATCCCGACGTTCTGGAACGCCTGGAAGCCGAACCAGCAGGCGATCCCCGACGCCGCGAGGCGGTCGAAGAGGTCCTCCGTACGCCGCGCGATCCGCAGGCACCGCCACACGAGCACGCCCAGCAGCGCCACGACCAGCCCCGCGCCGAGCAGCCCGAGCTCCTCCCCCGCGACCGTGAACACGAAGTCGGTGTGCTGCTCGGGCACGAAACCGGCCTGCGTCTGCGTCCCGTGGAACAGGCCCTGGCCGAGGACTCCGCCGTTGCCGATCGCGATCCGCGCCTGCACGGTGTTGTAGCCGGCGCCCCGCGGGTCCAGGTCGGGATCGGTGAAGGCCTCGAAGCGCAGGACCTGGTACTCCTCGATCAGCCCGACCGCCACCGCGCCCACGACGACCGCGACCCCGGCGGCGACCAGCCCGACCAGCCACAGCAACCGGACACCCGCGACCGCGAGGACCCCGAGCACGATCGCGACCATCACCATCAAGGTGCCGAGGTCGGGCTGGGCGAGGATCAGCGCCGCCGGCACGGCCGCGCAGCCGAGGGCCAGCAGGACGTCGGACGACCGGACCGTACGCCGCATCGCGCCCTCGGTCCGCTCGGCGAAGAGCAGCGCCATCACCAGCACGACGCCGAGCTTCGCGAGCTCGGCCGGCTGGAGCGACAGACCGCCCACCTGCAGCCACGAGCGCGAGCCGTTGACGACGGACCCGATCCCGGGCACGAAGACGAGCGCGAGACCCACCACCGCACCGCCGTAGACCACCGGCGCCCACAGCCGGATCCACCGACGGTCCGTGCACGCCATCACGGCACCGAGCCCGACGGCGATCACGACGTTGGTGGCCTGCTTGACGAGGTACGCGGTGGGGTCGCCGCCGGTCAGGTCGTCGCGCGACGCCGTCGCGGACCAGACCAGCAGCATCCCGATCACCGCGAGGCCGAGCGCGGACCCGACCAGCGGAAGGTCGACGTCACCCCACCAGGGCCGCACAGCGCTGCCGGGCCGCACCGGCGGGCGTACGGTGCCGCGGCTGCTCATCGTCCGTCCTCGTCACGCTTGCGTGCCGCCTCCGGCGCGAGGATCTTGCCGTCGTCGGCGACGCGCGGGAGTGCCTTCGGCGGCCGTGCGCCCGGCATCAGGGCCCTGTCCCGGTCGACCGTGTCGCCCTTCACTCCGTACAGGCCCTCCCAGATCGCCCGCACCGCCTCGCCGGACGAGCCGGAGCCGGTGCCGCCCTGCTCCATCATCATCACGACGACGTAGTTCTCGTCGTACGAGGCGACCCAGCCGGTGGTCTGGCGTCCGGTCACCTCCGCCGTGCCGGTCTTCGAGCGGATCTTCACCTTGTCGAGCGGGAAGCCGCCCATCTTCCAGGCCATCGTGCCGGTCCTCGTCGTGTCGAGGAGCGCATCGTCGATGTAGCGCAGGTGCTTCTTCGTCACCGGGACCCGCCCGCTCTTCTTCGGCGCGATCTTGCGCACCACCGAGCCGTCGGCCGCGAGGACCGCCTTGGCGACGCGCGGCTCGTACAAGGTCCCGCCGTTGGCGAGCGCGCCGTACGCGGTCGCGAGCTGCAGCGGCGACACCAGCGTCTCGCCCTGGCCGATCGAGAAGTTCACGGCGTCGCCGGCCCGGTAGACGTAGCCGTCCGCGCAGAACTCGCGCGCGAACAGCCGCAGGTAGGCGCTCTCGACCTTCTCCGGACGCTTCGCGATCTTGCAGTAGCGGTCCTTGTTGGCCTCCCAGTAGTCCCGTCGCCACGGGCGGTCGCCGATCCGGCCGGCAGCCTCCCCCGGGATGTCGATGCCCGTCCGGGAGCCGAACCCGAACGCGCGCGCCATCTCCACCAGCGGGTCGTGGACCCCTTCGTCGGCGTCGCTGCCGCCCTGGGCCATCCATGCGGAGTAGGCGATGCGGTAGAAGAACGTGTCGCAGGAGACGGCGAGAGCCTGGTCGAAGCCGATCGACCCGTACGAGGCAGACTCGTAGTTCTTGAACCAGCGGTTGCCGACCTGCAGCCCTGAGGAGCAGTCGAGCCGGTCTCCGGTCTCCCACCGGTCCTCCAGCGCACCGGCGGCGACGAACGGCTTCCACGTCGAGCCCGGTGCGAGCTGCGCCTGGCTGAACCGCGACAGCAGCGGCGTGCCGGAGTCGTCGGCGTACAGCGCCTCGAGCTGTCGGTCGGTGATGCCGTCGACCCAGACCTCCGGGTCGTACGACGGATAGCTGGCGGCGGCGATCACCCGGCCGTTGTCCGGGTCGAGGACGACGGCCGCGCCGGCGGATGCCTCGTAGTCGCGGCCGGTCACGTCGTCGTGGGTCGTGCGCGCCTTCTTGATCGCCTTCTCGAGCTGCGTCTCGGTCAGCGCCTGCACCCGCGCGTCGATGCTGGTGACGAGCGTGCCGCCGGCCTCGGGCTCCACGGCGGCGCCTTCCGCGATCACGCGGCCGCGGGAGTCCACGGACTTGCCGGTCGTGCCGGGTACGCCGCGAAGGTCGTCGTCGTAGCTGCGCTCGACGCCGGCGCGTCCGACGACCGAGGCGGCGTTGAGGGTGGGGTCGTCGGCCTCGCGCGCCGCGTCGTACTCGTCGGCGGTGATCGGGCTGACGTAGCCGAGCAGCTGCGCGGCGTTGACGCCCTCGGGACGCGGGTACGCCCGCACCGAGCGCTGCTCGGCGGCGACCGCGGGGAACTCCTCGGCGCGTTCCGACAGCGAGAGCGCCACGTCGCGCGGCACGTCCTGGGCGACCGGGACGGGTTCGTACGGCGAGCCGTTCCAGCACGATGGCGGTTCAGGTGCACCCTCCTCGCCGCACAGCTTGATCCGGTCGAGCAGGGCGTCGTACCTGAGGTCGACGAGCCCGGCGAGGCGTTTGAGCACGTCGGCCTGCTCCGCGGCGTCGAGACGGGTCAGCCGCGACCGGTCGACGGTCACGACCCACGTCACGCGGTTCGCGGCGAGCGGCCGGCCCATCGCGTCGACGACGAGCCCGCGCTGCGGCTGGACGACGACCTGACGGTTGGCGTTGTTCTCGGCCTGGGCCTGGTACGCGTCACCGCCGACGACCTGGACGTACCAGAGGCGAGCGAGGAGGGTGACGAACAGGGCGACGACGAGCACCTGCACGACGACGAGCCGACCCGTGCTGCGACGCATCGTCACCACCGGACCCGGGGCGCGGGTTCGGCACGGGCGAGCAGCGTCCGCACGGCGGGGACGATCGCCAGCCCGAGGACGACGTCGTAGACCACGGCAAGTCCGACCACGGGCAGCGCTGCGGCCAGCGTGACTCCCGGCTCGCCGAGCAGCAGGCCGGTGAGCGCGAAGACGGAGAGGCCGACGAACGCCGTCGCGCCGATGGTCGCTGCGTCGCTGAGCCAGGACGGGCGGCTCCCGCGGTCGACCGTGCCGGCGAGGAAGCCGGCGATCGCCATCGCCAGGGCCCACCGTCCGAGCAGGTGGTCGGCAGGTGGCGCCACGTCGAGCAGCAGGCCGCCGACGAACCCGGCCCAGGCGCCGTCGGTCGACCCGCTGCACAGTCCGACCGCCACGACCACGACGAGCACCACGTCGGGCACCACGGCCGTCGGGACGAGCGGCGCGAGGACGCTCACCTGGACGATCACGGCGGCGACCAGCACACCGACCACGAGCGCTGCGCGACGGGCGGCCACGTCAGGACCCCGAGCGCTCACCGACGACGACCGCGACGGTGTCGAGCGCCGAGAAGTCGACGTACGGCGCCACGGTGACCGCGGCGGTCTCGTCGCGCGGCGACTCGACGACCTTCTCCACGCGGCCGATCGGGACACCGGCGATGTAGGGGACCCCGTCGCGCGAGCCCCACGAGACGATCGTGTCACCGACCTTCGGCACCGCGGTGCGGTCCAGCGCCTCGAGCTGCAGACGGCCGGTGCCGGAGAGCGACCCGTCGCCGCGAAGCATGCCGAGCTCGTGCTCCGCGCCGAGACGCGCTCCGACGACCGAGTCGGCGTCGACGAGCAGCAGGACCACGGCGTTCGTGGGCGATGCGCTGATCACTCTGCCGACGAGCCCGTCCGGACCGATCACCGTCATGTCGCGCCGGACCCCGCGCGTCGTGCCCGCGTCGATCGTGACCGTACGGCGGAACGTCTGCGCCGACCCGACGCCGACGACGTGCGCGGTGACGGTCTCGATGTCGGCCGAGGTCGCGTACGAGGCCAGCGCGTCGTACTCGGCGAGGCGCGTGCGGTCGACGTCGGAGGACGCGACCATGCCACGCAGCCGGGCGTTCTCGGCCTCGAGCTGGGCATTCTTGTCCCGGAGGTCGTCCCGCGTCGCGAACGCGTCGACGCCGAACGGTGACAGCAGGCGGTTCGCACCCGACTCGAGCGGGCCGAGCGCCGCGCCGGCGACCGTACGGGCTGGCGAACCGGCGCCGGTGAGGTCGATGCTGATCAGCGCGACGGCGGCGAGCAGCAGCACGAGCAGCACCGTGCGAGGACGGCGCGGCTCGGGGTCGGGACGGGTCCTGGTCCGGGCCACCGCCTCACCTCCGGGGCTCGGAGGTGAGCACCTGCTGCAGCGCGTCGAACTCCTCGACGCACTTGCCGGCACCGAGCGCGACGGAGTGGAGCGGGTCGTCGACGACGTGCACCGGGATCTGGGTCTCGTGGCGGATACGGTCGTCGAGCCCGTGCAGGAGCGCTCCCCCACCGGTCAGGACGATGCCGCGGTCCATGATGTCGCCGGCCAGCTCCGGCGGAGTCAGGTCGAGCGTGGCGCGGACGGCGTCGACGATCGCCGCGACGGGTTCCTCGAGCGCCCGCCGGACCTCCGCGGCGGTCACCTCGACCGTACGAGGCAGGCCTCCGACGAGGTCGCGTCCGCGGACCTGGACCGTGCGCTCGTCCGGCATCGGGAACGCCGACCCGGCCGCGACCTTGAGGTCCTCGGCGGTGCGCTCCCCCAGCAGCAGCGCGTGCTCCTTCTTGAACCACGCGACGATCGCCTCGTCGAGCTCGTCGCCGGCGGTCCTGATCGACCTGCTCGCCACGATGCCCCCGAGGGCGATCACCGCGACCTCGGTCGTGCCGCCGCCCACGTCCACGATCATGTTGCCGGTCGGCTCGTGCACCGGGAGGCCGGCACCGAGCGCGGCCGCCATCGGCTCCTCGACGATGAACACCTGGCGTGCGCCGGCCTGGTAGCCCGCCTCGCGGACCGCGCGCTGCTCGACCGACGTGATGGCGCTCGGGACGCAGACGACGAGGCGAGGCTTGGTGAAGTAGCGCCTGCGGTGGACCTGCTGGATGAACAGCCGCAGCATGTGCTCGCACGCCTCGAAGTCGGCGATGACGCCGTCCTTCATCGGCCGGATCACCGAGATCGCATCGGGCGTCCGGCCGTGCATGCGCTTGGCCTCCGACCCGACCGCGAGGATCTCATGGGTCTGCGCAGCGAGGGCGACGACCGACGGTTCGTCGAGCAGGACGCCCTTGCCTCGCACGTAGACGAGCGTGTTCGCCGTACCCAGATCGACCGCCATGTCGCGCCCGAGCAGGCTGCGCACGGCGAAGGACATGCGCTCAGGCTAGGTCGGCGTCGCGGCCATCCTCGGCCGACACGCCCTACGCGCCGGGGCCCGACGGTCCTGTCCGCTCAGCCCTTCACCGCGCCGCCGAGCCCCCCGCCGCGGAGGAAGAAGCGCTGGAACACGAGGAAGAAGACGATCGGGACCGCCGTGGAGAGCAGCAGGGCGGCGAGGAACACGTCCAGCTCCGTCTTGGGCGCGAGCGTCGGCAGGCGGACCGACAGCGGCTGCATCTCCGGGTCGGGCAGGACCAGCAGGGGCCAGAGGAAGTCCTTCCACGCAGCCAGCACCGCGAACACGGACACGACACCGAGGATCGGCCGCGACATCGGCAGCACGATCGAGACGAACAGCCGGAACGGTCCCGCCCCGTCGACCCGCGCCGCCTCGATGATCTCCCGCGGCAGGTTGTCGAGGAACCGCTTGACCAGCACGACGTTGAACGCGCTCGCCCCCGCCGGCAGGAACGCACCCCAGAAGGTGTTGAGGAGCGAGACGTGGATGATCGGCACGTCGAGCACCGTCAGGTAGAGCGGCACCAGCAGCACGACCGTCGGGACGAACAGCGTCGCCAGCACGAGCCCGTACAGGACCCTGCCGTAGCGGGGCCGCACGATCGCCAGGACGTAGCCGCCGGTCGTCGCCACCACCATCTGGGTCAGCCACGAGCCGAGCGCAATGATGATCGTGTTGAGGAAGTACAGGTCGAGGTTGAGGTCGACCCAGGCCGTGCTCAGGTTGGCCCAGTCGACGCCGTTCGGGAACAGCGCCATCGGGTTGCGCAGGGTGTCCTGCGTCGGCGTGACCGCCGCCTTCGCGAGCCACAGCAGCGGCCCGAGCGCGACCACGACGAGACCGACGAGGACCAGCGCGTTGATGACGCGCCGCGTCCAGAGCACGCGTGGTCTCCGGAGGTCGTGCCCCGAGGTGAAGCCGCGCGACGCGTCCTCGGTACGGCGTGCGCGGCGCGTCGCCCGGCGCGAACCCGCCGCTGCGGCACCGGCGGTCGCCGACGCGGCCGCCACGACCTCGGCGGGTCGGCTGGGTGCGTCGAGGCTCATGAGTCGCTCCACCTGCGGGTCAGGCGGAAGTAGACCGCCGAGAGGATCGCGAGCGCGCCGGCCAGCATGAGGCTCAACGCGGTCGCCTTGCCGTAGTCGCCACCCAGGCTGTTGCCGAAGGCGTAGTCGTACACCAGGAGCAGCAGGGTGGTCGTCGAGTTGTCGGGGCCGCCGTCGGTGAACAGGTACGGCTCCAGGAACACCTGCGCCGTCCCGATGATCTGGAGGACCAACGTGATCAGCAGGATCGTCCGCATCTGCGGGAGCGTCACGTGCCAGATCTTGCGCCAGATCCCGGACCCGTCGATCTCGGCGGCGTCGTACAGCTCCGGCGGCACCGACACGAGGGCGGCGAGGTAGATGATCACCGTGCCGCCGGCCGCGGCCCACGTCGCCTCGATCACCAACGACGGCATCGCCCACGCCGTGTCCTCGAGCCACGGGACCGGGCCGAGCCCGACCCATCCGAGGATCGTGTTGAAGACGCCGCTCGGGCTGGCGTCGTAGAAGAACTTCCACAGCAGGACCGCGACCGCAGGCGGGACGACCACCGGCAGGTACGCGAGCGTCGAGTACAGCCCCTTGCTCCGCCGCAGGTCGCTCATCAGGACCGCGAGGACCAAGGGCACGGGATAGCCGAAGATCAGCGCGAGCAGCGCGAAGTAGAACGTGTTCCAGAGCGCCGTACCGAGCATGGGATCGGCGAGCACGGCCTGGAAGTTGTCGAGGCCGACCCACTCGGCGGGGCCGACGAGGTTCGTGACCTGGAGGCTCATCACGAACGAGCGGAGGATCGGCCACCACGAGAACAGTCCGAACGCGAGCAGCATCGGGAGCAGCAGGACGACCGTGCTGAGCCCTCCTCCGCGGACCCACGCGGCGGGAGATCGGCGCGGACGGCGACGGGGTGGAGCGGCGGCGGTCATGCGACTCCTCGGGGAGGTGGAGCGGACGGTGAGCGGGTCGCGCCACGGCTGGGGACCCGTGGCGCGACCCGTCGGATCACTGCGCCAGGATCCGGTCGGCCTCGTCGTTCGCGTTCTTCAGCAGGTCGGCGATGTCGGCATTCTCGTCACTGAGCACCTTCTGCACCACAGCGTCGAGCACCCCGTACACCTCTTGCGTGTGCGAGGGCGGTTCGGCGACGAGGTCCTGGTCGAAGATGTTGTCGGTGAAACCGGTCATCTGGTCGACGGGGACGTTGATGTAGTCGGCGATCCACTCGCGCTGCTGCTTCCACGTCTCCTCGTCGAACACCGGGAGGAGCGGGGTGCCGATCGGCTGATCGCTCTCCGCCAACGTCTTGGCGTCGAGGACCGCCGCGTCCTCCTCGACGAGCTTGCGGACGCGGAAGAAGTCGTTCCACTTCACCGCGGCCTCCTTCTCCGCCTTGCTGGCCTTCGCGTTGACGACGGAGACGGAGCCACCGCCGAGGATGCCGGCGTCCGGGCTGTCGGTGAGCGGCACGGTCGTGAGGCCGTACGTCTCCGGCTTGATGCTGTTCGTCGTCACCAGCGCGTTGTAGACGTCCGAGCCACCGACGTACATCCCGACCTTGCCGGCCGCGAACGCCTGGTTGATCCCGGCCCAGTCGAGGAGCAGGTTGCTGCCCATCGACTTGTCGTCCCAACGCATCTCGTGCAGACGCTCGAGGACCTCCGCGGTCTCCGGGTTGTCGATGACGGCCTTGGTCTCCTCGCCGTCGGTCTCCTCGATGCGGCCGCCGTGGGCGTAGGTCAGGGTGGTCAGCAGCCAGCCGCCGGTGTTGTCCTTGGTCATCTGGGCGTAGCCCGGCTGACCGGTCTCGTCGGTGATCTGCTTCGCGTACTGCTGCACCTCGTCCCAGGTCGTCGGAGGCTTGTCGGGGTCGAGACCGGCCTGCTCGAACAGCTCACGGTTGTAGTGCAGGCCCATCCCGTACACGTCGCTCGGGAGGCCGTAGATGTTGCCCTCGGCGTCCTGGGCCGCGGCGAGCACGCTCTCGTTGAAGCTGTCGGCGTACGGCAGCGCCTGCACCTGATCGGTGACGTCGGCGATCTGCTGGCGCTGGACGAGCCCGAGGGTGTCGGTGAACGGCACCCGGAACGTCGTCGGCAGCGTGCCGCCCGCGAGCTGCGCCGGGAAGGTCTCGGCCTTCCACTCCCACTCCTTGGGCTCGACGACGATGTCAGGGTTGGCCTTGTTGAACTCCTTGACGAGATTCTTGACGGAGTCCGCGGTCGCCTGCTCGTCGCCGGGGCGCCAGCCCTCGACGGTGATGGTGACCTTTCCGTCCGCCTCGGCGTCGTCGTCGCCGGACCCGCAGGCCGCGAGGACGGACGCCGAGGCGGCCACGGCGACGATCGCCGCGATCCGCTTCCGGTGCTGCTTCATGGAACTTCTCCTTCGTGGGTGGACGACTTCCGTCCACGGGATGCACGGTTCGATGGGAGGTGGAGGTGGGCCGCGTGTCCGTCACGCGGGAGCGGGCGGGAGCCTCAGCCAGGCGGTGGCGTCCGCCGGAAGGCGACCTCCTTCCAGGGCGGAGCTGGCGACCCAGATCTGATCGTTGGCGAGCAGGTCGACCGGCGTGTCGGTGAGGTTGGCGACGCAGGCGAAGGAGTCGCCCCGGGTGAAGGCGAGCACCCCCGGGAGTGGGTCCAGCCACGACATCGGCCCGTCGCCGAGGTCGGGATGGGTTCGTCGGATCAGGAGTGCGACCCGATAGAGGGAGAGCATCGAGGTGGGGTCGGAGGACTGCGCCTCGGCCGTCAGGGCCGCCCAGTCGTCGGGCTGCGGGAGCCACGTGTCCGAGCCACCCGGCCCGAACCCGTACGGCCGCGCGTCCCCCGACCACGGCAGCGGGACCCGGCAGCCGTCCCGGCCGGGGTCGACACCGTCCGACCGGAAGAACATCGGGTCCTGGAGCCGGTCGAGGGGGATGTCCTCGACCTCGGGCAGACCGAGCTCCTCTCCCTGGAAGATGTAGTACGACCCGGGCAGCGCCATGGCGAGCAGCGCTGCGGCCCGGGCCCGGCGCCTGCCGAGCACGGGGTCGGTCGGCGTGCTGAACCGCTTGGACGCGAACGCGAACGCCGTGTCCGCGCGGCCGTAGCGCGTGACCGGCCGCGTGACGTCGTGGTTCGACAGCACCCAGGTGGCCGGCGCGCCGACCTTCGCGTGCATGTCGAGCGTCTTGTCGATCGACGACCGCAGCCGCTCGGCGTCCCACGGAGCGGCCATGTAGTCGAAGTTGAACGCCGTGTGGAGAACGTCCGGCTCGAGGTAGCGCGCGAACCGCTCGGTGTCGGGCAGCCAGATCTCACCGATGAGCGCACGGTCACCGCCGTACGACTCCGCGATCTTGCGCCAGCTGCGGTAGATCTCCTGCAGCTCGTCGCGGTCGACGTACGGGTGCGCGCCCGGTCCGGGGGTCGTCGGCACCTCCGGCAAGTTCGCGTCCTTGGCGAGCAGGGCGGCCGAGTCGATCCGTACGCCGGAGACGCCGCGGTCGAACCAGAAGCGGAGGACGTCCTCGTACTCCTGCCGGACGTCGGGGTGACCCCAGTTGAGGTCCGGCTGCTCGGCGGAGAAGAGGTGCAGGTACCACTCCTCGGGCGTCCCGTCCGGACGCTGAGCGCGTGACCACGACGGTCCGCCGAACTCCGAGGTCCAGGAGTTCGGTGGCTCCGCGCCGCCCTCGCCGCGTCCGGGGCGGAACCAGAACCGGTCGCGCTCGGGCGAGCCGGGCTCGGCGGCGAGCGCCGCGCGGAACCACTCGTGGGCGTCGGAGATGTGGTTCGGGACGACGTCGATGATGGTCCGGATGCCGAAGTCGAGCGCGTCGTCGATCAGGCGCTCAGCCTCGTCGAGACTCCCGAACGCCGGATCGATCGCGCGGTAGTCGGCGACGTCGTACCCGCCGTCGGCCATCGGCGACGGGTACCACGGGGTGAACCAGATCGCGTCGACGCCGAGGTCGCGCAGGTACGGCAGGCGGCTGCGGACGCCGGCGAGGTCGCCCGTGCCGTCACCGTCGGAGTCGGCGAAGCTGCGCGGGTAGACCTGGTAGATCGCCGCGCTGCGCCACCACTCGGCGTCCCGTCCGGCAGCGGGGTCCACCGCTGGGGACTCGGGATGTACGGCAGCCCGATCGGCCGCACGTCGTGCTGTCACTGTGACCCGCCTCACTCTCGAAGGTGAACGAGAGGCTACGCGGGCTGATCATCGAGCCGCAAGAACTCGACAGGATGTAATTAATTTCGCAACTTTGCAGCGCCGGTTGACTGACGTACGACAAGTTCAGGCTCGAAGTAGATGTCCTCCGGCGGCGTCGGCGCACCCGCGATCTGACGCAGGAGGAGCGTGATCGCAGCCCGCCCCATGGCTTCGATGGGCTGCCGGACGGTGGTGAGCGGCGGGTCGGTGGCACTCATGAACGCCGAGTCGTCGTAGCCGACGACGGAGACGTCGCCGGGGACGTCGAGACGGAGCCGCCTCACCGCCCGGATCGCCCCGAGCGCGAGAGGGTCGCTCGCACAGACGATGCCGGTCACGCCGCGCTGGAGGAGCCTCGTCGCCGCCGCCTGGCCGCTCTGGAGGGAGTAGAGGCTGCGCTCCACCAGCTCCGGCGAGTACGGCGTGCCGGCGCGCTCCAGCACCTGGACGGCAGCGGCGAGCTTGTGCTCGGACGGCACGTGGTCCGAGGGGCCGAGCACGAACCCGATCCGGGTGTGCCCGAGCGACAGCAGGTGCCCGACGGCCTGCTCCGCCGCGATCGCGTCGTCGCAGACCACCCGGGGAAACGCCAGGTCGTCGATCGCCGCGTTGATCAGCACGGCCGGCAGCTTGCGGTTCACCAGCCGCTCGTAGTGCGAGTGGTCCGCGTCGGCCTGGCTGTAGTCACCACCGGCGAACACGACCCCGGCGACCTGCTGCTCGAGGAGGAGGTCGACGTACTCGGACTCCCCCACCCCGCCTGCCGTCCGGGTGCAGAGGACCGGGGTCAGGCCGTGCTGCGCCAGGTGTGCGCCCACGACCTCGGCGAGCGCCGGGAAGATCGGGTTCTGCAGCTCGGGCAGCACCAGCCCCACAAGGCGGGCCCGCTCGCCGCGCAGCTTGGTCGGGCGCTCGTACCCGAGCACGTCGAGCGCCGTGAGCACCGTGGAGCGGGTGGCGTCGGAGACACCCGGCTTGCCGTTGAGCACGCGGCTGACCGTCGCCTCGCTGACTCCGGCTCGGGCGGCCACCTCGGCGATTCGTCGTGCCATGACGGAACCCTAGCCGCGCAGAGCGCCAGCTGTCTGCAATGAGACGTCAAAACTTGCGCAAGATCCTGACAGCTGATGCCCTCCCGGCTGCGCCGTCTCCCCCGTTTGAGGTGCTCACACCCCGAACACCTTCAGGGCACCTCTCAGATGAGGTGCGCCCGCCGCGCTTGAGGTGTGAGCACCTCAAACGCGGAGCGCCGCGGCGGTCAGCCCAGCTCGGGGAACCAGAGCGCGATCTCACGCTCCGCGGACTCGGCCGAGTCGGATCCGTGGACCAGGTTCTCGCGGTTCGAGAGCGAGAGGTCACCGCGGATCGTGCCGGGTGCGGCGACCACGCCGTTGGTGGCACCGTTGAGCAGCCGCACGACCTCGACGGCCGCGTCGCCCTCGAGGACCATGGCCGCCATCGGGCCGGACGTCACGAACGCACGCAGCGGCGGATAGAAGTCGCGCTCCACGTGCTCGGCGTAGTGCGCGTCGGCCTTGTCACCGTCGATCGTGCCGAACCACATCGCGACGACGCCGAGGCCCTTCGCCTCGTAGCGGCCGAGGATCTCACCGATGAGACCACGGCGGACGGCGTCGGGCTTGAGCAGGACCAGGGTGCGTTCGGACATGGTGCACAGACTAGCGAGCAGCGTCCGGAGCGAACCTCAGCGGGCGTAGAACTCCGGGTTCGCGGCACGGTCGCGCTCGATCCGGCGACCCAGCACCCACGCCGTCGCCCAGATCGCGGCGAACATGCCGCCCACGAAGAAGGCGATGGGAAGCAGGAAGCCCATGGCGACGGCACCGACCTGGACGAGCCAGCCGAGGCCGTACGCCCACGGGAACCGCAGCAGACCCGACGTGACGAGGGCGAGTGCCGCCAGTCCCAGGCCGTACGACGCCGCGACCGCCGGCGAGACGCCCTCCACCTGGATCATCACCGGCGTCGCGAGCGCGAGCACGATCGCCTCGAAGAACAGGACTCCGGCACACATTCCGCGCATCAGGACTTCGACTCCTTCGGCACGAGCAGGACGCGCGCCTCTCCTACGGTCACCACGGAACCGGTCACGAGGACGCCGCCGCTGCCGACACCCTCGCCGTACCGCTCGCTCTCCGCCAACGAGACCGCCTTCTCGATCGCGTCGGGCAGCGCCTTCGCGACGTGGACGCGGTCGTTGCCGAAGATGCCCTCTGCCACGTCGGCCAGCTCGGCCGCCGGCATCGCGCGGTCGGTCGCGTTCTGCGTGCAGACGATCTCGGCCATCACGGGCTCGAACGCCTGGAGGATCTCGTCGACCTCCTTGTCGGCCATCACGCCGACCACGCCGATCAGCGGCGTGAACGAGAACGCCTCCTGGATCGCCTCGGCCGCCGCGCGTGCGCCCGCCGGGTTGTGCGCGGCGTCGAGGACGACGGCGGGACTGCGGCGTACGACCTCGAGACGCCCGGGAGACGTCACCTCGGCGAACGCGTCCCGGACGATCTGGACGTCGAGCTCCTTGCCGCCCGTGAACACCTCGACGGCTGCCAGCGCGTACGCCGCGTTGTCGGCCTGGTGCGCGCCGAACAACGGGAGGAACACCTCGTCGTACGTCGCGCCGATGCCTTGGATGGTCAGCATCTGGCCGGCGAGCGCGGGCGTCCGCTCAGTGATGCCGAAGTCGACGCCCTCGCGGTGCAGCGTGGCCCCGACCTCGTTGACGCGCGCGAAGATCTCGGCCGCGGCGTCCTCGGGCTGGCGCGCGACGACGACCTGGGCGCCGGGCTTGATGATCCCGGCCTTCTCCACCGCGATGGCCCCCGGCGTGTCACCGAGGTAGCGGGAGTGGTCCACGTCGACCGGCGTGATGACGGCGACCGAGGCGTCGACGACGTTGGTCGCGTCCCAGGTGCCGCCCATGCCGACCTCGACGACGGCGGCGTCCACGGGCGCGTCGGCGAACGCCTGGTAGGCGATGCCGACCATCAGCTCGAAGTACGACAGCGGGATCGGCTGGCTGTCGTCGACGACCTGCGCGTATGCGGCGACGTCGGCGTACGCCTCGACGAACAGCTCCTCGCTCAGCGGCTCGCCGTCGATGCTGATCCGCTCGGTCATCGAGACCAGGTGAGGACTCGTGAACCGGCCGGTCCGCAGACCGAGGCCCCGCAGGAGCGCGTCGATCATGCGGCCGGTCGAGGTCTTGCCGTTGGTGCCGGTGAGCTGGATCACCGGGTAGGCGGTCTGAGGGTCGCCCATCAACCGGCACAGGGCGCGGATGCGGTCCAGCGACGGCTCGAGCTTCGACTCAGGCCAGCGTGCGAGCAGCGCGCGCTCGACCTCGACGTACGTGGGATTTGTCATCGTCGTCCAGTATCCCAGGGATGCAAGCGATGACTTCTTCAACCCTGCCCGGTCGTAGGGTCGAAGGATTGTCGCCAGGGGGACTGTTATGCATCGCTCGATCGCCGGATGGATCAACCACCGCTTCACGCCCGTGCTCGCCATCGTCGGCTGGATCGCCGTCGTCGTGCTGCTGGGCCCGCTCGCCGGACAGCTCACCGACGTGCAGGAGAACGAGGCCGAGAACTGGCTCCCGAGCAGTGCGGAGTCGACGAAGGCCCTGAAAGCTGCCGAGACGTTCGCCTCGCCCAACACCATTCCCGCCGTGATCGTGTACGAGCGCGAGGGCGGTCTGCAGCCTGGGGACCTCGAGAAGGCCGAGGCCGACGCCGCGACCTTCGCCGAGGGCGACAACATCGACGGCGAGGTCGTGGGCCCCATCCCGTCGGAGGACGGGGAGGCGCTCGAGATCATCGTCCCCCTCAACCTGGGCGAGGACGGCTGGAACCTCGCCCCCGACGCCGTCGAGGAGATGGAGGACGTCGTCACGGACGGACCTGACGGTCTCGATGCGTACGTCACGGGTCCCGCAGGTCAGGCCGCCGACTCCGCCAGCGCGTTCGAGGGCATCGACAGCACCCTGCTGCTCGCCGCTGGCGGCGTCGTCACGGTGCTGCTCCTCATCACCTACCGCAGTCCGCTGCTCTGGCTGCTTCCCCTGATCTCGGCCGGTGTCGCCCTGGTGGTCGCGCAGGCCGTCATCGTCCTCCTCGCCAAGCACGCCAACCTGACGGTCGACGGCCAGAGCGCCGCGATCCTGACGGTGCTCGTGTTCGGCGCCGGGACGGACTACGCGCTGCTGCTCGTCGCCAGGTACCGAGAAGAGCTGCGACGGCACGAGTCTCGCAAGCAGGCGATGGCCGTCGCGCTGCACCGTGCCGGACCCGCCATCATCGCCAGCGGTGCCACCGTCGCGATCGGCATGCTGTGCCTGATGCTCGCTCAGATGACGTCGACCCGCGGCCTGGGCCCGGTGGCGGCGATCGGCATCGTCGCCGGCCTGCTCGTCATGCTCACGCTGCTGCCCGCCCTCCTCGTGGTCTGCGGCCGCTGGATCTTCTGGCCGCGCATCCCGCACTTCGGCGACGCCGACCCGAGCTCGCACGGCTTCTGGGCGAAGATCGGCCACCGCATCACGCGGGCACCGCGACGCGTGTGGGTCACGACGTCGGTCCTGCTCGCCATCGCGACCATCGGCATCGTCCAGCTGAACGCCACCGGCCTCAGCACGGAGGAGGCGTTCCGCAGCACACCTGACTCGGTGATCGGCGAGCAGGTCCTGAGCGAGCACTTCCCCGGCGGGGCCGGAGCGCCGGTCGTGGTGCTCTCTCGGCCCGACAATGCCGACGACGTCCGGGCTGCGTTCCAGGCCAACGACGGCATCGCCGCCGACAGCGTGACAGAGCCTGCGGTCGAGGGCGACTGGGCCTACATGGAGGGCACCCTCGAGGTCGAGCCCGACAGCGACGCCGCGTACGACGTGATCGACGAGCTCCGCGAGGAGCTCGACGCCGCCGACCCCGACGCCCTCGTCGGTGGGACGACCGCCGTCACCCTCGACATCCAGCGGGCTTCGTCCCGCGACAACAAGGTGATCATCCCGGCCGTCCTGGTCGTCGTCCTGCTCATCCTGATGCTGCTCCTGCGGGCGGTCGTCGCCCCGCTGATCCTGCTCGGCACCGTCGTGCTGTCGTTCGGCGCGGCGCTGGGGATCAGCGCGCTCGTGTTCCGGTACGTCTTCGACTTCGCCGGCACCGACACGTCCTTCCCGTTGTTCGTCTTCGTGTTCCTGGTGGCGCTCGGGATCGACTACAACATCTTCCTGATGACCCGCGTCCGTGAGGAGGCGTTCAAGTGGGGCACGCGCCGAGGGGCTCTGATCGGGCTCGCCGCCACCGGTGGTGTGATCACCTCGGCGGGGCTCGTGCTGGCGGGCACGTTCGCCGCTCTGGGCACGCTGCCGCTCGTGTTCTTCGCCGAGATGGGGTTCGCGGTCGCCTTCGGCGTGCTGCTCGACACCCTGATCGTGCGGTCCGTGCTGGTGACCGCCCTGAACCTCGACGTCGGGCGCCACATGTGGTGGCCGAGCGCGCTGGGTCGCAAGGAGGACGTCGAGGATGCGCCGGAGCTGCCGGAGCCCGATGCCGAGCCCGTCGCCGCCGGGTCGGAGCCGGGCCCGCAGTCCCCGTGAGCACGGGGCGAACCGGTCACCGGTGCTCGCCGGTCGCCTCCTAGACTGACCTCATGAGCAACGTGCCGGAGAAGCCCGCCCTGGAGGGCCTCGAGCAGAAGTGGTCGACGCTGTGGCAAGAGCGTGGGACCTACATGTTCGACCGTTCCAAGACGCGGGCCCAGGTGTACTCGATCGACACCCCGCCTCCCACGGTCTCCGGCTCGCTCCACGTAGGCCACGTCTTCTCCTACACGCACGCCGACCTCGTCGCCCGCTTCCAGCGGATGCGCGGCAAGGAGGTCTTCTACCCGATGGGCTGGGACGACAACG
Source organism: Mumia sp. Pv4-285 (assembly GCF_041320275.1). Taxonomy (NCBI): domain Bacteria; kingdom Bacillati; phylum Actinomycetota; class Actinomycetes; order Propionibacteriales; family Nocardioidaceae; genus Mumia; species Mumia qirimensis. The sequence goes on along the minus strand of NZ_CP162023.1, from coordinate 1,565,976 downwards.
GTCTGCCCACCGAGCGGCGTGTGCAGAACTACTTCGGTGTGCGCTGCGACCCGTCGATGCCGTACGACGACGCCTTCACGCCACCGGAGAAGCCCGACCCGAAGCGTCAGATCCCGATCAGCCGTCGCAACTTCATCGAGCTGTGCGAGCAGCTCGTGGCGATCGACGAGAAGGCCTTCGAGGACCTTTGGCGCACGATCGGCCTGTCGGTCGACTGGTCGCAGACCTACACGACCATCGGCGAGGTGTCGCGCACTGCCTCGCAGCGCGCGTTCCTGCGCAACCTCGCACGCGGCGAGGCGTACACGGCCGACGCCCCGACACTCTGGGACGTCACCTATCAGACCGCCGTCGCGCAGGCCGAGCTGGAGCCCCGCGACTACCCCGGCCACTACTACCGCGTCGCCTACACCCTCGCTGACGGCACCAAGGTGCACGTCGAGACGACACGTCCCGAGCTGACGCCGTCAGCGGTCGCACTGATCGCCCACCCGGACGACGAGCGTTATCAGCACCTGTTCGGCACCGCCGCGACCTCTCCGCTCTTCGGCGTGCAGGTGCCGGTGATCGCCGATCCCGCCGCCGACCCCGAGAAGGGCTCCGGCATCGTCCACTGCTGCACGTTCGGTGACCTGACCGACGTCCAGTGGTGGCGTGAGTTCGACCTGCCGACACGCACGGTCGTCGGACGCGACGGTCGCATCCTCCGCGAGACGCCGGAGTGGATCGCCTCGGAGGACGGCCGCAAGGCGTACGAGGAGCTTGCAGGCAAGACGGTCTTCTCCGCACGCGAGGCGATCGTCGCGGCGCTGCGTGAGTCCGGCGACCTCGACGGCGAGCCGGCGGCGACGACGCGCATGGCGAACTTCTACGAGCGCGGCGACAAGCCGCTGGAGATCGTCTCCACCCGCCAGTGGTACCTCACGAACGGCGGCAAGGAGCCGGAGCTTCGCGGCCAGCTCGTCGCCCGCGGGCACGACATCGCGTGGTACCCGGGCTACATGCAGTCGCGCTACACCAACTGGATCGACGGGCTCAACAGCGACTGGCTGGTCAGCCGTCAGCGCTTCTTCGGCGTGCCGATCCCGGTGTGGTTCCGTCTCGACGACGAGGGCGAGCCGGACTACGACGACCCGATCGTGCCGGAGGAGTCCGAGCTCCCGATCGATCCGCAGTCGCAGGCGCCGAAGGGGTACGAGGAGCACCAGCGCGGCAAGCCCGGCGGTTTCATGGGCGACCCCGACATCTTCGACACGTGGGCGACCTCGTCGCTGACACCACAGATCGTCTGCGGATGGGAGCGCGACCCGGAGCTGTTCGAGAAGACCTTCCCCATGGACCTGCGCCCGCAGGCCCACGACATCATCCGGACGTGGCTGTTCTCCAGCGTCGTGCGCGCTCACCTCGAGAACCACACGGCCCCGTGGTCGCACGCACTCATCTCCGGCTTCGTCGTCGACCCCGACCGCAAGAAGATGTCGAAGTCGAAGGGCAACGTCGTCGTTCCGACCGAGATCCTCGACAAGTTCGGGGCCGACGCGGTCCGCTGGCGTGCCGCCGGGGCGCGCCCCGGTGCTGACTCGCCGTTCGACGAGACGCAGATGAAGGTGGGGCGCCGCCTCGCGATGAAGGTGCTCAACGCCTCGAAGTTCGTGCTCGCCGCACCGGAGGCGTACGGGCTCGGCGTCGACGCCGCGTACGTGGAGCCGCACCGCGTGACGGAGCTGCTCGACCTCTCGATGCTGCGCCGCCTCCGCCAGGTCGCGATCGAGGCGACGGAGGCGTTCGAGGCGTACGACTACACGACCGCCCTCGAGGTCACCGAGCGGTTCTTCTGGGGCTTCTGCGACGACTACCTCGAGCTCGTCAAGGACCGGGCCCGTGGCGAGGACGATGCGGCCGAGTCGGCCAAGGCGGCCTTCGCGATCGCCCTGTCGGTGCAGCTGCGTCTCCTGGCGCCGTTCCTGCCCTACGTCACCGAGGAGGTCTGGTCGTGGTGGCAGGAGGGCTCGATCCACCGCGCCGAGTGGCCGAGCGGCGAGATCGAGATCACGACCACCCCGCACGATCCGGCGCTGCTGGTCGCGGCGGGCGAGGTGCTCGCAGGCATCCGCGGCGCGAAGTCGACGGCCAAGGTGAGCCAGCGTACGGCGGTGACCGGTCTGGTCGTCCGCGGCTCCGAGAAGCGGGTCGAGATCGTCAAGCGTGCACTCCCGGACCTCCGCTCGGCGGGCAACGTGACCGGTGAGGTCGAGTTCGTGGTCGATCCCTCGCAGGACGGCGACCTCGCCGTCGAGGCGGTGCTCGCAGACCCCGAGCCGAAGAAGCCGGCAACGGCGCCGGAGTGAGCGTCTTCACGATTCGGGACGCCGACGCCGACGACGTCCCGGCCATCGTGGCCATGCTGGTCGACGATCCGCTGGGGGCCACGCGTGAGAGCCCGGACGACCTTGCACCGTACCTCGACGCGCTCGCCGAGATCGCAGGCGACCCGCACCAGCGTGTCGTCGTGGCCGTGCGGGACGGCGAGGTGATCGGCACGCTGCAGCTGACGTACATGCGCGGCCTGGGCCGGCGGGGCGCGACGCGTGCTCAGATCGAGGCGGTCCGCGTCCGCGCCGACCTGCGCGGCGCCGGTCTCGGCTCGGACATGATCCGGTGGGCGATCGACGAGGCGCGCGAGCGGGGCTGCACCCTCGTCCAGCTCACGTCGGACGCGACCCGCGAAGGCGCACACCGCTTCTACGAGCGCCTGGGGTTCACCGCGAGCCACGTCGGGTTCAAGCTCACCTTCTGACCCGGGCTGTTCTGCCGTCAGAGCGTGCGGAAGTACGGGAGCCGCTCGAGGAGCGCATCCCCCATCGCCACCGCGGTGGTGACCTGTCCGGCGGTCTCCGGCAGGTCGTCGAACGCGAGCGCGAAGACCGACTCCCCGAGCATCCGCGCCGTCTCCGTGTAGCCGGGGTCTCCGCCCGCCGCCTCGGTGACGAGACGCGTGCCCGGGGCGTCCGCCTCGAACTGCACGCGGAACCATGACCGTGCCCGCTTCGCCTCGCTCGGGCCGTCCCCGGCGGACTTCACCCGCGCGAGCGCCGTACGGATCGGTGGCACCTGTGCTCCGACCACCACGGCGCCGGTGCCGACTGCGGCGCCGACCGCGACCGGCAGGCGCTGGAACTGGACGTAGTGGCCGTACGCGAAGTCGGGCCCGTACGCAGGCAGCGACCGCGCCGAGCGCAGCACGACCTGCGGGTCGATCGTCGGAAGCGGGAGCGCCCACCCGGATCCGCCGACGCCTCGCCCGGGCCGCTCCGGCAGGCCCCTCACGCGACGCCCCTCGGGACGCCCCTCGAGCCGGCGCCGCTCGTTCGCCGTGTTCCGCGACGAACGGAAGCCTGCAAAGGCACCCAGCGCCGACTGGAAGGTGCCCCCGGAGAAGTCGGCACTCGCGCGCACGTACCCGCGGATCGTGATCGGCACGTCGGAGGGAAGCTGCTTGACGGTGTGCAGCACGCCGAGGTCGTGCGGGACGGAGTCGAACCCGCACGCGTGCACGAGCCGGGCCCCCGTGCGTTCGGCGGTGGCGTGGTGGTCGAGCCACATGCGGTCGACGAACTCGGGCTCGCCGGTGAGGTCGCAGTAGTCGGTGCCGGCCTCGGCGCACGCCGCCACGACCGGCCCACCGTGGGCCGCGTACGGCCCGACCGTCGTCGCGAGGACTCCGGTCGACTCCGCGAGCCGACGCAGCGAGTCCGTATCGGTGACATCCGCGACCGTCACCGACGGCACGGTGCCTCCGGCCGCGGCGATCCGGTCGACGACGGAGTCGAGTCGCGCCCGGTCACGACCCGCGATCGTCCACGACGTCGCGGCAGGTGCGTGCGCGGCGAGGTAGTCGGCGGTGAGCCCACCCGTGAATCCGGTGGCTCCGAGCAGCGCGAAAGCGTAGGTCACGCGGCGAGTCTAGGGGCCCGGCGCGGAGCCGTGGGCCCGCCGTCAGGTCTCGCGCGACGCCTCGGCAGCGATGAGGACGAGATCGGCCGCGGCGTCCTGGAGTCGTCGCCGCCGGTCCCACACCGCTGTCAGGGGGCGGCGCAGGTCCAGCGCCGTCGGTACGATCACGAGCCGGCCGCGCTCGACGTCACCGACGACCGCGCGACGCGAGACGACCGCGGGCCCCACTCCCGCGGCGGCAGCACCGAGCAGAGCGCTGGTCGAGCTGGCCTCGAGGACGATCGCCGGCTGGCGTCGCAGGGCCGCCTCGAAGGTGCTCCGCGTGCCGCTTCCGGGCTCGCGGACGACGTACGACGCTGTCTGGAGCTCGTCGAGCGTCACCGGGGTCCGGCGACGTGACCACGGATGGCCCGGGGCGACCACGACCGCGAGGCTGTCGTGGCCGACCACCCTCGTCGCGAGGTCGTGCGGGGTGCCGGCAGACTCGATGAAGCCGAGGTCGACGTCTCCGTCGCGGACCATGGCGGCGACGGTGTCGCTGTTGACCACGTGCAGGCGGGGACTCACCTCGGGTCGTCGGGCGCGCAGCTCGGCGAGCCACCGCGGGAGGATCAGGTCGGCGATCGTCAGGCTCGCGGCGACGGCCACCCCCGAACGCCGCTCCTCGCCGAGGGCCAGCAGGCTGGATCTGACCGTCTCGAGCTCGTGCAGCAGGGTGCGGGCCCACGACACGACGACCTCACCGTCCTCCGTCAGGCGTGATCCTCGCGGCGAGCGGGTCAGTACGCTGATCCGCCAACGTGCCTCGAACGCGCGGATCCGGGCGCTCGCTGCAGGCTGCGTCATCCCGAGATCCCTGGCCGATGCGCCGAGGCTGCCATGCTCCGCGACACTCACCAGAAGACGCAGCGTCTGCACGTCGACGTCCGGAGTCATCACCCCACCTTATGAGTCGAGCCCGTTCTCGCCACTACTGGGTACGGCGCCGCTCACCGACCCTGGAGGGGTGACCACGTCTCCCCGCCCCGTCCTCGTCGTCGCTCCGGCGCTCGCCGGGGTCGTCGCGATGGCGGTCAGCAGCGCGGTCCCGCTGCTCGGGCCGATGCTGGTGGCCCTCGCACTCGGGGCCGTCGTCGCGAACGCCTCAGCGGCACCCGCCGAGCTCCTCGCGACACCGTCAGCCGTCGCTCGTACCTGCCTTCGGGTCGGCATCGTCCTTCTCGGCCTGCGGCTGCCGCTGGACGACCTGCTCGGGATCGGCCTCGGTGGCGTGGTCGTCGTCGTGGCGACGGTCGCCATCACGTACACGGTCACTACGGTCGTCGGGGACGCGCTCGGGATCGAACGCGGCCTGGTGACCCTGATCGCCGCAGGTTTCTCGGTCTGTGGTGCTGCGGCGATCGCGGCTGTCCAGGACGGGGTGCGAGCTCGGCAGCGGCACGTCGCCGTCGCGGTGGCGCTCGTCACCGTCTACGGGACCGCGATGATCGCGCTCCTGCCACTGGCCGGACGCGCCCTCGGCCTCTCCACCGAGCACGCTGCGCTGTGGGCCGGCGCGAGCATCCACGAGGTCGCCCAGGTGATCGCGGCGGCATCCCTGATCGGCGGACCGCTGGCAGTCGCGGTCGCCACGACCATCAAGCTGGGCCGCGTCCTCACGCTCGCCGGCGTCTACGCCGTCGCATCACGGCGACAGGGCGGCGAGGAGGCCACGAGCGCTCCCGTCGTCCCCTGGTTCGTCGCGGGATTCCTCGTCGCTGTCGCCGTTCGGGCCACCGGCGTGGTGAGCCCCGGAGCGCTCGGACTCGCCGAGACGGTCACGACCCTGTTCCTCGCAGCCGGGATGTTCGGACTCGGGCTCGGCCTGCGGGTGCGAGACCTCTGGCCGCTGCCCGCCGGAGTCGTGGCACTCGCGACGGTCGCGACCGTGACGGCAGCCGGCTCGTCGCTGCTGCTCATCCTCGGCACCTCACTGGCCTAGGACCCTCGCTGGTCGAGCGGCCCATACCGCTGGTCGAGGCGCGAAGCGATCGAGACCACACCCGCAGGTCAAGCCGCGGAGAGACGGCTCAGGAAGCCTTGTCGCGACGCTCTTCGTCGCGGTGCGGCACCAAGGTCGGGTTGACGTTGTCGAGGACCGTCTCCTTGGTGACGACGACCTTCGCGACGTCGTCACGGCTCGGCACCTCGTACATGACGTTGAGCAGGACCTCTTCGATGATCGCGCGCAGACCGCGTGCACCGGTGCCGCGCAGCAGCGCGAGGTCGGCCATCGCGTCGATCGCGTCGTCGGCGAACTCGAGCTCGACCTGGTCGATCGCGAAGAGCTTGCCGTACTGCTTGGTGAGGGCGTTCTTCGGCTGCGTGAGGATCTCGACGAGGGCTTCCTTGTCGAGGTTCTCGACCGTCGCGATGACGGGGAGGCGGCCGATGAACTCCGGGATCAGGCCGAACTTGAGCAGGTCCTCGGGCATGAGCTTGGTGAAGACGTGCCCGCTGACGCGCTCGGTCGCCCGCTCCTCGCGGTTGGTGTTGAAGCCGAGCGACATCTTGCCGTTGCGGCTCTCGATGATCTGCTCGATCCCTGCGAACGCACCACCCACGATGAAGAGGATGTTGGTGGTGTCGATCTGGATGAACTCCTGGTGCGGGTGCTTGCGCCCGCCCTGCGGCGGCACCGACGCGGTCGTGCCCTCGAGGATCTTGAGAAGGGCCTGCTGGACGCCCTCGCCGGAGACGTCGCGCGTGATCGACGGGTTCTCGCTCTTGCGGGCGATCTTGTCGACCTCGTCGATGTAGATGATGCCGGTCTCGGCCTTCTTGACGTCGTAGTCAGCGGCCTGGATCAGCTTGAGAAGGATGTTCTCGACGTCCTCGCCGACGTAGCCGGCCTCGGTCAGCGCCGTGGCGTCGGCGATCGCGAAGGGCACGTTGAGCATGCGCGCGAGGGTCTGGGCGAGATAGGTCTTGCCGCAGCCCGTGGGCCCGACGAGAAGGATGTTGGACTTCGCGAGCTCGACGACGTCGTCCTTGTGACGACCTGCGGCGGCTCCGGCCTGCACACGCTTGTAGTGGTTGTAGACCGCAACGGCGAGCGACTTCTTGGCAGAGTCCTGACCGATGACGTACTGGTTGAGGAACTCGTAGATCTCACGCGGCTTCGGGAGCTCCTCGAGAGAGACCTCGGACGTCTCCTGGAGCTCGTCCTCGATGATCTCGTTGCAGAGCTCGATGCACTCGTCGCAGATGTAGACGCCTGGCCCCGCGATCAGCTTCTTGACCTGCTTCTGGCTCTTGCCGCAGAACGAGCACTTGAGCAGGTCGCCGCCGTCGATGCGTGCCACTGCTTCCTCACCTTCGTCGCGCGGGGCTCTCCCCCAGCGATGCTTCTATCGACCGTACCCTGTGCCGGGCCGACGTGCGGCCGACCCGGCACACGGGCGTGTCAGATCGGGATCAGACCGCCGGGGTCTTGAGGGTCTCGAGGATCTGGTCCACGAGGCCGTACTCGACCGCCTGGTCGGCAGTGAGGATCTTGTCGCGCTCCACGTCGCGGCTGACCTCGTCCTTGGGCTTGCCCGACGCCTCGGAGATCATCGTCTCCAGCAGCTCGCGCATGCGCAGGATCTCGCGGGCCGTGATCTCGAGGTCGGAGCTCTGCCCGTAGGTGCCCTCGGTGTACGGCTGGTGGATCAGGATGCGGCTGTTGGGAAGCGCCAGGCGCTTGCCGGGCGTGCCCGCTGCGAGCAGCACCGCCGCCGCCGAGGCCGCCTGGCCGAGGCACACGGTCTGCACGTCCGGCTTGAGGTAGCGCATCGTGTCGTAGATCGCCGTGAGCGCCGTGAAGGAGCCGCCGGGCGAGTTGATGTAGAGCGAGATGTCGCGGTCAGGGTCCATCGACTGCAGGCACAGGAGCTGCGCCATCACCGCGTTGGCGACCTCGTCGGAGATCGGGGTGCCGAGGAAGATGATGCGGTCCTCGAACAGCTTCGCGTACGGGTCGATGCGGCGGAACCCGTAGGACGTCCGCTCCTCCCACTGGGGGATGTAGTAGTTCATCGCCGGGGCGAACTGCTGGTGCGGCATGGTCATGTCGGCTCCTGAGGTCGGGCCACCCTGAGGGAGACGGGACAGCGGCAGGGAGGTCGCGGTCACGATGCCTCACCTCGCGTGACGTCGTTCTCGCGGGCGATCACGTGGTCGATGAAGCCGTAGTCCCTCGCCTGCTCGGCGGTGAACCAGCGGTCGCGGTCGGAGTCGCGCTCGATCGCCTCGAGGTCCTGGCCCGTGTGGAATGCCTGGAGCTCGTTGAGCTGCTGCTTGAGGAGCAGGCTCTGCTCGGCCTGGATGCGGATGTCGGAGGCCGAGCCGCCGAGGCCGCCGGACGGCTGGTGCATCATGATCCGCGCGTGCGGGAGGGCGTACCGCTTGCCCTTGGTGCCCGCAGCGAGCAGGAACTGGCCCATCGAGGCGGCCAGACCCATGCCGACGGTGACGACGTCGTTCGAGATGAACTGCATGGTGTCGTAGATCGCCATGCCCGAGTCGACCGAACCGCCGGGCGAGTTGATGTAGAGCCGGATGTCGCTCTTGGGGTCCTCGGCATTGAGCAGCAGCATCTGCGCACAGATCGCGTTGGCGTTCTGATCGCGAACCTCGGAACCGAGGAAGACGATGCGCTCCTTGAGGAGTCGCTGGTAGATGTGGCCGTCGAGATCCGAGGGGCCGACGTCGCCGGCCATGCGGGGAGTCGTCTCTGTGTTCACGTGCTCGACCCTAGCGGGGCGGGCGGACGAACCCGAGCGGAACCCTTCGGATTTCGCTACGGGCGCACAACCCGCCCCTGGACGCGTCAGCCGTCGCGTTCTGCCGCTGCCTTGATCCGTGCCAGCGTCGCGGCCATGTCCTTCTCGAGCGTCGCGGAGTAGCCGTCGTGGCCGCCGAGGAACCGCTTGACGAGCATCTTGGACGCGCTCGTCGACCCCTCGGGAGCCTCGCGCCGCTCGACGATCCGCGTCCTGCCCTCGCCCAGGTCCTCGAGCTCGTACGTCCAGACCGTGCCGTTCACGGGGACCGAGAAGGCGATCGCCCGCTGCGGCTCGTACCGGACGACCTTGGACGTGGTCGGCCACATCTTCCACCCGAGCCGGTTGACGTTGATCGTGTGCGCCCCGACCTTGGTGCGGCCGAGGACGATCATCCGCCGGGTCTGCGGGCTCCACTCGGGCATGCGTCGCAGGTCGGAGAGAGCGTCCCAGACGGTCCTCGGCGGCGCATCGACGTCGATGCTGACCTCGAGCAGGTACGGGTCGGCGGTGGGCGTGGTCATGAGATCCCTTCGGGGCTGGGTACGGCGGACGAGGCGGTCAGTCGGCGAGGGTGCCGGCGGGCAGTGCCGCGGGGCGGCCGGCGACCCACTCTGCGAGCCGGGCGGCGAGCCGGGGATGGTTGAGCAGTCCCAGGTGCCCGCCCGACACACGCGACGTCGAGGCGCCACCGACCACGGCGTCGGCCCCGCGAGGCGCCCCGGCAGCGGACCCAGGCGTCACCATGACGTCGGCCCTCGCGGCGACGAAGTGGTACGACGCGCGCGGCAGCGGAGCGACGGCGAGCCGCCCGTCGCCCCACCGGGCCGTGAGGTCCTGGCCGTGCCACTCCTCGCGCGTCACGTAGCCGTGCCGGAGGTCGACGATCCCGGCGGAGCGTGCACCGAGGACTCCCGCGAACGGGAGACTCTCGGGGACGAGGCCCAGGGCACGCGAGCCGAGGTGGACCGCGCGCTCGAGCGGAGCGCCCAGATGCGGGGTGCCGAGGCACACCACGGTCGCGACCGCGTCGGTCCACGCCGCACGTCGCGAGACGCCGTACGCCGTCGCGGACCGGATGACGAGCCCGCCCATCGAGTGCCCGACGAGGTGCAGACGCGTGACCGGCACGGGCCATCCCGCCACGATCTTCGTCAGCAGGTTGGACAGGTCGGCGCCGTTGTCGGAGACGTGGCGCCCGGTGTTGTAACGCAGCCGGACCGGGGTCGCGTCCGTCCGGTCGCGGAGCACGTCGTCGTACGTGGCTCCGTGGCGGTCGACCCCGCGGTCCCACGAGTCGTCGTTCTCGCCGAGACCGTGGACGAGGACGACGACCTCGCTCCTCGCACCGGGGTAGGCGAGCGCGAACGCGTACGGCTCCGGGACGACGTCCTCGCCCTCGACGCGCAGGGCCATCGACAGCGCGTACGGGTCGTCGCGGTCGGCCAGCTGGTCACCGACGAGCGCGTTGATCGCCGAGCGGAGCATGCGGGTCCGCCGGCTGCTCTCGACGGGAGCGCCGACGCCGCGGTCGGCCAGGTGCCGAAGGCCGCGGCTCGCACCGCGGAGGCCGCCGGAGACCCCGGCGTACGCCACGGCCGCGACCGCGTCGTGGGCCAGCTGCGGAGCCCTGCCGCCCGCAACGGCACCGAAGACGCGGCGCGCGACCGCGCCGTGCACCTCACGGACGCACGGCACCACGACGTCGTCGGCGAACCCGAGGGCCAGCGCGGCGGAGTGCGCGGTGCGGGGCGTAGGAGGCACCTCCACATACTCCCGGTATCCGATCACAGCGCGCTACCCCGTACGCCGAATCGGACCCTTGTCACACGACGACGGCCCCTCCCGCAGCTGCGGGAGGGGCCGTCGTACGCGTTGGGCGGAGATCAGGCCTTGTCGTCGCTCTCGGCGTCGTCACCCTCGGTCTCGTCACCCTCGGCGTCGTCACCCTCGGCGAACGTGCCGTCGCCGCGCAGGTTCGCGAGGTCGATGACGTTGCCCGACTCGTCCTTGACGGTCGCGTTCTCGACGATCGAGGCGAGCGCCTTGCCGCGCACGACCTCGGACACGAGCTCCGGGATGTGGTTGTGCTCGACCATGTGCTGCATGAACGACTGCGGGTCCTCACCGGACTGCTGCGCGCGGCGGAGCATGTGCTCGGTGAGCTCGTCCTGCTCGATGCCGATCTCGGCGTCGGCGGCGATCTGGTCGAGGAGGAACTGCGCCACGAGCGAGTCGCGAACGCGCTTCTCGAGGTCGGCCTCGAACTCCTCGGCCGTCTGCTCCTCGGACTCGAGGTAGGCGTCCATCGACATGCCCGCGTAGGCGAGCTGCTGCTCGATCTGCTGGCGACGGTTCGTGAGCTCGGCGTCGAGGACCGTCTCGGGGAGCGGCACGTCGAGCTTCTCGAGCGCTGCCTCGAGGACGGCGTCGCGGGCGTCAGCGGCCTGCTCGATCCGCTTGCCGCGGAGGAGCTTCTCGCTGATGTCGGCACGCAGCTCGTCGACCGTGTCGAACTCCGACGCGGTCTGGGCGAACTCGTCGTCGAGCTCGGGGAGCTCCTGCTCCTTGACGACGCTGAGCGTGACCTCGACGTCCACGTCCTCGCCCACGAGGTCGCCACCGGCGAGCTGGGTCTGGAAGGTCTTGGTCTCGCCGGCGCTCATGCCAGTGACGGCCTCGTCGAGCCCGTCGAGCATCGAGTTCTTGCCGATCTGGTATGCGACACCGCTGGCCTGGGCGGCCTCGATCTTCTCGCCGTCCTTGCTCGCGGACAGGTCGATCGTGACGAAGTCGTTCTCGGCGGCGGGGCGGTCGACCTCGGACAGCGTGGCGAAACGCTCGCGCAGCGACTGGATCTGCTCGTCGATGTCGGCGTCCTCGACCGTCACGTCGGGCACGGTGACCTCGACGTCGCTCAGGTCGGGCGTCTCGAACTCGGGGCGGACGTCCACCTCGACGGTGAACTCGACGAGCTCGCCGTCCTCGAGGCGGGACACGTCGACCTCAGGCTGGCCGAGGGGCTGGATGCCCGCCTCGGCGACGGCCTGCGAGTAGATGCCCGGAAGGGCGTCGTTGATGGCCTGGTCGAGGATCGCACCGCGACCGACACGCTGGTCGACGACCTTCGAGGGGACCTTGCCGCGGCGGAAGCCGGGGACCGAGATCTGCGACCCGATCGTCTTGTAGGCCTTGTCGAGGGCCGGCTTGAGCTCCTCGAACGGAACCTCGATGGTCAGCTTGACCCGGGTCGGGCTCAGATTCTCCTGGGCACTCTTCACGAGTACGTTCTCCTTGGTCGTCGTGCAGACGTCACCGTTGTGGTGACGTGTCGTCGGCTGTCGGGATGACAGGATTTGAACCTGCGACCCTCCGCTCCCAAAGCGGATGCGCTACCAAGCTGCGCTACATCCCGGTGCGCACCGTTCGCATGGTGCGGGCGCCCGCACCACTGTAGTAGACGATGCCGATCGACCCCGAATCGCGGGCATCCTCGACGCCACACCCGCGCGCTACCCCTTGCGAGGATCAGCGGGTCGATGTGTCATCATGGTCGCGGTTGACCGCAGGGCGTACGGCCCGGCGACAACGCGCGGACGTAGCTCAATGGTAGAGCCTCAGTCTTCCAAACTGATTACGCGGGTTCGATTCCCGTCGTCCGCTCCACGCGCCCCGAGCCGCGCCGCCCGGCCCGATCCAGGCGGCGCAGTCCGATCAGAGCTTCGGCGTCCCCGCAAGCCCCCAGGACTGGTTGCCCAGGCCGTCGTCGTTGACGTTGTACGTCACGGTGCCGTCGGCCGTGTTGCCCGAGATGTTCGAGTAAGGGCCGAGCGAGCAGGTGTAGGAGCCTGACGTGTTGCTGATGTTCGTCACGGTGCAGGTCTTGGACTTGACGATCGCGTCGTTCTGCTCGATCCGCACCTGTACGGCGAACTTCTCCCACTTGCCCGAGCCGGACTCGCCCCAGCTGACACGGGCGTAGGCACGCTTGATCTCGTTGCTCCCGCCCGAGCCGCCCCAGCTGCGCACGAGGCACAGCTCGACCTTCACGTCGGCGTTGTAGCCGTTCGTCGGGAACTCCTTCGCGCTGGTCTTGCACCGGTAGTCGTCGGCGCTCGCGGGACTCGCGAGCGCGGTGACTCCTCCGGCCGTGACCGCCACCACGGCTGTTGCCGACGCCAGCGTGCGCATCAGGGTGTTCCTCATGGATGGTTCCCTTCTGTCGGAAGCCGGCCGGGACCGACCGGCCGTACGACCCTAGGGACGCCCACGGACACGCTCAACGGATTATTCGGCGCAGCGAGAAATTGCACGGCAGGTTCCGGAAGGTCGGCCTTCGACCGCGCTGACCAGAACCCTTGGGTCGAGATGTCCGGAATGGGAACGTTAACCCACTCGTCATGCGCGCCTAACCGATTCGATTCCCTCGGCGCCTAGTGTCGAGGGTGTCGGAACGAGATCACGCATCGACGAACCGGCACGCACAACGCGGCGCCTGGCCCGCTTGGCAGGGAAGGCGGCCCAGGCGCCGCGTCGGCCCCTTCTTCGGAGGTTCGCGATGAGTCCCCTCAACCTCGCCTGGCACGTCGCCGCGTCAGGCCTCGCCCGCTTTGCTTCCACCGACGTCTCCCGCGCCAACGCCCTCGGGTGCGCCAACGAGCTGGCCGCCGCACGGCGCGAGCGTGAAGAGGTCTCGGCGCTGCTCGCCGCGCGCATGCTCCCCGACGTCAGCTGACCAGCCTCGGGCAGACGTTCAGCCGCGCACCGGCGTACGGCGGCGGCTCCTCGGCTGGCACCGCGGGCACCAGAACAGGTTGCGGCCCGCCACGACCTCCGTACGCACCGGTGTCTCGCACACCAGGCACGGCTGGTGCGTGCGGCGGTAGACGTACACCTCTCCACCGTGGTCGTCCTTGCGCGCCGGTCGTCCCATCGCCTCGGGTTCGTGCTCCGGCCGCACCGTGTCGATCCGGTTGTGCACGACGCCGTACGCCATGAGGCCGACCAGGTCGCCCCACACCGCGTCCCACTCGGCGCGGCGGAGGAAGCGGCCCTCCATGAACGGGTCCAGGTTGTGCCGGAAGAGGATCTCGGCGCGGTACACGTTGCCTACTCCCGCGAGCACCGCCTGGTCCATCAGCAGCGCGGCGATCGAGATGCGCGAGCGGTTGACGCGCTGCCACGCCAGCTCAGGTCGCGCGTCGTCGCGGAGCGGGTCGGGGCCCAGTCTTGCGAGGTAGGCGGCCTTCTCGTCCGGCGTGAGCAAAGTGCAGACGGTGGCGCCGCGCAGGTCGGCCCAGGCCCGCGCGGACTCCAGACGCCACCGCACCTGGCCCACGACCGGGCGGGCACCGAGGTCGCCGACTCCGCCGGAGCCCGGCGGTGACTCGTGGATCGCGAGACCCCCGATCAGGCCGAGGTGGATCCGAACCTGCTCCTCGACCCCCGCGAAAGCGACGAAGAGCTGCTTCCCGTACGCCTCCGCCCGCTCCATCAACCGCCCGTTGATGCGCGCGGCTCCGTCGACGAACCGGCCCTGCGGGCTCGAGGACCACGTCGTGTCGCCGGCGAAGGCGGCATCGAGGTCGAGCGCGAGCCGGTGGAGGGTGTGCCCCTCGGGCACGGCTCAGGCGTCCTCGCGGCGACCAGCTGCGCCGCGGGACTCCTCGTACGCACTGACCAGCGCGACGCGCCGCGCGTGGCGGTCGTCGCCGCTGAACGGCGTCGAAAGGAAGGCCTCGACGATCGTGGTCGCCTCGTCGATGGTGTGCATCCGGGCGCCGATCCCGACGACGTTCGCGTCGTTGTGCTGTCGGGACAGCGTCGCGGTCTCGACCGACCAGGCGAGCGCCGCGCGGACACCGTCGACCTTGTTGGCCGCGATCTGCTCACCGTTGCCGGATCCGCCGACGACGATGCCGAGGCTGTCCGGGTCGGCGACGACGGCCGTACCGGTCGCGATGCAGAACGGCGGGTAGTCGTCGAGCGCGTCGTACTCGGCCGGGCCGTGGTCGACGACGTCGTGACCGTGTCCCCTCAGGTGGGTGACGAGGTGGTTCTTGAGCTCGAAGCCGGCGTGGTCGCAGCCGATGTGAACGCGCATGGGGTCAGTCTCTCAACACCCGGTCTCGCGACGCTCAGCCGCTCCAGGACGAGGCGAGGTCGTGCAGCGTGCCCGCCACCAGGCGTACGGCCGACCGCGACGCGTCGAACTCCCACGGTCGGCGCCAGAACCCGTGGGTCATCCCGAGGGCGCGCCACGCGACGGTCGGCACACCGGCGTCGGCGAGCCGTGCCGCGTACGCCTCTCCCTCGTCGCGCAGGAGGTCGTGCTCTGCGGTGATCACGAGCGCCGGCGGGAGACCGGTGAGGTCGTCCGCACGCAACGGCGAGACCTCGGGGAGGGACTTGGCGTCGGCCGCGGGAGCGTACTGGTCCCAGTACCAGTCCATGTCGGCCGCCACGAAGCCGTTCGCGGCCACTCCCTCGCTCCGGCGGGACTCCGTGTCGGCGAGCGCGTCGAGCGGCGGGTAGACCAAGACCTGGTACGCGAGCGCGCCGCGGTCGCGAAGGCAGAGGCCGGCGATCAGGTTGGCGCCGGAGGAGTCGCCGACCGCCGCGACGAGCGACGTGTCGAGCGCGTGCTCCTCGCCGTGCTCACGGAGCCAGGCGAGCGCGGTCGCGACGTCGTCGAGCGGAGCAGGGTACGGGTGCTCCGGCGCGCGCCGGTAGTCCACGGCCAGGAGCGCCCACCCGGTCGCGTTCGCGAGGTAGCGGCAGAACGCGTCGTGCGTCTCGAGGTCGTGGAAGACCCATCCGCCGCCGTGCACGTAGAGCACGACGGGCGCGTCCTCCTCGGGCCGGTAGAGGCGCACCGGCACCCCGTCGGCGTCGAGGTCGGCGACGTGCTCGACGTCGATGCGGATCGTGTCGGCGAGCGCGGCCTCACGGTCGGCCGCACGATCGGCTACCACGTCGATCGTGTCGAAGGAGGTGTCGTCGTCGGGCGGGATCGCGGCGCGCGCCTGAGGATGCAGCATGCCGCGATGCTAGCGCCGCACCACTCTGCGTTGGCCCCCACGGAGCGCGCAGGCCCCACCGGAATCGTCCGGTGGGGCCTGACGTCTGCGTGGGGACCGACGCAGAGTGAGCTGGCGGGTCAGTCGAAGATCGGCTCGCGCGTGCGGGTGCGCTTCAGCTCGAAGAACCCGTCGGTGCCGGCGACGAGCAGGCAGCCGTCCCAGAGCCGGCCGGCGGCCTCGCCCTTGGGTGCCGGAGTGACGACGGGACCGAAGAACGCGACGCCGTCGATCGCGACGACCGGGGTGCCGACGTCCTCGCCGACCAGGCTGATCCCGCGCTCGTGCGACGCACGTAGCGCCTCGTCGTACGCGTCGCTGTCGGCAGCCTCGATCAGGTCGGGCTCGAGACCG